>JANPCU010000149.1:0-36186 GCA_031431195.1 Planctomycetota bacterium | reverse complement strand
GGGGCTGACGCCGCCCGGCTCGCCTGTTTCAATAGAACCATCCATGCGAATTCTCATTACCGCCGGTCCCACCCGCGAATACCTCGACGATGTCCGCTATCTGTCCAACGGCAGCAGCGGTCGCATGGGGTACGCCATTGCTCATGCGGCGCTGCAGCAGGGCTGGGAGGTCGTCCTGGTCAGTGGACCCGTCGAACTCTCTGCCCCGCCGGGCTGCGAGTTCCACCAAGTCATCACCACCGCCCAGATGAAGGACGCCTGCGAACGCCTCTTCCCCAACTGCGACGGAGTCATCGCCACCGCAGCTGTGTGCGACTACAAGCCGGTGCAGCGCGTGACCGGCAAGATGAAAAAGGTCGGCGGCCCGATTACGGTCGAGATGATCGAGACCGACGATGTACTGGCCGAACTCGGGAAGATCAAGGGCGATCGCTGGGTGCTCGGCTTCGCCTTGGAGGCCCAGAACCCGCGCGAGAATGCCCTGCAAAAACTCCGCCGCAAGAACTGCAACTGGATCGTCCTCAACAGTCCCGAGGCGATTGGCTCGGAGGAGAACAGCGTGGAGCTGATCGCCTCGACGGGTGAGACCGTCAGCAGCTGGTCCGGGCCGAAGTCACGCATCGCCACCTCACTGATCGAGTGGCTGACGAACCATTCCGGCGGGTGAAGCGACTTCCGAGGTCTTCGGAGACCTCGGAAGCCTGATGCCATCGGGCCACTTCCTTTGGCTCCCGGCTCGTGACATAGTCCACTCTCCTGAAACGTCACGCGAGGTGAAACATGGTTTCCACCCTCCAGGATCTGGGGATTGACCGGCTCGATGCGGAACACCGTCTGCAACTGATCGGTGAAATCTGGGACAGCCCCTCAACGGAGACGACTCCCATCCCCGAAAGCCACCGCCAGGAACTGGACCGCCAGCTGGATGCAGCCGATTTTGACCCGGAGGCCAGCCGGCCGTGGGACGAGGTGAGGGTTCGACTGCGAGAGCGGAAAGGAGGAATGTGATGTTTGGAAAACAGCAGAGTTTGCCGCAGTGGGGCGTGATCTTCCTTTGGTCGTTTGCCGTTCTTGTGAGCGGGTATGTGTTGTGGCTCGGTCTGAGCCCAGGGAAGCCACCAATAGTTCCATCAGTTCCAACTGTTTCAACATCGAAGCCGCCAGCCGTCTCATTTCGCATCGCGTCTCTGGAAGAGAAGAACTATCCCAATGACTTCGAGGGTGGAGTACAGCTTCGTTGGGTACGAGTCACGGTCAAGAACTACACGACAAAGCAGGAGGTGGAAGACATTGCAAGGCGCGTGTATGAGTCCTTTCGTACTGAGATTGAGGGGCTTGACCCAGATGCAAAACACAAAAATATCGGCGTGCTGGTTTACGATGATATTGTCAATGCTAATGAGCATATTTACACGCTGTCGACCGATGATGGGTACAAACAATTGCCCCCAGCTACCTCGCTGGAAGTGAAGTGGATGTATTGGAGACTGCCTGCCTATCGTCCTTCTGACAAACAAATCGCACTTGAACGCGAATACATGGCTGGATTGGAAGCTGCCAGCGAAGCCTCTCAAGTGCCCTGGACTGGTGGTCAAGAGGAGATGTTGAAGGCTGGCAAGATTCAATCACAACGTCGTCGCGTTCGCATTGCGGTCCTGGTCGAGGAGATGAAGGCAAGGCATTCCATGTCTGAAGACGCTCTGGCTCGCGACTTGGCGTATGCCTGGACCTGGAAACACGGACTTGTACCGTCCGATGAAATTGTTGGCAGACAGATAAAGAGTTACATGGAGGAATGGAGTCCACTGCCTCCCGAGTAACCAATTCTCACTTTTCTCTCGTTACCAAGGCCGGAGATCGGGAATGAGACACGGGACGGGCAAATGTGCCCATCCTACTTCTTCGGCTTCGGCCCGTCTTTCAGCAACCTCACCGGCACGGCGTTGGCCTGCGGCTCGCCCGGCGTACTGCGGCCATTGGCGGGGTGGCCCAGATGCCGCTTTGGGCGTCTGGGTGACGCAGGAACAAGAGGGATTGCGAGTTGAGATGGCCCGCCGTAACCTCTTGTGGCTCTGCAACCTAGACCCTCAGTTCAGAGCAGGGTCAGAGCCACCCCGTCTCGGCGGTGGGGGACTCGCAGAAACAGACCCATAAATGAGACCCGCCCCCTCGCCCCCTTCCGACCCCTCAGAATGAAAAACGACATGGCAACACCTCTTTCAATTCACGTCATGACAGGTAGCGACGATCCATTCTGCAAAATGCTCGATGAATCCGGCGTCTCATTTACTCGCTGTCCACAACAACCCGGCGTAATCATGAACGCGGGAGACACCATCCAAATCGTGCAAGACATCGCATTGAATGCAGCGTTGCCAGCCGCGATCGCAACCGTTCTCGTTGCATGGATCAAGTCACGCACCAGTCGCAAAGCGATGTTCACTACCAAAGACAATGAAGTTCTCCACGCCTTTGAAGGCATGTCTCCAGACGAAATCGAACGTCTCGTCAAATTGTCACGCAGCATTGCAGTCATTGACACTGCACAGAAAACAAAGAACAAGAAGGGCTAACAAGCTGGTCAACGCGAGCGGCTGCTCGCGCGTGTTCTGTCTTCCAAGTCAGGGGCCGCCGCCGCGTTACCTTGGACGTTATGTGACGATACCGAACAAGCCTCAAACTCTTCTTACCCCTCCACGGCCACATCATCGCCGAAGAACAGATCCTCCTCGGGGATGTTTTGGATCAGCGGGGTGAGGGTGCGGCCTTGGGTGAGCGGCGGGACGAGGATGGCTCCGATCTGGGGATGCTCGCGGCAGTAGGCAGCTGCGGGTTCGAGGCCCATGACGTAGAAGGCGGTGGAGAGGGCGTCGGCCTCGGTGGCGGTGGGGGCGGTGACGGTGACGGAGAGCATCCCCTCCACGGGCCAGCCGGTGCGGGGGTCGAGGATGTGGCCGTAGCGCTGGCCTTGGTGGCGGAAGAACTGGACGTTTGATCCGCTGGTCGCCAAGGCTCGGTCATTTAACAACAGCGTGGCGTAGTTGCGGTCGGGGAAGAGCGGGTTGCGGAGGCCGACGGGCCAGCCTGGGAGTCCGTTGTGCTGGCCGTGGGCGCGGAGGCTGCTGAAGCCGCCGTGGATGAGGAAGTGAGCCTGCTGTTGAGAGGTCAGGGCTTCGGAGAGGCGGTCGATCGCGTACCCTTTGCCGATGGCACCGAGGTCGATCTCGACGCCGGGGGCCAGGACGCGGATCGTCGAGTCGGCGGCGTTGAGTTCGATCAGCCGGGACATGCCGGGACGCGTCAGCGGCGCTGGGGGAGTCGCAAACTTCGGGGCCATCCGCAAAGCCTCCTGACCCCGCCACCCGTCCTCACGGCCAGCGAGACTTCCGAAGTCTTCGGAGACTTCGGAAGTCTTTCCCAGTGCGAGGTCGATCTCGGACTGCTCGGGGATGCGTCCGACTTGACGGCACTCCCGCCACAGGCGAATCAGCGGGCCGGAGGTGGGGTCGAAGGCTCCACCGGTGGCTGTGGAGAACTTCTGGCACTGGACGAGTAAATGAAAAACCTCGGGTGGGAGTGGCCGCCACTCACCAGGCTTGAGCGTCTTTAACAGAGAGATCGGCGAGTCATCGCGGTAGATCGAGAGAAGCTGTTCGATGGGGTAGACGAGGTCGAGGGCGTCGCTGGCGGCCATGATTTGGTCGGGCGGACCCGGATTGAGTACCACTGACCAGGGGCAGGCCATCGCCCGCGTTTCGAGGCGGATGGTGGCTCCGGCGGTGGGAGCCACTCGTTCGACTTCCGGGGAGTCCGCCGAGTCAGCGAGTCGGAGCAAAGCTCGGCCCGCGAGAAAGTCGCGTCGGGTATCTGGACCGGACATGGGTTTCGTTCCCGGCGGTCGGGGAAGAGTCAGCCCCTGGTCCCTCGGCATGGACCAACCCAGTCCCGAGGGGCCGTTGGCAAGTTCGGAATCTCATTCGCAGAGCGGCGTAGACGTAGGTCATGTCGCTCCGCGACTGACATTTCGTGTGCTAAGCAGTCGACGAAAGAAGGCAGAGACTCGCGCATGGGCACGCAGGAAACATGCCGCACAGCAGAACATCCGGCTGACGCCGGACGCTCGCCCGCGCAGCAGAGAACGGGACACCAAACGTGTTGGTCTCCCGTTCTGTGTGGAATTCGAGAAGCTCAAACTAACCTCCGCAGGAGGTCAGACCTTGAGGGTGCCCTTGCGGGTGCGACGGTGGGTGTGGCTGGCCGGGCGCTTGCCGTGGTTTGCCTTCTTGAGCTTCTTGCCGTTCTTCGCCATGAGATCACTCCTGATCGGTTATTGTGTGGAGGAAACAGTTTAGCGAATGATGGCATGTGAGAAAAGTGACTGTGGTCGGGAATCTTCGTCGCGTCTGCTCTGAATCAAAATTCGTCGTTACATCCTTGCAGTAAAGGCATTATGTAAAACGACTCTCAATGAGATCAGCCGTTCGGTTTAGCTGCGAGGCGAAGTCTTCGATGCGGAGCAATCCACCAGTGCGTTACCGTGAGGCTTAGTCAGTCCGCTGAGTGTCGCAAGATGCTCCGCTGCGAGGACTTCGCGTCGCAGCTAAACGTGGATTTGCATTCACGTCCCGAAGCTCCAGCTACAACGACCACGGGATCAAGAACGCGTGGTGTTTGACCAGTTCGGCCTTGCCATCAGTGGCAATGAACTGCGTGAAATACAGGATGGATGTGTAGATCCCCAGCAAAGGGAACATCAGCCCGACGCGCACGATCAGCCGCGTGGTGAGCCACGATTTCAGCCCCAGTTCCCGACGCTGCACGGCCCGGTGGTAGACCCAGCCGGTGGCCACACGGGCTGGAAAAATACTGAGGATGAAGATCAGCGTGATCGGCCACTGGGCATCCGAAGGGAGCTGGAACGCCTTGAACAAGTACATTGGCAGGGCGAGAACGTAGACGACAATCGTCGCGAATAGGAATGCGAACGGGGCGTGTCGGTAGAGTTCCTTGACCTGCCGGATTTCAAAGCCAGCCCGAAAGCGATTCTCTGCGGCGAATCGGGCCTGCAAGAACGGCACCCAGGCGAATACCAGCGTCAGCAAGAACCCGATGAAGACGGTAAAGAGGGCCGCCCCGCCTTCGGGCCGGGTCGCCGACACGTACAACACCGACGGCACGACCAGCCACGTCAACGCGACCACAAAGCCCCTCAAGCCCAGCCAGAAGTGATGCCGCACCTGAAGCTCCGCCACAAACGACTGCACATGCTGCGAGGCTGTTTCCAGGTAATCCCCCGCTCGCCAGCGTGCCCACAGCCAGCGCAGGTTCTTGATCGGGCGGATGAAGGTCGTCAAGCCCCCGCCACGCGCCAAGGATAGGCACAGATGAAGTGAGACCAGAATCCAAGCGACCATCGAGATCGTGGCCAGCCGCCGGTCACTCACGCCCCCCGGATCGATGATGTATGCGTTCGCCGACTGATTCGCCAGCAGCCGCAGCCCTACCGTCCAGACATAGACACCCAAGGCAATCGATCCGATGCGTGGAGCCACTCGAATGAGTGGAAAGGCATCGCGCAACCGCCCCGAACGAGCGACCCGCCCCTCCACCTCCAGCAAATACCCGAGTACAAACAGGTTCAGCACCGGCACAGCTGCGATCACAGAGAGCAGGAACACCAAGCTCGCCAGTCCAAACAGCAACTGAAACCACCAGATCAGGAACGCGATTGGTCGCCGCCAAGGGACGGGGCAGGGGGGGAGTCTTCCATCGTCGAGCGTCGGTCCTGCCCCCTGCGCGGTGGCGACCGGCTCCGCAATATCGGTCGCGGGCGGCAGCAGCCACGCCTCGTCATTCGACAGCACATCATCGTCGTCGAGGAAGGCGTCGGTCACGATCTCGGTCTCAGCGGGCGTCATCGGTTCCGCTTTCGCGTGGGGAAGCCTGGGCAGTCTACAATCAGATTACCAGCCGCACAGCTGTGAAGTTTCGAGCGAAACCTGAAACGCTCGAATCGGCGGTGAGGTAAACTCGACTGTGGGGAGTTGCCTCGTGGGATAGGCTTCCAGCCTGTCATTGCTTTCCCCGCCCGAGGACAGGCTGGAAGCCTATCCCACGGACTTTAGGCCGTGATTTTCATGTGGGAGAGTGGTCATGCGATGGAAGTCGGTCTTGCCAGCGATTCTCGTCGCCACTGGGCTGGCGGTCGTGACCTCCATGGCCGTCACCAGCCCGGTGCAGAATCTGAGTCCTCCGCATGCTGGCGGGCCGGTGGCAGATGATCTGCTGCCGATGGCCCAGAAGGTCGACCAACTCCTGGTGGCCCAGTTGAGTGCTGCTGGGGTGACGCCCGCTGGGAAGACTGACGATCTGACCGTGCTGCGGCGACTCTCGCTCGCCCTGCTGGGGACGATTCCGTCGCTGGAAGAGATTCGCCGGTTCGAGGCCGACACGCGCCCTGATCGGCTGACGATCTGGACGACTGTGATCCTCTCCGACACCCGCTTCAACGACTACTTCGCGGAACGACTGGCGCGGGCGTACGTGGGAGTCGAAGGCGGGCAGTTCCCGATTTATCGACGTGACCGCTTCACCAACTGGATCGGCCAGCAGTTGAAGGACCGGACTCCGTATGACCAGATGGTCCGGCGGCTGATTGCGGAAGAGGGCATTCCCACCGACAAGGCTGCGGTGAACTTTGCCGTGGCTGGCTATGCCAACGAAGAATTCGATCCCAATAAACTGGCCGGGCGAACGGTGAGAGCCTTTCTGGGCCAACGGATCGATTGTGCCCAATGCCATGACCATCCCTTCGACCATTGGAAGCAGAATGAATTCGAGGGACTGGCTGCCAGTTTCGGACAACTCGATTTGTATCCCGTCGGAGTCGTTGACAACCCGGACAAGAAATATGAGGTCGTGGACGAGACCGCGAATGCCTCGAATGAAGAGGGCCAGCCTCTGAAGATGCGGACCGTAGAACCGAGCGTACCGTTCTCGCCGGAATGCTATCCCAGCCAGGGCACCCCGCGTGAACGGCTGGCGGAGTGGGTGACGCATCCCAGCAATCAGCGATTCGAACGGGCGATTGCCAATCGGGTCTGGGGGCTGCTCTTTGGTCAACCGTATCTGTCGGATCAGCAGCCTGCGGATCGCCCGGTCGATGACCTGCCCGATCCGGAAGACCCCCGGTTCAAAGCCAGCACAGCTGTCCTCGATCTCTTGGGAGCCGACTTTCGCAAGCATGGGTGCGATCTCCGGCGTTTGATTCAGGTGATCACTTCGACAGCAGCGTACCGCCGTAGTTCCGAGCATCCCCTGACCGACCCGCTGCAACTGGCGCAGGCCGAACGACTCTGGGGAGTCTTCCCGTTGAGCCGTCTCCGTCCCGAGCAGGTGATCGGCGCGATGCTGCAAAGCAATTCGGTGAAGACAATCGATCAGAATTCGCATCTTTTTGCGAGGGCGTTCCGCTACTTCAGACAAGACAACTATGTCAAAGAGTTCGGCGACCCTGGCGAGGCGGAACTGGAACAACACACCGCCACAATCCCCCAGACTCTGCTGAATTTGAATGGGGAGTTCGCCAAAGAGATGTCCCAAGTCGGAGCGTTTGCCACGCCGGGGACGTTGCGTCAGTTCTCACCGACGAATGAGGCACTGCTCGACAATGCGTTCCTGACCTGCCTGACCCGCCGGCCGACCGCTGCCGAGCGAACCCACTTCGTGGAGCAACTTGCGAAGCAGCCGCAGGACACCGAAGACGCGGTCATGGAAGACCTGTTCTGGACGTTGTACAACGCTCCGGAGTTCACCTGGAATCACTGAGGACGTGGTCTGTGTTCAGTCGTCAGTACAGATTTCGAATCATGTTCAAGAAGGAGTTTTGAAACACTAATCTTCACTAATAAACACTAATCCTGACCAGTCGGATCTCCGGATTCGTGTTTATTAGTGAAGATTAGTGTTCCCATCTCCTCCGAGCCGTCCAGTCGATCAACCATCAACCTTCTTGAGCCTGCCATGTCCCGCACCACTTCCCACGACTGGTCCCGCCGAGACGCTCTGCGTGTCGCTCTGGCGGGTGGCGTCTCGTTCCTGCTCCCAGCCATTGAGGGGCGAGCGGTCGAGAGGCGTGGTTCGGACCGTCCGAAGAGTGTGATCACGCTCTGGATGGGGGGCGGTCCGAGTCAGATGGAGACCTGGGACCCGCACCCGGATTCCAAGAATAGCGTGAAGGTCCGGGCCATCGATACGACCGCTCCGGGGATGAAGATTTCCCACCTGCTGCCACAGATGGCGGAGCAGATGCAGCACCTCACCATCATTCGCTCCATGACCTCGAAGGAAGGGGATCACGAGCGCGGCTCGTACTTCGTCCAGACCTCATACCGACCCGACCCGACGGTACGACATCCGTCGCTCGGATCGATTTTGGTCAACGAACTGCCAGATGCCAAGATCGAGATTCCGAACAACGTCGCACTGTCGGAAAGTCAAGATATTGCGGTCCCCCGTGGCGGTTATCTCGGCGACCAGTTCGATGCGTTTCGCGTCTTCGATCCCGGCCAGAACCTGCAAAACATGCGGCAGGGTGTCGACCCAACTCGGCAGGACCGTCGGCTGGCGAACCTCGGCGTCGTGTCTAATGCCTTTCGTCAGGGACGTGAAACCCGCGTCGAAGGGACGCTGCATCAGCAGACCATCGAACGCGCCCTGACGATGATGAAGTCGGACCAGCTCAAGGCGTTCGAGATCAAGGACGAGACAAAAGAGACCGTCGCCCGCTACGGCGACACCCGCTTCGGACGCGGCTGCCTCGTGGCCCGGCGGCTGGTCGAGACCGGCGTCCGCTCGATCCAGGTCACGCTCCCCGGCTTCGACACGCATGCCAACAACTTCGAGGGGCATGTGACGCAGACGAAGATTCTCGACCCGGCGTTTGCCGCTCTCGTCAAAGACCTCGCCGACCGTGACCTGCTCGCCTCGACGATCGTCCTCTGCATTGGCGAGTTCGGTCGCACCCCCCGCATCAACGCCCTCGGTGGCCGCGACCACTGGCCGCACGGGTTCTCTGCCGTCATCGGTGGTGGCGGTCTCGCAGCTGGTCGCGTCATCGGAGCCACAGCTGCCGACAATCAGACCGATGACAAGCCGATCAAGCCGACCACCCCGATCGAGGTGCCCGACCTGTACGCGACAATCCTCGACCGCATGGGGGTGGAGTTCAGTAAGGAACTGATCACGCCGATCGGCAGACCACTGAAGGTCTGCCCGGGGACACCGGTGGAACAACTGCTGTCGTAGAACGGAATTGATTCCGTCGCAGGGCGTAGGGTGGGACCAGCTCGCTTTGGAGCGCAGGCTCACCATTGTCGGGTGAGGCGTCAGACGTGGTGGGCCTGCGCCCAAAGCGGCTGGTCCCACCCTACGTCACTCATGTTTCGGACGAGTAAATTCAGTGCCATTGAACTGACGCTTACCGCTCGCTGCTGGTAAGCTGGGGAGGACGTCTTGAGACGCTGGGGAACGGACGGGCCAATGTGCTCGTTCCACTATATCACACCAGTTCCTCGCGCCAGGCCCCGGCGAGTTCGGGCAGCATCGCGAGTTGCCTTCGTTCCTCGGGGGGGCCGCCTTTGGTGTAGAAGACTTGATTGGCGCGAGTGATGGTCCACTCCGGATGGGGACGCGAGAGGAGCGTCACCTTTTGCCCGGCCTCAATGCTGCCGGGGTGGATCACACGGAGATACCAGCCCGTGCGGCTGTGGCGGATGACCCGTTTGGGGAGGTCGGGGAGTCGCCAGCGGCGGGCGAGTTTCCAGCACGGTTGGCGGGGTTGGGTGACTTCGAGGATCACGTCGCCGATCATGTACCGATCGCCAATGCAGACGGTTGGTTCGGCCTGGCCAGTGATCGTCAGGTTCTCGCCGAACCCGCCACCGGTCATTTCCGGGAGCATGAGTTCGTCTTGCCAGAGCGGGTAGTGGTCGGCGGAGTAAGCGAGTAGGGCCTTGTCGGCGTCCCCGTGGTAGCGCAGGTCCGCTTGCTCGTTGCCCTCGATCCGGTCGGTCAGCACCCGGATCGGTCCGCTTACCGGCTGCTTAAAGAAGCTGGTCAGCCAGCGCTGGTCATGCGGGTCAGCGGCCCCGTCGCTGCCGTACTCCGTGGGGATGCCGACTTGGATGGAGAGGAGATGGGGCATGGGAGACTCCGAGCGAGACATCTGTTCGTGAGCGGCACGGCGCGAGCCGCCGGTTCCCCTCACCGAGGTACGTCCAAGTAACACTGTCTGGTGGATCACGGTTAGGGGAACCGGCGGCTAGCGCCGTGCCGCTCACGGATTGTGAGACGGACGAGACTTCCACTACGGCACGAGCCAGAAGCAGGCGATCGCCATCGTGGTCGGGAAGAGTGCTCCCAGGAACAGCCCCAGAGGGCTGATGCCGGTTTCTTCGAACGCCTTGGACGACTGGAGGATCCCGGCTCCGGCAGGGTTGGGGGCGTTGGCGATGACGGTCAGGCCACCCCCGGTGACTGCTCCGGCGACGAGCGCGTACTTCAGGTCATCGGTGATCCCCTCGACTTGCGCTCCCAGAAAAGTCAGCGCCGCATTGTCCGTAATCGCAGTCAAAGCAGTGGCCCCGAAGTAGAGCGTGGACCCTGCCAGACTTTTGATCAGCGGTTCGAGCCAGTAGGTCTGCAAGCTCCCCAGCGTCACTAACCCCGCCAGGAAGAACCCGACGAGCAGACCCTCGCGGAGCTTGAGTGGGTCCTGGTACTCCTTGGTTGCCACGACCAGACCGAGGAAGATCATGAACACGCCAAAGAACACATCCGCATGATGAGCGAACGCCACAACCAGCGCCAGGAAGAGCAGATGCAACCCGGTCAGCCATTTCGGCACCGGCCCACTTGTATCGGGCACTGGTTCAATCGCCGAAAGCTCCTTGCGGAACAGGAGCGCGAACACAATGGTCGACAGGCAACAGCTGGCCGCCGCCCGGCAACCGAAATGGGTGAGCATGAAACCCGTGCCCCAGTTCCATTTCGTCGCCACCATCAGTACGGGAGGAGCGGCAAAGTGAGTCAGCGTGCCGCCGATGGAAACATTCACAAACAGCAGTCCCAGCGTTGCATAGGCCAGCTTATTACTGATCCCCTGGTCGAAATAGCGGCGTTTGAGCAGGATGGCCAGCAGAGTCATCGAGGCGGGCTCGGTGATAAAAGACCCGAGCAGTGGCCCGAAAATCAAAGCTGCCAGGTAGAAGGCCAGCCCCTCTTGAACGGGGATCAATCGAGCCAGAAAGACGATGACCTTCTCTGCCAGCGAGACGATCGGGCGCGTAGCGGCGACGACCATCACCACCAGTACGAATTTCGGCTCGGTGTAGTTCAACCCCTCGATATAGGCGACAGCTTGACTGATGGAGCCACGTAACGCAGTGATCCCGAAGAACAGGGCAGCTGCCCAGAGACCGAACACCACCTCCGTCTCGGCGAGGAAGTGGTACAGGTTTTCTTGGACGGAGCCTTCGGGGTACTTGTGAGCCAGATTCGCGAAATACTTCACGGAGAATGTGTGCAGGATCGCCAGAGCGAACAGCAGCGTCGCCAGAACCTCCACGGGCCGGGACTTCTCGAACTTCACTTCGGGATGCGAAGCGGGTACAGGTGAGGTGGCGGGTGTCGCATCGGCAGGAGTCGCGACAGCCCCCACGGGAGCGGGCGTCTTTGTCGTTTGAGCCAGCACAGGCGAAGCCAGCAGCCCTGAGAGAATGAGCATCAGTAAACCCAACACACCGGAGCGAAGGGCGGCTCTGTACCCCAACGGGGTTGAAGGCGATCGCCCAGGGTCGCGACCGCAGGGAGCGCACCCTGGGTCACAGTTCCGGATCGATCCCAACCCTGAAGGGGTTGTCCACTTGCCAGACAAGGCGCGTAGAACCCCTTCAGGGTTCGCTCCTCGATATCGAATCAACCCCGGGTAGGCTCCCGCTGGTCGCCAACCCGGGGCTAAGGGCTGCAACCCCTTGGGGGTACAGTGGCAGACCTCCGGCTTTGAATGCGCTCTTTTCGAACTGAATTGGGAGAGGTCATTCGATTGCGGCTTGAGGCCATGCTTGGGGTTCCGTGCTTCACTCCCCTCTTCTCCGTGTCTCCGTGCCTCCGTGGTGACTCCCCAAAACGGGCGAGAGACACCCTCGTCAGCGACTGCGGAGAACTCAACGGTCAAAGCAGGCTGGGAGTTCAAAATTCATTCCTTAGGGGGGGGAATCGGGGTCCCCCTCACTCCGGGCGAGCCACCGGGGTGACGAGTCCGTCGATTTCGGACGACCTGGCTCGCGGTCCCGGCCTCCCAAAACCGCGTCTTGCCTCAAAATCGGAATCGGAACTATAGTCCGACCCGCTCACCACTTCCGTCACTCCGACTTGGGCAGCCCATCCTATGTTGCCAGCCGCCGCAATTGAACCCCAGCGCTCGCTGATCTCCCGAATTCTCGCCGGACTGACCCTGCTGGGGGCCAGCTGGACCGCAGCTGTGCAGGCGGAAGACGCACTCGGAGTGCAGGTTCCCGAGGGGTTCGAGGTCTCGCTGTATGCAGACGACGAACTGGCGCACGACATCTATTCCATGACGATCGACTCGCTGGGCCGGGTCGTGGTCTCGGGTGCCGGGTATGTCCGCATCTTGGTCGATGCGGACCACGACGGCAAAGCAGAGACCTTCCAAGAGTACTCCAATGAACCGAAGTCCGGGGCGCAGGGGATGTTCTTCTATGGTCGCGACCTGATCTGCCTCGGCGATGCGGGGCTGCTGCGGTACACCGACACGAATGGGGATGACAAAGCGGATGGAGCGCCACAGGTTTTCGTCAAACTGAACAGCGGGGGCGAGCACGACGCCCATGCCATTCGCAAAGGCCCCGACGGCTGGTGGTACTTGATCTGCGGCAACATGGCCGGAGTCAATGAGAAGTACAACACGCTGCCGAACGCTCCGGTCAAGGTTCCCCGCGCGGGCACGATGATGCGGTTCAAGCCCGATCTGTCGAAGGGCGAGATCATCGCGCACGGGCTGCGGAATGCGTACGACTTCGACTTCAACACCTTCGGCGACATCTACACCTTCGACAGCGATGGCGAGCGTGAGATTACGCTCCCGTGGTATGAACCAACTCGGCTGTATCAACTCGTCCCCGGAGCCGACTGCGGCTGGTTCTCCAAGAGCTACAAGCGGCCCGAGTATTTCCTCGACATGCCGCCAGTCCTCGATTCATTCGGTCGCAGTTCCCCGACAGGGCTGGTCACCTACCGCCACACGCAGTTCCCGGCTCAATACCACGGGGCGCTGTTCGCTCTCGACTGGACGTACGGCCGCATCTGGGCATTGCCAATGGTGGCCGATGGCTCCACTTGGACGACGAAGCCCATCGAGTTCATGACCGCTGTCGGCGAGCATGGATTCGCTCCGACGGATGCTGAGGTCGGCCCCGATGGCTCGCTGTTCGTCTGCGTCGGCGGACGCGGCACTCGGGGAGCCGTCTATCGCATCCGCAAGACGAGCAACGAGCCCGACCGCCTCGCCGTGCCCGCCTCAGCTGCCACCACGCAAGCGGAAAAACTCACCCAGTGCCTGACCGCTCCGCAGCCCCTCAGCAGCTGGTCCCGGATGCGCTGGGAACCACTGGCGCGGCAGCTCAAGGCTCCCGCGATCATCGAAGCCGCCCTCGACGCCAGCCGTTCCCCGACCGAGCGGGTCCGAGCGATCGAGATCCTCACCGAGAAGTTCAACGGCCTCGATTCCGACATGCTCGCCCGGCTCGCTGACTCGAACGCACCGGCGGTCAAAGCTCGTGCGGCGTGGTCAGTCGGTCGCACGACTCCCCTCACTCCGAATGCGGAGTTCCTGAAGTCCTGCCTCACCGATAAACAGCCCCTCGTCGTACGCATGGCGCTGGAGTCACTCGAGGGTGCCGACGACGCCGTCCTGTTCGATCTCGCAGTTCCGATTGCGGCTCAGCTGGGCAGTGGGGATCGCCTGATCCGCCAGACCGCTGTGCGTCTGCTGGCGCGGACTTCGGTCGAAACTTACCATGTGATCTCGGAAGAGGCTGTGAAGCGCGGCTGGCAATCGGGCGTCTCGGTGGCCGTCGCGTTCAATCAGCGGCGGGGCAAGTTCCACAACTACCCGGTGGAGATTGCCACCCGCATCCTGAAGCGAGACCATAGCGAGGCCTTGAAGCTGGAAGCGGCCCGGCTGCTCCAGCTGGCCTTGGGGGACGTGATGCCCGCAGAGGATTCCGTGCCCGAGGCGTTCTACGGATATACCAGCCGCTATGATCTGACGAAAAACTCCCCAGAGATCGAGGCTCTCAACGCCAGCTACACAGAGTTCTACCCGAGTGGTTCGGAGCTGGTCGATCTGGAGATCGAACGCGCGATGGCGATGTCTCAGCCGACCGACGCCGGGCTGCTCGAAAAGGTGCTGACACAGATCTCGCCGAAGTCCCACCCTGTCGCAGATATTCACCGGCTACTGGCGATCTCCACGTTTAAAGTGCTTCCATCGCCGACTCAGCGAAAGGCCATCGCCCACGCAGTGTGTCATTTGGAAGGGAAGATCAAGACCCGCAAACTGCCCCAAGACAGTGACTGGGATGAGCGCGCGACTGAGATGTACAGCGCCCTGGTAATGCAGGACGCCGAGCTACCCGTGGCGATGTTGCAAGACCCTGAGTTTGGCCGTCCGGGTCACGTCATTTTCTGCGGAGAGTTCCAGGAAGAGCAGTACCCGCAGTTGTCCGCCGCTTTCATTGGCAAGGTGCAGACGACGCCGGATTACCAGTGGACCAGCGATGTAATCTTCCTGCTGGGGGGGAGCCCGGATGAGGAGATGAGGGATCTCGTCCGCGCTCAGTTCGAGAACTTCGCGCTACGGAACGCGGTGCTGATCGCCCTGTCCGAGACACCCAGTCCGGTCGATCGCGACAAGTTCATCGCCGGGCTCGATAACTCGACCGCTGATGTGATGGCGGAATGCGTCAAGGCGCTGCTGCTGCTCCCCGCCAGCGACTCCGGACTCGAGAACGTGGCCTTACTGCGGGCCTTCCGCAAGCTGGCCCCGATTGACCAAGAGCGACAAGTTCGCGACCAATTGGAGGAACTCCTCCGCCGCAATCTCGGCCAGAGCTTCGGCTACCAGGCGGGGCAGGACGGCAGTGTGCAGGCTCCGATCGTCGAGAAGTGGACCGCCTATGTCCAGCAGAAATTCCCGACCGAGTTCAACCGCCAGTCAGGTGACACACAGCTCGGTATCGAAGAGTTGAAGCAGACACTGGCCACCGTTGACTGGAGCCACGGCGACGCCGCGAAAGGCGAACTGCTGTTCAGTCAGCGGGCCTGCGTCCAGTGCCACAGCACTCGTGGGGCTCTCGGACCGGATCTGCAAGGCTCGGCGACTCGGTTCTCCCGCGAGGATCTGTTTACCGCGATTGCCCTCCCGAACCGCGACGTTTCCCCGCGTTACCAGACGACACTGATCGAGACTAAGGACGGCCGCATCTTCACCGGCATGCTCGTGTACGAAGCGATCGATGGAGTGGTGATTCGGAATGCCGCCAACCAGACCTTCCGCATCGAGGTTGCCGACATCGAAACCCGCAAGCCACTCAGCAGTTCACTGATGCCGGGTGGACTGCTGAAGGATCTGAAGCCGAGCGACTATGCGGACCTGTACGCCTACCTGCGGACTCTGAGTGTTCAGACGGCCCAGACGGCGAGTGACCACCGTGTCACCGAGTGAAGCCGGTCACGTGTGTGCGTCAGAAAAGTCGGTCCGGGATCGGAGATTGACCAGCAAGGCACAGAGGCACCCCCGAACGCGACACTCGCAACTTACAAGGCGCTGAGTTCGCAGAGGAAGATGAGAAGCAAAAGGGGCGACGGATCCATTCTGGAAACTCTGCGGCCTCTGCGTCTCTGCGTGACACAAACTGTCTTCAGTCCCCGAGAACGCTGATATGGCCTGGTGACTGACTGTCTTTTCTGACGCACACACGCCGGGGATGGGGCATGAATCTCTAACACTTCGCGAAATGCCTTACCAGTGATCATTCATGCGGCCGGATTGGGACGTCCGTCCTACGAAATATCTTATTTCTCTCCGCTCATAGAATCGCATTCGCAGGCTCTGCTACAAATCGAGCTTGGCCCAGAACAGCCGCTTTCGATCGGCCCGCGTGCGCAGATCTTCCAGCAGAACTTCCAACCGGGGCTGTAACACGTCGTTGAACTTCTCTCGGCCATTCACATGGATGCGGACCCGCTCCTCGAGATTGATCATGTCGGGCGAGAACCAAACAGAACACGTCTTGCCGGGGTGAGACACATAGACCGTTCCGCCGGGAGTGATCTTGCCGCTGATTGGCATCTCGCGAATTGTCTTCTTCGGATCCTCCCAGACAATCGGTTGAAACATCTCCTCCGGAAGAGTCCCGGACTGAATCCAATAAAAGCGGTTGTCGAACGCGCGCAGAATATTCACCTCGAAGTTGGAGAACTCCTGAATCGGCTTGCGGCGGACCGTCTCCGCCCAGTCCAGCAAGCGGGGCAGTTCCTCAATATAAGATTCTAATCCTCGTTCCTTATATTCACAGTAAGTGATGTCTGCTCCTTTCCCGAAGTAGCGGTTCAGCTCTCGCATATTCTGGGCTACGGTGTCTCGATCTCGTTGTCCCGCCACCACGTACCAGGGCATCTTCATCGCATTCCCATAATAAAACTTGCAGTATTGCTGGCTGATGCCACAGATCGGCATGACGCCCGCGAAGAGATCTGGATGCGACATTCCCAGATCGAAGCACGCATCCCCCCCCATCCCATGCCCGGCCAGCACGATGCGATCCGCATCCACCCGACACGTGCGCATGGCATGGCGAATGGACCCGAGAACCGCGCGGTGCGAGTTCAGATTGTATGCGTGCTGAGCCTGCTTCGGCTGAGCATAGTGCGGGGCAATGGTGATGAACCCGCGTCGCTGGCCATGCCCTTCGCGATCCGCATCACCGGCCCACCAGCGGGCTTCCGCGTCGGCGTCATTCCCGGAACTGTGTAATACAACCAGCAGTGGATAGCTGTGCTGTGGGTTATACTCTTTAGGAAGCACCATCACGTACGACAGCGGATCCCCCGCTCCATCCGAGGTGAACTCCACGCGCGTGGGCACCCCGGGGGGAATCGGAGCCATGTCTTCCAGCATGGGCAGGAACTCGATCATCCGCGCCGCTCGCTCGACCGAAACACCCTCGGTCTCTTCCAATGTTTTTAGAATCTCCGCGCGCCGTGCAGCATTCTCCGGAGTCCTCAAATACTCCAGAATTAAAAATCGCATCTCCCACATCCGCACCGCCGAGGGCAACGAATCCTCGGCATCCGACGGACCGACCACCCAGCTGGAGTATGCCAGTGCCAGCTTCTCACTCGCCGGGACTTGCGGGTCATTCGCGATCTGCTCAAACGGGGCCAAGCGGTCGAGATTCTCCACCGCATGCAACTCATCACCCAGCAGGCTGCGCAGCGGCCGCAGCTGGTCGGCCTCGGCGGGAAGAATAGCAGCTTGCAGCATATCGAGTTGCAGTAAGAGGTTCGCCCGGCGCTCGCGGACCGAATCATAATTCGCGAGAATCTCAGCGGCTTGGCGCTGGATGTCGACGCTGACCCCCACGGTCGGAAACGTCTTGACCGCTCCATAGGCCAACTCATGCTGCCCGGCTGTTCGACGGCGCAGAATCTCGTTCAGTACGCGACGGGAATCGAGTTCGTCCATGAGGGCGGTCGTTCTGTCGCACTCGGCCAGCTCCTCGGGGAAGTCCTGGACCAGCAGCTGGATCTCCTGGCGAGCCGCCTTGTACATCTCGGCCTGTTCATAGAAGGCGACGAGTTTACGCCGGTCGATGACATCGGCCCGGTTGACTCGATTCTTAAGAATTCGGTCGATGACCTCTGGACCGAGCGATTGAGTCGTGCGGGCCAGTGACCAGTCATACTTCAACGCGTCGATGCGAAAGTAATCCGGGCGCAACTCCACAATTCCCAGCATAATATCTAATGTGGTCTCGGGCCCCGTCCGTAGCTGCACCATGCCATGTCCGAACTCGTCGAACTCCTCGACGCGCGAGAACGTTCCAATTTGTAGCGGGAAGTTCTGCTGGTTGGATTTGTGCTGAGGGATATGAAAGCTGATGATACTAGAGGGCAATCGAGCGTCATCCAGAACTTCGGACATCTGCCGTCCGGGAACGGAGAGTCGGCGCGGTCCGTCATCGACCATCCAGATGGGACAGGTTGCGGGTATTTTCTTATTCAGGTTGGACTTCAGTGACGAGTAGACCGCGACACTGTTCAGCCCGGCCACCTTGCCGGTATAGCTTAGTCCGCTCTTGAGCCTCAACGTCTCCGCGCGTGCGCTCGCGACGATCGCGATCAAGGCGAGTGCCAGGCAGGTTCCCTTCGCCAGTCGCACAGGGGTGTTCTCCAAAAGTGAGCGGCCAGGCGCTAGCCGCCGGTTCCTCGCGGACTCAATGGCCCCGAGATCGGCCGCTGTCACGAATGCGATTCCAAATCCGCCACGCACCGTCTTCCCATCATCGAATGTTCCCTCGCGACTTTCCAGTAAAATCCGGATAGCTGGGCGAATCGGCACGATCGATAGAGTTGAGCCCGCTCAGTCGCCCGACGCGTCAGCGAGGGTCCGACCATCGCGAGGCGTCCCGCCAAAACCCGACCGAACCAGCCAGCGTGACACTCCACGGCTCACACTCTCGCAGGACGCCGAGAGCATCCGCCCTCGCATCCGCCCTCGCATCCGCTTCGGGTTAATAAAGTCTGTGCCATGGGGCGCTAGCTGCGCCGCTTAGGCGAACGGACAGAGGAAGTTTACCGTGGGATAGGCTTCCATCCCGTCTTTTCGCGGGAGTTGACAGGCTGGAAGCCTATCCCACGGGTCAGACAAATCTGACCGATCGCCTTACTGGAATGGCCTCCTACCGCTTCAACAACTTCTCCGACGGCACGCTCAGCGGCGGCAGGGTGACGAGTTGCCCGCCGGTCACGGTCACTTGATAGTCTCGTTCCAAGTACCCCACCCGCTCGTGCCAGACTCGGAAGCTGTGGGGCCCGACGGGGAGATGAGAGATGCGGAACTGGCCGGCGGCATCGGTGATTGCGGCGTACGGGTGATCCAGAACCAAGCCGTAACTCGTCGCGCTGGCGTGGATGTCATCACTGATCTTCACCGGGAGAGTTTCCGGCTGGGCAAAGCGAACGATCAAGCCCACCCGGTCCATCGGCTTGAGGATGAAGTTCATCGAGGGGTTCACCACCGGGTTCGTATGGACATTGATGGGAGTCGCCGACCCATTCATAAAGTGAATCCCTTGTCCCGTTCGTGCGAAGAACGCATGCGGGACGAAGACCGTCGCGACGTTGTCGACGACCACGGACTGTGCTGGCACGGGGATCAGTTGGGGGTGAACCGGAGTCGGAGCTTTTCTCAGGCAGAGGAAGACGTTCTCGACCCCGCCCGTTTGCGGGTCGACCAGCAGAGTTTCGTCAGGGACATTGGGAATCAAGTCTCGCCCCCGCTGGGGGAATGGCTGCGTACAGAGGACTTGCCCGGTGATCCCACCGAACTGCGGGTCGGTCTCCTCGTCGGTCAGAGCCGGGGCCTCCGCGATTACCTCTGCCGGAGGTTTCTCCGCCGGGGTGATCACCTCGGTCGGCACGGACTGCGTCGCCACCGGCGACTCCTCCCCCGGCCCGAGTGCAACACCCAGCGTCACTGCCCCGGCCACGAACAGACCAACTACCCCAGAGACCGCACACTTCAGCGGAGTCAGCAGTGTCCCCTTCAAACACTCTCCGGCCAATGCCGATGTCGACGCAGACAACCCCCCCGCCACCGCCAGATGCCCCGAGCCGTACAAGCTGGCAGCTGTGACGGTTGAAGCCGCAAAGGTCGGAGCGACGGGAGCCGCTGAAGCGACACTCGATAGCCCGGTCGCGAGCGCCACTGCCCCCACGGTAATCCCGCGTCGCAGCAATCGCGAGGCGAGCAACTCGCGGCCTCGACTGAGCCAGGTGGCCACGGTCGCCGGGTTGACCGCCAGTAACTGGGCAATCTCGCTGTGGGGGCGGTCCTCCAGATGAAACAGAATCAGCGGCACCCGGTATTTCTCGGGCAGGCGGTCCAGTTCCGCGTCCAGCACTTCGCGCACAGCCGACCAGTCAGCATCATCAGTCACAGTCGTGGGAGACATGGCAGCGGCTCGCTGTTCGTGGATGCGGCGATTTTTACGGGCACGGATCGCGTTCTGACAGACGAGTAATGCCGTACGATGCAGCCACCCGCCGAGAGACTCGGCCGTTAAACCGGTCGCTTTCCTCCACAACACCAAAAACACAGCCTGCGCGGCGTCCTCAGCATCGGCATCGTCTCGCAAGACTCGTCGGCAGACTCCCAAGACCATCGGGCTGTGCCACTCGACGAGCCGCCGAAACGCCCACTCGGACCGTTGCGGGTGATCGCACCCCGGACGGAGAAACTCGTCCAGGAGGAATCGATCTGTCAGATCAGAGGAGTCCGACGAGAGGGGCAATGGGGGCGACATGTCGAGTGATTCAGTCACGGGTCAGCCTCCGCTGAGGACGAGGGGTTACTGGTCTATGTCCCGTCGTGGTCATGGCATTTCAACAATCTCCAAGAGATGCCGATGTTTTCGCATGTCTGGGTTCGTTGTGAGTTTGAACAGCCGCACCTCTCCGAAGCACTCTGACCATCGACGAGAGCGGCAGGCGTGAGCCTGTCGAGGCCCCAGCCCACGAACCGACGCGTTCGGTTGGTAAACGCCTCGGCAGGCTGACGCCGTGCCGCTCTTGCAGAGAGAAGCCCCGCCCGAACCAGCGGCGTGGCAGGGCGTTCTGATCTCTTCGCTGGCCTTATCCCTCCTCGGTATCTTCCTCATCAATCTCCTCATCCACTTCCAGCAGTACCGAACGTCGGAAACCGTGTCCCTTAAAGCCCCGGAACTGATGAGTCGCCATCAGTTCTGGCCAGCACTCGCCGGGGTGCTTGGCCGCCACTCGCCAAATCGTGAATCGCAGGTGGACATAAGACAGGATCTCTAGCATGAGCGCGATGCCAATGCCCCAGGGCATGAAGTTGGGAATCACCCGCTCGATGAGCATGGAAACGCTAATCGCCGCAAACATAATCAGTGGGATCTGAAGCAGGAAGCAGAACTGGGCGACATCAATCACCATGTTCCGTGGCGTGTTCCCCACGCACTCCAACGGCCAGATGTTTTCTGTCGGAGCCCGCCGCATGCTCGATTCCAGCCAGACCTTCTGACCCGCGCGCCGCGCTTGAAAGAAACCGAGACGGGCAATCAACAGTGAGACACACATGGCGACAGCTGCGGTGATGCCCAGCGACTTGGCACACTGTTCAATCACGGCTTGGTTCTGTCCCGCATTCTGGTCGATGGTCTGTGACAACACCGCCAATACGATCGAGATAATCAGGCTGGCGAGCGTGATCTTCAGTCCGACCAAAGAGGCCGCCATCAACCCGGTGATCGTCCCTCGTTGAGGGTTCGGATCATGGCGAGACAGCCACAGTCCCAGCCGGACATCCCCCACCCCGAGCTTCACACAGAATACCGCCACGGCCAGTCCAGGGTTGGTCGTCAGTTCGAAGACCACGATGCCAATCAGCCCGAACAGCGGCCACATCCACGGGCGGTCGAGCCAGCTCCTTCGGGCGTCTTGCCCGGACCCGTCCGCATCGCGAGGGAACCCATCGGCATCGAGATCGGCAGATTCTGCGGGACGCATGCTCTCTCCACAGGCCGTATCAGCCTCTCCCGATCTTGAATCGGCAGACAACGCCCGAATCTGATCGCTCAACGGGTGTTGAACTGGATCGATCCCGGTGAGTTATCCGATTCTAACACGAGAAGCGGATGTCCCGCATGTGCGCGGACATTGCGCTCCGAGATAGACGGATCGCCCTCATGCAGCCACAGACCCCCGATACCCCACTCGCCAACGACGCCATCGAATTCGATGAGTCGAACCACTGGGGCCATGCACTCGTCCGTTCGCCGTGGTTGTGGGGCACCTTCATCACGATGGGGTTCTTTGCCGCCATTCCCCACATGACGATGTGGAAGGCGGACGTTGAGCGTTACTGCTGTAGTCACTGGGTCGAGTATCTGGAGGTCTGGCTGTTCTTTGTCGGGCTGGTGGTTCTGGTCCAAAAGGCGTTCGCGCTCCGGCAAGAATATGCGGCCATGCGGTCGACGACGATTCGGGCCCTCCCCATCGAAAGCACGGCCGCACACGGTCAGCTGCGCGGAGAGTTGGGGAAGCTGACCGAGTCGCAGCAGGACACCGTGTGGGCCAAACGGATGCGTGGCATCGGACGATTCCTCAAGGAGCGGGTCTCGGCCTCGGGCCTGAAAGACCAGCTGAAGTTCTTCTCGGAAACGGCAGCGGATGCGCTGCATGACAGTCACTCGCTGCTGCAGACGATTATCTGGGCGATCCCGATCATGGGATTCCTGGGCACGGTGCTGGGGATCACACTGGCGATCGCGAACGTGACGCCAGACAAGCTCGACACCTCGTTACCCGAGGTGACCAGCGGCTTGGCGATCGCGTTCGATACGACAGCCATCGCGCTATTGTTCTCGCTCGCATTGGTCTTCGGCTCGCTGTTCGTCAAGCGGCACGAAGACACCATTCTGTCGATGGCCGAAGAGTCGGCCTTGAGCCTCTGCGGGGCCATGATCGACGGACCCGCGACTCCCGATCACACCATCGTGCTGGCCGAACAAGAGTCGGCACGACGGCTGATCGAAAGCACCGGCAGCTTAATCGAGAAGCAGTCGGGTCAGTGGCAGGTGTCGCTCGACACGCTGCGAGAACGCTGGTCGGAAACGATCGACGCTCATCAGCAACTCCTCAGCGAGTCGTTAATCAATGGCACCGACACCGCATTGGCGGCTCATGCCCAACAACTCGAAGCGGTCCGGCACGAGTTCCTCACCGCTTGCCAACTCGTCTCGCAGCATGTCTCGTCCACGATTGAGAAGATCGAAGAAGACCGCCGCACCCACGATGCCGCGCGGCAGCAGGAACTGGAACACTGGACCACCATGCTCCGCGAGGACATCGGCACTGCGGCCCGTCAACAGCAGTGGCACCTCCGCAACACGCTCGACGAGTTCGCCAGTCGTCTCGACACCTGGCAGGGCAGCTTCCAGCACCTCGCCACCGCGAGCGAGACGCAGTCCGCCGCACTCTCGCAACACAGCGAACACCTTCTCCGCATCGTCGGCCACGAGGAGAACCTCACCGGCTTGCAGCTGCGACTCAACGAGAACCTCGAATCGCTGCGTGGCACTGAGAAGTTCGAGGAGTCAATCCACAGCTTGAACGCCGCGATCCATCTGCTGACGGCACGTGTGCATTCCCGAGCTGCGTGATCCTGCTGTAGCGACCTTCGCCAGAAGGTGGGCTGCCAGATCACGACTTCGAAGTCGAGCGAAGACTCCCGAAGTCTGTTGGAACCGGTGAACGCTGTAACCATTCGCCCACCTTCTGGCGAAGGTCGCTACCCAGAAAGTCCTCCCATGCGAGTCCCCGTGACGTGAGTCGTCGAAAGACTGGACAAGCGGTTTCTCTCTTTCCCTTTCTGGCCGTACTGATCAGTGCGATGGGGGCGCTGATTCTATTGCTGTTGGTGACGACCCGAAAGCTGCATCACGACGCTGTGGCACGGGCGAAAGCGGAGCAGGCACTCGTTCAGGCCGAGAGCGCTGCCGACGCCGAAGTGGCTCGCAGTCGGACCCCATTGCCACTGCCCGAGGACCACCCGGCCTTCCAGACGAATGCTGCGGAGTTCGTCATTGCGATCAAGTCTCCCTCAAAGAGGCTGCTCCCTCCGCCGCCACCGAAGGAGCCGGATCGAACGCTGGAGAAAGAGCAACTGCGGCGAGAATGGGAGGCGAAGACGGATGCCCTCCGCGAGAATTGGGAACGCCTTCAACAGCGACTTCGCGAGGCTCAAGCCCTCGTGACTACCACCGCCCAGCAGGAGGCCGAACTCGCTGCGGAACTCGCCCGCCTGCAAGAGGCGATCAACAAGTTGCAAGACGAGAAGGGCGACCTCACTCAAGAAGTCACTACGGTCAAGACGACCAAGCAAACCATCGCTCAACAACTGGCCCAACTGCAATCCGAACTCGAACAGCTGAAGACGGAGAAGTCCGCGCAGGCCGACAAGTTTCAGCTGGTGCCGTACGTGGGCTCGTCGCCGACTCGTCGCCGCCCGATCATCATCGAGTGCGAAGCGAACACGGTCCGCTTCGCCTCAGAGGACATCTCGCTTTCGGCCCGCGATCTGTCAGGATTCACTCCCGAATACAACCCGGCGCGCGCGGGCACCGAAGCCCTCCTCAAATATTGGGAGGCCCAGCGACAAGCCGCCAGTTCTCTGGCAGCGATGCAACCGGAGCCGTACTTGCTGTTTGTGATTCGACCCGGCGGAACAGTGTCGTACTACGTCACGCGGCGGATGCTGGAGGGACTGGCCGTTGATTCGGGATACGAGTTGGTGACGCAGTCGCAGGAACTCGTCTGGCCCGTCTCGACACCCGACGCTAAGGTCGCCTGTCAGGAAGCCATCGACGAGGTGCTGGGTATCCGCAATCGCTTGACGACCAACTCACCCGATGGCCGGATCTTGGTGGATGAAGGGTTGCAATACGAAGGCCCGAAAGGCGAGTTCGTTCTCGACGAAGTGCAGAAGCTGCGGAACCCAGAGCAAAAGACATTCGTGGGCGGTCAGCGGATTACTCGGCAGGAACGGCCCCGAACGATGGGGCCAGGCTACAAGCCACCGACCGCTCCTAGTCGAGGAGGCTTCGTGGGGCCGAAGTTGGATGACCTGAAGGACGAGATGGGGAACATGCCCGCTCGCCGGCCACCTTCGCGTGATGAACTGGCGGGCAACTCGCCGGGGCAGGGCCGTCCGTTCCCGTTCCAGGCCCCTCCGCGAACGGGGACAGGCACGAGTGGCACAGGGGATGTCACGTCCCCCGACGCCGCTGGACCACTCAACTCCGGTAATAAGACACCGGTTCGCAAGCTGCCGCCCGGTTGGAAGTCGCAACATCCCGGAACCGAGGTCGATCCCGATCGCCTGCTGAGCATGACACCCACAGAGCTGGACCGTCACCTGCATGCCCCTTCAACTGTCCGAGTCCCTGTGGGCAGTTTCCAACCCGGAGATCAGCCCGAGGCGGGACGCGGAGCGGGTGACAGTTCGGGCGAGGCGACCTCGCAGTTCGGTAACAGCGGAGAGGTGAGCGAACTGCTCTCCTCGCAAATCGGACAGACAGAGAATGGAGCGATCGCGCGTCAGCCGCTCAAGCCGCATGACCCCACCAACGGCCTCCCGCCCCAAGAGACTCGCCAGCCTGGACAGCCCGGCGGTGATCGCACCTCAGCTGTCGAGACGACCGACGATCCCACACTGTCCGGAGAGTCGAAGCCCCACGGCGTCGCGGGCGGCAAGGGCACCTTCTCCGGCGAAGGTTCCAGTAGTGCCGCAGCTCCCGACTCGATCCCCATACAGACCGGCGGGGCAGGGGGGCAGGCCGGTTCGCCAGCGGGCCGACCGAACTCCACCGATGCCATGCTGGAGAAGCATCTCCCGCGTCCTCTTCCGACGCCCGCTCCGAATAGCATCACGGCGGAACGGTACGTCGTCGTCACGGTCGATTCGACTCACATCCAGATCGGCCACCATGAGATCCCGATTGAAGAGGGCATGTCCTCACTCACCTTGGAGACCGCGTTCTCGAAGGAACTCGCCTCAGCTGCCAAGCGTTGGGGCCGTCCCCCAGCGGGGTTCCATTGGCAGCCCGCCCTGCGGTTCCGCGTCCTCCCCGGTGGCAACCAATACTACGCCTGGCTCCAGTCGGCCAGCGAAGAGTGGGAGCTGCGGAACACGGTGGAGTATGTGTTTGACTGAGGGTGGGATCGTTGAGGGTTGGACGAATGAGGCTTCTCGTTCTGCCTCTGAGTCTCTCAACCCTCAGCGATCAAGAAGGGGTGAGCCGCAGATGAACACAGATGGGAAGCGGAAAGTGGGCGGTGCTAGTTGTGGCTCTGCGGACGAACCATGCAAGCACCATTGCACAGGAACATCCTCTTTATCTGTGTTTATCCGTGTTCATCTGCGGCTGACCCTCTGGACTTCAGCCGAAGGCGAGTCGAGACACTCATCCACCTGGCAATCGAGTCACAACCCAGAAGAAGACGTGAGCCGCAGATGAACACAGATAAACACCGATGAGGAAGTCGCCAGAGTTTCGCTCTGGATGTGGCTCGGTAGATGTGCCACACAAGCAACATCGCACAGCAACATCTTCCGGATCTGTGTTCATCCGTGTTCAACTGCGGCTAACCCTCAACCCTCAACCCTCAACCCTCAACGAACCCCCATGTCCCGCAAGAAACAACACGAAGTCGGCTTCGGCTCGGACTCCTTTCTGGATGTCCTGTGCAACATGGTCGGCATCCTGGTGATCCTGATCGTGATTGCGGGCATGCGCGTCAATCGGGCACCGATTGTGTTGCCCGAGGCAGCGGGGACAGTGGAGCCTTCGCCGCCGACCGTGCTCGATGATCCGATTGAACTCGGGGAGCCGGAGACGATGGTCTGGGCTGTCGAAGCTCCGCCGCCTGAGATCCCCGACCTGCCCTCGCCACCTAAGCCCGCTCAGTTGGCTCCACTCGATCCGCCAAAGGAACTCGTGGACGCCTCCAGTTCGATGCAGGCCGACCTCGACGTGATGACCTCGCAGCTCGCCGAGAGCGAGGCCGAGTCCGAGGCTCTCGCCCAACGTACAGCCCAAGCCGAAAAAGAGGTCACAAAGGCTCGCGCTCTGGTGGCGACCGTCAACGTCGATCAAAAATCTGCGACCGAACTGGCCCTGCTGGAAAAACAAAGTCTCGCCTCGCTCAACTCGCAATTGGCGACCTTGGAGACGGAACTCCGCGAGGCCCGCGCGACCGCTCCCAAGGTGAAGATTCTCAAGCACTCGACCACCCCGATCAGTCGCTTCGTCAGTGGGACCGAGGTCCACTTTCGCCTCCTCAACAACAAAGTCAGCGTCGTCCCCGTCGAGGTTCTCGTCGAGCGGCTGCAAGCCCAGATCCAGCGGCAGCGAGACTTTCTGCTCTCGCGGGAGTACTACGAGAGCAGTGTCGGCCCGGTCGATGGCTACAAGATGGAGTTCACCCTTGAACGGGCGAAGGCCACCCCCGCTGAAGAACTGAACATGGGCAGCCGCCTGATCAAGATGGAGGTCACTGGCTGGCAGATTCGTCCCGCCGCTGGCATCGCCGAAGAGACCCCAGAGCAGGCTCTTCAGCCCGGATCGCACTTCTTGCAGGCGGTCGAAACCGCCGGTGCCAACGCCACGCTGACCTTCTGGGTCTACCCCGACAGCTTCGACGCCCATCGCGCGCTGCAAGACCACGCCCAGACCCGAGGCTGGCGCGTCGCTGCCCGGCCACTCCCCGACGGTGTCCCGATCGCTGGTTCGCCGAAAGGCTCGAAGTCCCTCGCCCAGTAACCCGTCGGGCACGTTTTCGACGTACATGCAGAGGACACCTTCGGCGAGCGGGGCGGCGTCAGCCCCCTGGTTCTGCGCCAGTTCCCAGAAGTACCATCCGGCTCACGCCAGACGCTCGCCAGCATGATTCATTCTGCGTCGCCTGAAGTGTAGGCACGAAGGAAACGTGCCCCACGTTTGCCGTCTTCCTTGCGGCGACGTAAGCTGGCCATCTGAGAGGCAGCACCTTCATCTGCCGGTGTCTGGGCTTCTCGTTTCGAGTTGCACTCCGGGTCTAACCTATGAACAGTCATCGTGCTTGGCCCGTGCTGGTCGCATTCGCTGCCGTCCTCCCCGGTCGATTGCTCACCGCAGCTGACCTCCCGCAGGTGCCCGAGGGGTTCACCATAGAGCGGGTCACGACGCCCGAGCAGACGTTCCATCCGATGATGGGCAGCTTCGACGACGACGGGCGGCTGTACCTCGCCGAGAGTGCCGGGACGAATCGCCCCGCTGAGGAATTAGTCAAAGACCCGCAGGACTTGATCCGCGTTCTCGAAGATACCGATGGCGATGGCAAGTTTGATAAGTCGACCGTCTTCGCAGACAAGATGGTCTTTCCGCAAGGGGTCTTGTGGCATCGCGGTTCGGTCTATACGTGCAGTTCACCGTATCTGTGGAAGCTGACTGACACCGATGGCGATGGCGTCTGCGACGACCGAAAAATTCTCGTGAAGTCGTTCGGCTTCAGCGGAAACGCAGCTGACATTCACGGGCCGTTTCTGTCGCCGGATGGTCGGTTGTGGTGGTGCGATGGTCGGCATGGGCATGAGATTCGGCAGACCAAAGAGACGGGTTTGGGCGGCGAAGACCTCGCTGCGATTACACCTCCTCAGCCCGAGCCAGGACTGCCGAATGAGGTGGGCGAACTCGTCTCGAAGGGGAAGGCGGCCCGCATCTTTTCGTGCCGCCTCGATGGGACCGACCTGCATGTCCACGCGGGCGGCGGGATGGACAACCCGGTGGAGGTCGACTTTCTGGAGACTGGCGAGGCCCTCGGCACCGTGAACCTGTTCTACGATGGACCGCGCGGCGACTGCCTGGTTCACTGGGTCGAGGGCGGTGTGTATCCGCGTTACGACCAGCAGGAGTGCATCGACGAATTCCCCTCGACCGGCGACCCGCTCGGCCCGGTCCACAACTATGGCCATGTCGCCGTCAGCGGCTTAACCCGCTACCGGTCCGACCAGTTCTTCGGCCCCATCAATGAAGAGTCACC
This sequence comes from Planctomycetota bacterium, assembly GCA_031431195.1. GTDB lineage: Bacteria > Planctomycetota > Planctomycetia > Planctomycetales > Planctomycetaceae > TH-plancto1. The sequence goes on along the minus strand of JANPCU010000149.1, from coordinate 7,218 downwards.
TAAGCACAGCTTCTTCGTGACCCAGTTCAACACGCACAAGCTGGTCCGCACGATCGTGTCGCGTGAGGGGGCCAGCTTCAAGGCTGAGTCGCATGAGGATTTCCTGGTCTCCGACAGCCCCGACTTCCACCCGACCGATGTCGTCGAGGACGCCGACGGGTCACTGCTGGTCATCGATACCGGTGGCTGGTTCCGCATCGGCTGCCCGAATTCACAAGTCGCCAAGCCGGACATCGCCGGGGCGGTGTACCGCATTCGGAAGACCGGGTCGCACAATGTGAAAGACCCGCGCGGGAAGGAGATTGCGTGGGAGAAACTCAATCTCAAGGAGACACTAGATTTTCTGGGTGATGGTCGACCGGTTGTCGCCCAACGAGCCATGGAGACACTGCGGTCCACCCCGTTTTTTCGGAATGATGATGTGCAGTTCGCCACCTACGCGAGTTCCCCCCAGGGGCAGTTGGATCAGGCATACACAAACACTCCCATCGCATGGCAGCGTTTGATGGTGTCTTTATCGGGGAGTAATATCCAATCTCTGCCGGGGAACGTCGGCGACAGAACGCGGGAGATGGATGCTCGCTTTTTTCTCGTGGGGTTCAGATCGGCCAGTGAGGGAGCTGGAAATCTGGAAGTCGGGCTCACGGGAGAGCGGGTTCGCTATCAACTCTCCTCCATCACTCGCGGGTATCGCACCTCTCAGAATTTGCCGAGTCTCAAGCATCCCGCTCAGTTACGGGCTTGGGCGGAATCGCTGTCTGGAGAGAACGTATTCCGGAGCGCGATCCGAGATGTTCAATACTCGCCTGTGAAGGTAGACATGCCATCCATTCTGATGTCACGCCTCATGAGTCAGTTGACCGAGGCCCCTCTGGCGGATCGCGTGCTGGAACACTCGTTGTTGTACGCGCTCATTCGTTCAGGAGCTAACGAAGAGATCGCACTGTACCTGAAGAGTCCGACTCCCAGCCGTCGACATGTAGCTCTGATAGTCCTCGATCAGTTGCCCGAGGTGAAGCTCACGCGCGAGCAAGTCCTCCCTCTCCTCGACACCGACGACACGGCCCTCCAGGCCTTGGTCCTCAAGATCATCGCTAAACATCCCGGCTGGGCTCCGGAGGCGGTGTCGCTGCTCGATAAGTGGCTCGGGGAAGAGGCGTTCTCCGCCGAGCGAGCGGCGGTGCTGCGCGGGTTCCTTCTCGCGCGGGTCAGCGAGCCGGAGGTCGCCGCGCTCATTGCCACGCGGTTGGAGGCACTGCCTCCGAAGTACGCCGGTGTCCCGCTGTTGCTGGATGTGATCGCGCGGTCGCCACGAGCGGCGTTTGTCGTCTCGTGGAAGGCCGGGCTGCTCCGCACTCTGCAGCAGGGAGAAATCCCGACCCGGTTGCAGGCTCTGGCGATCATCGCCGACCGCAACCTGGAAGGGATGGATGAGGCGATCGCTGTATTGGCATCGCAAGATCAGCAGTCCCATCCCATCCGACTCGCAGCGTACTCGGCTCTTTGGCCGCGGCGCGAGGCCGTGCCAGCCGAGGAGTTCGCCTACCTCACCGACCGGCTCGATGTCGCCGATCAGCCAACGGACTTGCTCGCGGTCTCGCGAACGCTGGCCGATGCACCGCTGAGCGAGGACCAACTCGCCGCTCTGATCCCCCGCCTGCCACAGGTCGGCCCGCTCGGTGTGCCTGTCCTGCTGCGGGCCTTTGAACGTAGCCAATCGGTGGGGATCGGGATCGCACTGGTCGAGCAGCTGACTGCCGTGAAGAAAGAGATTCGCCTTCCCGCAGAGGAACTCGCCCGACTACTTCGTAAGTATCCGGCTGAGGTCCAAGCCGCTGCCCAGCCGCTGCTCGCCGCCTCGGGCATCGACCTCGCCGCTCAAGCCGCCAAGTTGGAGAAGCTGTCCCCGCTGACGACTGGCGGCGATATCGAAGCTGGATACAAAGTCTTCTACAGCAACAAGTCGGCCTGTGCCAGTTGTCACCGCATCGGCAAGGAAGGCGGCAACGTCGGTCCCGACCTCACCACCATCGGTGCCATTCGCGAGACCCGCGATCTGCTCGAAGCGGTCGTCCTCCCTAGCAGCAGCTTTGCCCGCGGGTTCCGGCCCTACGTCATCGTGACCACGGACGGAAAGGTCCACACGGGCGTCATGACCCGCGAGTCAACCGACTCTCTGACCCTTCGTACTGCCACATTGGCCGAGATCCAGATCCCCCGCGAGGAGATTGACGAGCTTAAGGAAAGCACGACTTCCATCATGCCGCAAGGATTGGAAACCCGCCTCACGGAGACCGAGCTGCGCGACTTGCTCGCGTACCTGAAGTCACTGAGGTAAGTTCGGTTCTTCCCGCCGTGATATCGCGATCCTTGACGAACCCTCCATGCCCTAGAGCTTTTCAGAATTGGTGTTCAGAACCTCGCAAACTTCTCCCTCTTCATTTTTCTGCCTCCATTTTTCTGTCTTCCTTTGGTCCTTAGTGAGGGCCATCGAAGAATGAAGACAGAAAAATAGGGACAGAAAAATAGGAGGACATGTTCTGCCTGTTGACTGAAAACTGATTCTGAAACTGCTCTAGGGCTTCGCAAGTGCGAAACCCTAGGACAATTCACGCCTCATTCCATCGAGTCGGAAACGTCGCCACACTTTGTCCCGCCCAGGGACACCCGAGAATAGCCCACCGCTTCAGCGGTGGGACACACTCTCGCGGCCACAGCCCCGGCAGGGGCGACAGAGACTCGCATGACCCTTCAAATCCCAGTCGTTTTCAAAGGCTTCTGCCGTCCCTGACGGGACTCGGAGGCTCGGCTGCATTGCTCTCCCCCCGTTGAAACGGTGGGCGAGTGTCGGGTGTCCCTGCCGAGACAAAAACAGGCGTCGTCACAAGTCACTCTCACCTTAGATGCCCTGCCTCTATGCCTGCCCGTCCGCTGCATCTGTGTCTGGTGGCCTTCAATGCCTACCCGGCGGTCAATCCGTCGGCTGGGGGGCAGGTCGGCGGAACGGAGACGCGGGCCTGGCTGCTGGCCCGGCAGCTGGCGAAGCGAGCAGATGTGGTGGTCTCGCTCGCCGTGCGCACGACCGGGCCCGTGACCGAGTCCGTAGTTGAAGGGGTGCGGATCATCGGACTGCGGGACCGGTTCTATCGCCTGCGCGAGGCGGTCGGCGGCTTTGCCTCGCGCCGCCCGGGGTTCCCGTGGATCAACGTGCATCGCTGGTCGCCGTCTCTGCTGTGGCAGGTGCCGCTACTGGCCACCGCCCGACTCTTTGAGGCCCGCCCCACCGATCCTCGACTCCCCATGCTGTTCTTCGAACAGATCGAGGCCGACCTGTTCTGTTGCCTCGGCAACCAAGCCACAGCTGCGACGGCGATTGCGTCGGCACAGTCCACGGGGCGACCAGCTGTGTTGTTTCTGGGTTCGGATGATGACCTGAATGCGGGGTACACGGCGGACTCGACCGTGAGAAATCCCTATGGAGACACGGGGGCGACGTGTTGCTTCTCGTTGCAGCAGGCCGATGCGATCCTGACGCAGACGCCCGAGCAGTCGAGCCTGCTGGCGGAGCGGTTCGGTCGCGCGGGCGTGCTGGTGCCGAACCCGATTGACCTGACCGAGTGGGATGCGCGGGCCGCTGGGGCATTGCCTCAAGAACTGCACGCGGGACTCGACCGATTCGTGTTATGGATGGGGCGGGCCGAGAAGATTCACAAGCGTCCGCAGGTACTGCTGGAGATTGCCCGGCTCTGTCCCAAGGTGCCGTTTCTCATGCTGCTTAACCCGCGCGATCCCGCTGTCGATGCCGAGATCCGCCAGTCGGCTCCGAGCAACGTTCGGATCGTGACGCAGGTGCCGTTTCCACTGATGCCCGCTCTCTTTCAACGGGCCGTTGCATACATCAATACGTCGTCACTGGAAGGGTTTCCGAATGCCTTTCTCCAGGCAGCTGCCTCCCGCGTACCGATTGTGAGTACCGATGTGGGGCGGTCATTCCTTGAACAATCTTCTGCGGGAGTGTTCGTCCAGGGGGACCGATCGCGAGCCGCCCAACTGCTGAGTGAGTGGATGAATTCCCCCGCAGATCGCGACCTATTCGGTCAGCGGGGCAGGGCCTTCGTCGAAGAGCAGCACGCCATCGAACCGGTGACGGAGTGGTTGGCCGAGGTTCTGCGATCGATCGCCGAGGGCCGGTAGCTGGGCACTTGCGTGTGTCGCATAAGTCGGCAGTGGTTGAACATCACGAAGGGACAGAGTACGCAGGCTTTCGAGGGGTCATGAAAGTCATACGGACCGAAAGATTTTGACAGGATGAACAGGATCGATAGGATGAATTCTGAGGCTGGCGTCGCGTCGGGACATCCTGTTCATCCTGTCAATCCTGTCTAAACTTCCTCGGATCTGAGTAAGGTCAGGCATGTTCCCTGAATGAAAGTCCCACTCCTTTCTAACGAGAGAAACACTGTCTCACTTTTCGACGCACACTTCTCCCCCGATCGTGGCTCGTTTCTGACACGGTTGCCGAACTCCGCTACAATCTCGCGATCATGACCGAAACCGTTGTTCCGCTGTCGCCCGATCTCACCGCGTTTCACGCCCTCACCGCCTCTCGCCGGGGGTGGATTGCCGAGTTCCTGATCCCGTGGTGCCGGACGGCGAATGTGCCGTCATTGCTGAAGGCCGAGATGGAGTGGGGCGATATCGCGGGGCGGGTTGATCCGCAATTCTCGCTCTGGCTCTGGGCGTGGAGCCGGTTTCCAGTGTTGTATGTCGATGGCCTGCGGGGGCTGGAGGAGAGTTTTTTAGTTCAAGTCACCCTGCACAGCGGCTCACTGCATGTCGGCTACCCCGACAGCCGTGCCAGCCAGCGGGCGCTCCTGGTCCTCGTCGATCGCGAGGACGGACAGACCGTAGAACGCGGCCCGTTTCGGCTGGATCAGGTGCAAGCTGTGGAACGGGTCGAGGATGCCGGTGCGTGATTTGGGCCACCGTAGGGAGATTCCTGCCCTAGCTTACGCGGCGGGCTAGACGGTGATCTGATGACCGACGCTCTGGTCAAATGTCTGGAACAGCTGACGTTCCGGCGGGTTGTTCACCCTGGTGCCCTAACATCTGGCCAGCCACCCCAGTGGTCGTCCGATCAAATCCCTCTTGACACTCAGTCGATGCCTGCCAGAATCAAATCCATCGCAGGATGCCTCGATTCCTCGGGAGACGCCTTCCGACGAGCATTCCTGCGAGAGGCAGAATTCTCGCCCGTGATCGGCGGAATCGAATTCCGCCTAACCCTAGTTATTAGCAATCACAGGATCCCACAGAGTATGGCGACCGGCTATGACTATCGCTGTGAACCGTGTGACACGGAATGGCTCTTGTTCTCCAAACGCCTATCCCTCGGCCCAACTCAGTGGTCGCATGCCGAATACACCTGCTTCACCTGTCAAACGTTTTTGAAGATTGCCGTTTCCGTTGATCGAAACTCATGGAATGTGTGGTTACGCAACAATCGAGACCCTGTGACCTCAAGCCCTTTCCTACTCAATCTCGCGAACGATATCGACTGTCGTCTTTCGTCTGTGCGAGGACTGGCTCCAATCGAACTGAAGTTCCCAAGCTTTGAATGCCCCACGTGTCATGATGATCAAATGATCGATGTACCGTTCGGGAAACACTTGATGCGATGCCCAATGTGCCGGCAATACACTGGACGTTCTCACGATACCGAAGCGATCAATAATTACCGTCTCGATGAGGGTTTCGACCACTCGATAGCGTTCATCACATTCAAACATGGTCAATCCTTCGTCTTTAACGGCAAATAACCAAACAATTCAATCAAGCGGGGTAGCATCGTTCAGACAACTTCGGGGTAGAGAGCTTTCAGATCATCGACAATCTGCGCAAGACTCGCATGCTTCCTGAAGTGGCCTCGGACACTAATCGACCCCGGCAGCGGTCACAGCCATTCGCCGGTGGTTTCCCCCTCGGTCCCAAGCTCCGCTTGGGACCGCATATCCTCGAAGCTCCGCTTCGCCCGCGTGGCAGTTCCCGTTCTCCTTCGCCGAGTGTTTCCGAGAGTCCCGAGTCGAGAACGTCCGCTCTTGCACGAGCTGGTCATCTCCGCTGTTCGAGTCGTTGGGCACGCGGCGAAGCAGAGCTTCGGGGATATTCCGTCCCAAGCAGAGCTTGGGACGGAGGACATGGCCTCTCAATCATGCCGGACTCAAACCGTCATCGAGCTGGACCACTCCCAAGCCGAACTCGTTCCAGGTGCGGGGAATCGGGGCCAGAATCGGCAACGGTTCGTAGCGGACCGGGTGCTGGATGATCAGCCGGGCGGCGTGCAGGGCGATGGGGGATTCGCGCTGGGTATCGCGGCTGGTGCCGGGGAAGTGCATCGTCGAACCGTACTGGTCATCGCCAATGATGGGACAGCCGCGGCTGCCGAATTGGATGCGGATCTGGTGCATGCGACCGGTGCCGAGGTCGATCTCGACGAGGGCTCGGCCTTTGGCTCGTTTGAGGATTTTGTAGTGCAGGACCGCTTGCTTGGCGTCCTCGTGATCGGGGCCGCAGACGATGACCTTCGGCTGGTCGGGAATCCGATAAAGCCAGTCGGTGAGCGTGCCAGCCTCCTCCGTCGGCGGGCATTCGAGGACGGCCAGGTAGGTCTTGCGGACCTGGCGCTCGGCGAACTGCTCGGCGAGGCGGGCGGCACATTTCGAATTACGGGAGAAGACCACCACTCCGGAAACGGGACGGTCGATACGGTGGGGGACGCCGAGATAGACCTCGCCCGGCTTATTGTATTTGTCCTTCAGATAGTCCTTCACCAACCCAATCAGACTCGGCACCCCTACGGGAGCCCCCTGCGAGATCAGCCCCGGCGGCTTATTGACCGCGATCACCGGCCCGTCTTCACAGAGGATGTCAAGGTCGCGAAACGTCATGGGGGTCACAAGAGAAGCGAGGGGCGAACCGGCAGTTGCAAGATACGGGCCGAGCGGTCGGGATTCAATGCGGAGGTCAGACGATGGCCCCGTCATGGCGAAGAATGCCAGAAGAGTCTGTATCCGAGTGGTCACCCCGTTTTGTGGGCACGTTTCCTACGTGCCCGTGGTCCTCAGCCAGGGCGTGAATCCCGACCAGACGGTCTCGTTGAAGAGTGGTGGCCGCAAAAAAACTCAAGAAACGCAAACGAGGAAGTGACTCCCCTTTTGC
>JANPCU010000148.1:0-7389 GCA_031431195.1 Planctomycetota bacterium | reverse complement strand
GAAACATCGCACTCCAGGGACAAGCAGAAAGGGAAACGCAGAGGGCGCGGAGGACGCCGAGGTCCGAGGGCAGGCCCTGCTCTGCGTCCTCTGCGCCCTCGGCGTTTCCAATTTCCCAGGCATCAGAGACAAGCATCTCATCCGGCGCGTTCTCCAAGATTCCGCGTTCTCAAGGTGACTGGGACCTCCGGAGGAGTTTTCGCTCCTGATCCAGAGAAACAGGTTTCGCGATTCGCCGGAGACTGCCCCGCTGAATGGCAATCGGTAGAATCCCGGTTCACACCGCCCGCTGTGGCGACTGAATCACCTGGAGGCGATCATGTCCGAATTCCGCATCGAAAAAGACACCATGGGGGAAGTCCGCGTCCCGGCCAAGGCGTACTACGCCTCGCAGACCCAGCGGGCGGTTGAGAACTTTCCGGTGTCGGGGTGGCCGCTGCATGATGATCTGATTCATGCGATGGGGCTGGTGAAGTTTGCTTGCGGCGTGGCGAATCGCGACCTCGGCAAGTTGCAGAACACCGGCAAGGTTCGGCTCGATGCGAAGCAGATTGAGTACATGCTCGCGGCCGCCAAAGAGGTCGCAGCTGGAAAGTTCGACGATCAGTTCCCGATTGATGTGTTCCAGACGGGGTCGGGGACATCGAGCAACATGAACGCCAACGAGGTGATCGCCAACCGGGCCATCGAACTGGCCGGGGGCGACCGGTTCGCAGCTGCCAAGCCGATCCACCCCAACGACCATGTCAACATGGGGCAAAGTACGAACGACACCTTCCCCACGGCGATCCATGTCGCGGTTGGGATGTCGATCGCCCGCACACTGATCCCAGCCCTCAAGAAGTTCGCCGACACGCTGACCGAGAAGGCGAAGGCGTGGGACAAGATCATCAAGATCGGTCGCACGCACCTCGCCGATGCGACTCCGATCCGACTGGGACAGGAGTTCGGCGGGTTCGCCCGGCAGCTCGACCTCTCCATCGGGCGGGCCGAGTCCGCCATTGAAGCCGTCCTCGAACTCCCCGTTGGCGGCACAGCTGTCGGGTCGGGGATCAACACCCATCCGGAGTTCGGCTCGCGCGTGGCGAACTGCTTGCGCGAGGAGTCGGGCATAGCCTTTGTCGAGGCGGCCAATCACTTCGAAGGGAATGCCCAGCGCGATGGCCTCGTCGAGTGCCACGGCCAGCTCAAGCTGATCGCAACGACGCTGTTCAACGTTGCCAACAACATCCGCTGGCTCGGCTCCGGGCCCCGCTGCGGCTTTTACGAAGTCATCATTCCGGACTTGCAGCCGGGGTCGTCGATCATGCCGGGGAAGATCAACCCGGTGATGTGCGAAAGCCTGATGCAGGTCTGTGCCCGCGTGATCGGCAACGACGGCTGCCTGACGCTCAGTGGAGCCGCCGGTGGCCAGTTCCAACTGAACATCATGATGCCGGTGATGGGGCAGACGACACTGGAGAGCATTATGCTGTTGGCGAGAGGGACGGATGCCTTCGTCGAGTTCTGCGCCAAAGACATGGAGGCTAACGAGGACGCCTGCGTCGCCAGCGTGGAGAAGAGCCTGTCGATGGTGACGAGCCTCAACCCGTTCATCGGCTACGAGAAGGCGGCTGCCATCGCCAAAGAAGCCTTCAAGTCGGGCGAGACGATCCGCGAGCTGTGTACCAACCAGAAGATCCTGCCACCGGAGCAACTCAACGCCGCCCTCGACCCGTATAGCATGACCGAGCCGCATATCTAGTCGTCAGTCCAAACAGGCCCGTTTAGCTGCGACGCGAAGGCTTTGCGAAGCGGAGCATTCCCCGTCAATAGAGAATCAATCATGAACACCGCCACATTCTGGGATCTCATCGCCTCGTCTCTTGAAGAGGCCGAGGGGGATCTCGATGAGCAGATGGAATTCCTCGGCGAGGCGCTCGAGGAACTCGACCCGGCGGAGATCGTCGACTTCGACCGCATTTTCCTCGAACATTGGGTCAAAGCCTATACGTGGGATTTGTGGGCAGCTGCTTACATCCTGGGCAAGGGGTGTTCCGATGATGAGTTCGTCGACTTCCTCGGCTGGTTGATCGGCCGGGGGCAAAAGGTCTACGACATGGCCGTCAAGAACCCCGACTCGCTGGCCCCGCTGCTCAATGCCGATGAAGGCGAAGACGCCCTGTACGAGGGGTTCCAAGGGGTCGCCACGCAAGCCTGGGAAGAGCGCACCGGCGGCAACCTCGACGACTTTCCCGATCACAAAATCGAACTACCGAAGGAGCCGCTGGGGACCGCCTGGTCGGAACAGGGCGACGACCTACAGACCCGCTGCCCGAAGCTGTACCGCAAGTTCTGGTAACGACTCCATGAAACTCGAACCACTTTTGTCAGGGTTGATACACCGATGCCAAGCGGTTTGCGTTCCAGAATGCTGCGGCCTTGGGGCCTACGACTTCTCTCCGATTCACATCGCGTCGTTCCTCTTGTTGTGGGAGAGGGCTGTTAACCCCTTTGATGTCGCTCGAGTTCGCATTCAACTTCAAACGCTGAGGGCAGAGCACGGGACACTCTCAGGAAAGACGAATGGCGAGACTATCGAGGCGATGAACCAATCTTTTACACCCGTAGCTATTGATGCACTTGTCGATGAGATCCTTTGGAATCTTGAAGTAGCGATTCAACTGATCGACCAATGCGAGCCAATCAAATTCAAGCCTCCAAGTGATGCAACTTGACACACAAATTCGAAATACATCAAGGTCCACAGTCACGGCCACGCGGCCAAGCGGTAGATCGCTCGGAAGACGAGCAAGGAACATTCCATGACAAACGCTGTCATTCACCATTGGACACGATTCGCACTCGTGGTGATTTGTTGGCTCTCCGCCAATCTGGCCGTGGCCGGGTCGTCCAACAGCTTGATGGACATCTCTGCGGACGGCAAGGTGCTCGCCTGTTCAAATCGCGACAGCGGGACGGTGTCGATCGTCGATTTGGCGACGCAGAAGACCGTACGCGAGATCCCGGTCGGTCATGATCCCGAGGGGGTCAGCTTTGTTGGGACCACGCACTCGTTGGCCGTGGCCGTTTACCGCGACGATGTCGTTGTCTTTCTGGACGGCGACACGGGGAAGGAACTCGGGCGGACAGCTGTGTTCGACGAGCCGTATGGAGTGGTGTCGGCTCGCGACGGGGCGAAGGTGTACGTGACGTTGAGCTATCCCGGCCAGGTACTGGAGATCGATGCGACCTCACACGCGATCTCGCAGACGTGGGAGGCAGGAAAGTTCACGCGGGGGATCGCTCTCTCCCCCGATGACAGGCGGGTCTATGTGACCGAGTACTACACCGGCATCGTGCGCTCGCTAGATCGGACGACCGGCAAGCCACTAGAAGAATGGATCGGTTCCGAGCAGGACAACCTCGCCCGGCAGATCGTCGTCCACCCGACCCGCCCCAAGGTGTACCTGCCTCATCAGCGGTCGCGGACCACCGTGGCCCAGGGGGCGGGTTCGATCTTCCCGTATGTGTCGATCCTGGATGTCGATTCGAAGGCGGAGACCCGTCGCAAGCGGATGCAGATGGACTCGTTCAACGGCACGTACGTCGTCGCCAACCCGTGGGAGGTCGCCCTCTCGCCGGATGCCGCGCGGCTGTATGTCGTCTTCAGCGGGACAGATGATCTGTTCGAGTGCGAGGTCCTCGACGACAACTACCGCGAGATTCGTCACGAGCGGACCTTGCGACTCGGGTCCAATCCCCGGGCGGTCCGCGTCTCCTCCAACGGCGAATCGCTCTACGTCTACAACTCTCTCGACTTCAACGTCGTCGAGTACAGCACGCGCACCTTGAAAATGATCGCCACGATCCCCGTCTGCCAGTCCCCACTCGACGAGGAAACTCTGCTCGGCAAGAAGCTGTTCTACTCCGCCAACCAGCCAATGGTCGGCCAGCGGTGGATCTCCTGCTCCAGCTGCCACCCGGATGGCGATTCGGATGGCCGCGTCTGGCAGAATCCCGAAGGGCTCCGCGATACGCAACAGCTGTTCGGGTTGGCCTGGACGCACCCGCTGCACTGGTCGGCGGATCGCGACGAGGTGCAAGACTTCGAGCATACGATCCGCGGCCCGCTGATGCAGGGGCGCGGCCTGTTGCGCGGGACGGTGCATGAGTCGCTCGACCAGCCAAACCAGGGGCTCTCCCCGGCCCTGGACGCCCTCGCGGTCTACTCGAACACGCACACGTTCGCGATGAGCCCGCATGCGAAGCAGGGACTCAGCGAAGCGGCTCTGCGCGGCAAGACGGTGTTCTTGGATGAGCAGGTCGGCTGTGCCAAATGCCACTCGGGTCCGCTCTTCACCGACTCGCACCCGGGAGCCGACCGTAAGCTGCATGATGTCGGGACCGGTAAGTCCGACCCGAGCGAGAAGATGGAACCCGCCTACGACACCCCGACCCTGCTCGGCGTCTACCGTTCGGCTCCGTACCTGCACCACGGGAAGGCGAAGACACTGAAAGAGATGCTCACCACCCTCAATCCCGACGATCAGCATGGCAAGACGAGCCACCTGACCAAGGACCAGATCGCCGACCTGGTCGAGTACCTCCAATGCCTGCCCTACGAAGACCCGATTCCAGCGGCGAAGAAAGCTGGTCTGGTGCAGGTGCGGGGGAGCGAGCCAAAACCTTGAGGAATACTCCGGAACCCACGATGTGGTCCACTTAGACTTCTCGCGGGCCAGATAGAGATGTACGACGGACGTCCTCGTCCGTCGTTCCCCGAGGTGTTCCACACGGACGGAAAAGGATGTCCTACGAAATGTTTCATGTCTCCCCTCGCAAAGTATAACGGCGACGAGCCTGTCGTTGGCAAGTTGCCCATGGATACTCTGAGGCGAGGGTCACGGTCGAAGGGCGCGGGATGCAAAACTGCCATTGCTGCTCTCTCCTATTCTCTCCTATTCTGGATAGCGAACGGAGTTTGGACACAGCAGAATGGAGTCTGCCACAGTGAACGCACCGCAGGGAACTGCCCCGGTTTTGGGGTATCGAGTGGAGATTGACGGCCTGCGGGCGGTCGCGGTGATGGCTGTCGTGCTGTTTCATGCGCGACTCGGTTGTCCAGGTGGCTATGTGGGGGTGGATGTCTTTTTTGTCATTTCGGGCTTCTTGATTACTTCGCTGATTCTCCGCGATCTGGATGCCTCGAAATTCAGTATGCTCGACTTCTGGGAACGGCGCGTCCGCCGGATTGCCCCCGCTTTAACGGTGTGGGTCGCGGTCACATTGGCTGCGGGTTGGTTTCTGTATTTGCCGGAGGACTTCGCTCGGCTGGGCCAAGCGGTCGTGGCCCAGGGCTTGGTGCTGTCGAATGTCTATCACGGTTGGAAAATCGATTACTTCACTCCCAAGACGGACGCTTTTCCGCTCTTGCATACGTGGTCATTGGCCGTCGAGGAGCAGTTCTATATCGTCTTACCCTTGATTCTGGTCGGGATCAGGAAATGGAGGCCAGCGTGGTTACGACCACTGTTGTGGATCGCCTGTGCGGCCTCGTTCGTGTTAGCGGTATGCCTGACGAAGACCTATCCTCGGATCTCGTTTTGGGTACTTCCCACGCGGGCCTGGGAGTTGCTGCTCGGCTCCCTGCTTGCCGCATATCCCCAACTGGGGAGCTCGGCGTCTCACCGGGTCCGAGAGGTTGTCGGCTGGGGAGGTCTCGCGGCGATTTTCGTATCGATCGGGGTGTATGATGAACAAGTGCCGTTCCCCGGAGTGGCCACCCTGCTGCCGACACTGGGAACCGTCGCCTTCATCTGGGCCAATCGTGCGCTGACATCGACCGGTCGTGTCCTCTCCTGGTCACCGATCGTGTTCATCGGGAAGGTCTCCTACTCGTTCTATCTAATTCACTGGCCAGTCATCGCGTATGCCGATTATTGGTTCCGGGATGAGATGCCCTGGACGATCAGACTCTGTTTGATGGATGCCGCTTTTTTGCTGGCAGTCTTGTCCTACTATGTCGTGGAGACACCGTTCCGGAAGGGGCAGATTCTGAGTCTCCGCCGCCCGTTGTTTGTGTCGGCCCTGGGGTTCACGATCCTCTTGATGGCGGTGGGCTTTCTCGTCCACCAGAACGGCGGTGTACGCTCGCGATTCGACGCTCAGACACTCGCCTACATCCCCCCCGAACGTCAGAGTGTTGGTGTCGCCTCCCAATCCAGTATCCAGGCCGTCGAGAACGGGCAATTGTTCAAGTTCGGGGCTTCCGCAAGCGATGCGACCTGCCTAGTCTGGGGAGACAGTCATGCGATGGTCCTCATCCCGGTGCTGGGGGATTTGTGCCTGGAAAACTGCATGCATGGGACAGCCGCGATGTACGCGAACACCCCTCCCCTGCTTGGGTTTATCGGACAGAACAGACTTGGTCTAGGTGCAGACGCCCCGAGGTTCAATTCCGCCGTCCTGAAAATCGCTCTCGAACCGCGGGTGCGGGTGGTCGTGCTGTCGGCGTTCTGGTCGCAATATGCCCAGCATCCAGACTTTGGACCTTGCCTGGAAAACACGGTGCAGCAACTGACAGAAGCTGGCAAGACCGTGGTCCTCGTACGCGATGTTCCGACTCAACCAGGGCATGTTCCTCGGCTGCTCGTTCGAGCCCAGGCCTTTGGAGAATCAGTCCAGACGGTCGGGGTTCCCGTCGCAGCTCATCGTGAGAAGAACCGGGAAGCGGATCAGTGGTTGGAGCAACTCGCTGGACCCAACGTCATTGTGGTTGACCCGACTCCCTTCTTGACCGATGAAACGGGCCTGTGCCGGGCGGAACTGAACGGAGTGACGCTGTATCAGGACACGGATCATGTGTCGGCCGTCGGCGCGCGGCGTTTAAAGCCCATGCTGGATTCGGTGTTTCAGAATCTCGGTCAACCGAAGCAGCACTCACACTCTCGTCCCCCCGTCTTGGTGGGAGAACGGCCCGAGGAGCCTGCTCGATAATCCGGATTGATGCCAGTGTGTAGAGCGTTAGACTTCACGCGGGCCAGATCGAGACGTACGACGGACATCCTCGACCATCGCTCTGCGAAGCTTTCCTCACGGACGGACGAGGACGTCCGTCCGACGAAATCTACTCAGTTCTCACCGAGAGAAGTCTCGCCATCGCCCCCTGCCCAATCTCTCCTTAGGAGACGTGTCTTTGGGGGGGGAGTCGATTGCGAGAGAGAGAGGGCAGAAAAATCGGTCCGGGATGGGAGCATGACCACCAGGGCACGGAGGCACCCCTGTCAGTCATCGGCGTTCACTGGTCGGAGAGAAGAATGTCTCACGCAGAGGCGCAGAGTTCGCAGAGGAAGAGGAGATGAAGCAGGGGGGGATCCATTCCGGAAACTCTGCGGCCTCTGCGCCTCG
>JANPCU010000147.1:0-10603 GCA_031431195.1 Planctomycetota bacterium | reverse complement strand
GGCAGCCTCACTTACCCCCGAAAGATTGTCCGCGTCCTCTGGGTTTCTACTCTTTTCCCTCGCCGACGAGAATGATTCCGGCCCAACCCGGGGAATACGTCATGTCGCCGTTTGACGCGGGTCCCGCACCAGACTCCCCCGGATCTGGTGTGGCCACGGCCTCCATGGCCAGCGCCGAGAATCGCCGATCATGAGGAGTTCGGCAAGAGATCGTCGGGAGCAATCACCAAGTGCGTCTCGCACTCAAGACTCCTGCGAGTGTGGGACACTTCTGGAGGGCTGGGCGAACTAGGATGGAGGCGAGGGGGCCGTCGAACTTCCGATCGATGGAGTCTCACCTTGACTATTTGGGTCGATAGAGTGCAGCGCCTTGGCCAGGTGACGTGGGTGGCGGGGTCAGGAGGCTCCGCACAGGGCCCCGGCGCGGGTGGACTCAGCTGGGTGATTCGATCGAGGGAACGAGGGTCTCACTCGTTCCTGCCGGTCTTTTGAGGCAGCGTTCGAAGATCGGGCGAGCGAGCGACTTCCGAGTCGGGGCCCTGCGCAAAGTCTCCTGACCCGGCCACCCCGTTTTTTACACTCACGGATAAAAGCGGCGCTGTCCAATTTAGTGATCTTGCAGAAATTCTTTTTGTTATCAAATCTGATCCATGAATTTCAGAACAATACCGCCGTTCGGAGTGGGCCTATAAGCCGGGTTCTGTCGTGAGCGACCATTTCTCTGGGCTGGGGGTTACCCCCGCAGCTCGGTGCGACTTACCCGGACGTCAGACGGAACGGACCGCTCCGTGACCGGACGGAATCGGGGGGAGGCACGAGCCGCAGGCAGACAGGAATGTCTGCCCCACTGTTCATCACTCCGCGCGATACCATCCGGTCTTCGCCCTGCTTAGTCTTGCTCCCGGTGGGGTTTGCCCTGCCAGTTCTGTCACCAGAACCGCGGTGCGCTCTTACCGCACCTTTTCACCCTTACCTCGCGGCCCTCTTGCGAGGACCGCGAGGCGGTTTGTTTTCTGTGGCACTGTCCCGACCCTTGCGAGTGGTGGGCGTTACCCACCACCGTGTCCTGTGGAGCCCGGACTTTCCTCCATGCAGGTTGCCCCGCACAGCGATCGCTCAGCCCACTCCGAACGTGGCAAAGGTATCGTACGGGCTTGGGGGCCAAGGGGCGAGGGGCAACCGATCAATGCCGTTTAGCCGCGACGCGCAGTCCTCGCAGCGGAGCGCGGGGGGGTCAGCCACAAGCAGCCCTTCGACTCCCGCTCAAAATTGTGGCACACTGATTGCTTGTAATAATTACAGTTGCCATGGCTGAGTTCTTTGCTGGGGAGTACCGAGCAGTGGCAGCTGGTTGGATCTGGTTTATTCCGGAACGAAATCTTCAACCTGACATCGCGTCAACGCTCGACGTAACCTCCCAGCATCATTGAGGTTCAAATGCTCGCTCGACTCAAGACTGGGGGGCTGGTCGCATTGTCCACGCTCCTGTTCGGAACGATTCCGGCCTTCGCTCAAGAAGCCACAGCTGCGGTTGCGGCTGCTCCGGCTGCGCCAGCCCCACCGGTGTTCGATTCCGGGAATATCGCCTGGATGCTCACTTCTTCGGCACTCGTGCTGATGATGACGGCACCTGGGCTGGCTCTGTTCTACGGTGGACTGGTCCGGAAGAAAAATATTCTTAGTGTCTTCATGCAGTGCCTGTTCCTGATGGGTCTGATGAGTGTGATTTGGGCAGTGTACGGTTACTCGCTGGCATTTGGTGGGACGAACCCGTACATCGGTAACTTCGATCATGTCCTGCTGAAGGGGGTCATGGCAGACGCTCCGGGGATGTGGCCGATCCACACCGGATACGGTATCCCCAAGCTGCTGTTCATGGTGTTCCAGGGGATGTTCTTCATCATCACTCCGGCTCTGATTTGCGGGGCCTTCGCCGAGCGCATGAAGTTCAGCACGATGTGCGTGTTCATGATCCTGTGGGCTACGTTTGTCTACTGTCCGATCGCTCACTGGGTGTGGGCCGATACGGGCTGGTTGTGTGAGTGGAATGCAGCGGCAAAATATCAGGCGATTGACTTCGCCGGGGGAACCGTCGTTCACATCACGTCGGGAGTCTCGGCACTGGTCTGTGCGTTGGTCATGGGCAAGCGTCTGGGCTTCGGTCAAGAGCCGATGCCTCCTCACAATCTGACGTACACTGCGATTGGTGCCGCGATGCTGTGGATGGGCTGGTTTGGGTTCAACGGAGGCAGTGCCCTCGGTTCGACCGCTCAGGCGGTCAGCGCCATGGTCTCGACCCACTTCGCCGCAGCGGCTGGTCTGCTGGTCTGGGCTGGCCTGGAATGGATTCAGCGGGGCAAGCCGAGCGTGCTGGGTGCCTGCTCTGGGGCGGTGGCGGGCCTGGTGTTGATTACTCCCGGAAGTGGAACTGTCGGCGCGATCCATGCCATGGTTCTGGCGGCAGTGGGAACCTGTGTTTGCTACTTCGCATGCACCACTTTGAAGTCGATGTTCAAGTACGATGACTCGCTGGATGCCTTCGGAGTTCACGGTGCTGGCGGCATTACGGGTGCCCTGTTGACAGGCGTGTTCGCCACGCAAAACATTTACGGCTCCCGTCCGATGGGGGGATGGGTTGACGGCAACTGGGGCCAGATGGTTCCACAGGCAGTCAGCGTGCTGGCTGCCGTCGGCATCGGAGCCGTGGGCACCTTGGTCATCCTGAAGATCCTCGATGCCACAATGGGGCTCCGCGTTTCGCAGGACGACGAAGTCCAGGGTCTGGACATCACCCAGCACGGCGAAGAAGGCTACATCTTCCACTAAGTGCTTCGAGAAAACCTCCTCAGTCTTCCGGGACTTTGGAGGCGCGGTGCGAATCAGCGAGCCGGGTGGCGTCAGTGGCCCGGTTCTCGACCGCATGGCAGATTCGTTAAGCATTGACTGCTGCGAACGCAGTTCGTAGACGAAGAACCATCCGGCTCACGCCGGACGCTCGCCAGTCAACGTGAGTCCATTCGTCACCCCTCCACTCATCAGGAATGCAGCATCATGAAGAAGATCGAGGCGATCATCCGCCACTTCAAACTGGAAGAGGTCAAAGACGCCCTCACCCAAGCGGGGGCCCAAGGGATGACCGTCACGGAAGTGCGGGGTTTCGGACGCCAGAAAGGGCAGAAGGAACAGTACCGGGGCGCGGAGTATGTCGTCGACTTTCTTCCCAAAGTGAAGGTCGAAGTGATCATTCCGGACTCGGAGAAAGCGAAGATCGTGGATACGATTCTGCGGACCGCCCGCACCGGTCAAATTGGCGACGGCAAGATCTTCGTCACCACTGTTCCGGAAGTGATTCGAATTCGGACTGGCGAAACGGACGAAAGTTCGCTGTAGCCCACCGGGTGTTGCGGAGGCACAGCGCCCCGCCTGCCCGGCATCTCTTCCCACATCACATCGGTTCTTACGAGCCGCTCAGACAGAGGACCAGACTCATGAAGAAAATCGAAGCAGTGATCCGGCACTTCAAGTTGGAGGAAGTCAAGAACGCCTTGACAGCTGCCAACATCGTCGGCATGACCGTGACCGAAGTTCGTGGCTTCGGACGCCAGCGAGGTCACAAGGAACAATACCGTGGGGCCGAGTACACGGTCGACTTCCTGCCCAAGCTCAAGATGGAACTCGTCGTCAATGACGAGGAAGTCGAGAAGGCGGTGAAGATCATCATCGAGGCCGCCCGCACGGGTAAGGTCGGAGACGGCAAGATCTTCATCACCTCGATCGAAGAGGTCATCCGCATTCGCACCGGCGAGACGGGTAACACCGCGATCTAGTGGACGATGTGGCTCAATGGCCGAGGTTGGGGGACGTGTCCCCGAGCCTCGGCATTTTGTCATTGGCGACACGGCCCTCCAACTTCCACCGTCCCTTGTGCCGCCACTCTTGCCGGGCCGCATGGAATCGCGTTCTGTCCATATGGCAGAGCGTGTTTCCGTGAAGTCGGCATGGACAGTGACTCGCCATGATGGTGGCTGCGTGATTCGACTGCGGAACTGGCTCGAGACAAGTTCCCTAATTTCACCGCAGAGGGCGCGGAGGTTCGCAGAGGGAAATTCCGCAGATGACTCGAACCTCTGCGGTCCTCCGCGCCCTCTGCGGTGGAATCCTCTTCAGAACTTTCGGAAAGCGGTTTCGGGCCAGACCCTGAGTCGGCTGGCAGAGACCAGGCATGGAGGAATCCAGGAGTATGTCAGCCACTTATCAACGCAGTTGAACACAGATCGCTGCAAATGAGAGTCGGATCGCAGGGAGTCTCCTCTCGTTGTGAAGCCTCTTCATCTGTGTTCATCCATGTTAATCTGCGGCTTCCCTCTTTTCGGTAGGCCCCACTGTGGGGATTCGCTGCCGACTTTCCTGATGCCCCCTGTGCCCCCCACCACCTATGGCATTTACGATTGACGATGCGGTCCCGTACCGCGAGCGAATCGCCGAGATTCGCGAGCAGGGTCGTCGCCTGTTTCTGGCCGGTGCGCCCGGCATTCAAACTGCCACGAATCTCTGTCAGAGTTTCGAAGCCCTCACGCTCGATCTCTGGCACAGAATCTTGCAGGACACTCCGCCCGATCAAATCGAACAGATCCAAAACAGCTGCGCGGTGCTGGCCGTCGGCGGCACGGGTCGCGGGGAGATTTGTCCCTATTCAGACATCGACATCCTGTTTCTCGATGACGGCCACCTCAGCACCGGTTTCGGCCCGGTGCAGTCGCGGATGTCTCAAGCCTGTAATGATTCCTGGCTCGATCTGGGGGCCAGTATTCGCACGATTGCTCAGTGCGTGGAGTTCGCGAAAGCCGACTCGAAGTTTGCCTCCTCATTGGTCGAAGCCCGCTTACTCTGGGGATCGAAGCCCCAATACGACACCTTGGTGCGGACATTTCGAAAGCAGGGGATTCAGCGCCGCCTGAGATCGTTTCTGGACGACTGCGTCCAGGCTCGGGAATCGGAATGGAAAGACGGCCGCGCGGTCCAGGAGTTGGAACCGGATGTCAAGAACTCCTCGGGCGGGCTGCGAGACCTGCATCTCATTCGCTGGATCGGTTACGCCACGCACGGGGCGACGGACATCGACTCGTTGCGAATGAAAGGAGCCCTCGACAAAGACGAAGCCCATGTCCTGAAACAGGCGTGGGAATTTCTAACCTGGCTGCGCATCAACCTGCACTATCACAACAACCAGGCCGAGGAGAAATTCAGCCGGGGCGAGCAGCTGCGCATTGCGGAGGAGCGGGGGTATCACGACTCGGAAACGCAGCGCGGGGTGGAGCGTCTGATGCAGGAGTATTTCCGGCACACGACGCAGGTGGCTTCCATCGCCCGGCGGTTCGTGGCCCGCAATCGCCCGCAGGCAATCTTCTCGCACGTCAAGAATTATCTGGTGAGCCATCGTGCCGAAGGGGTGCTGCAAGTCGGAGAGAACGTCGATTGTTCGCAGCGCGGTCTGGCGGTCGTCACCCGGAACTTGGCGAGCATCCTGCGAGTCTATCGGCTGTGTGCCTCCCAGGGGTTACTCCCCAGCCTGGCCCTGGAAGAGGGGCTGAAACGAACTGCTCCGAAGTTCAAGGGGGCCACGCTCTCGTCGATCGAGTCGGGATACTTCCTGGATATCCTGAAATACGGTCGGGTGCTGCCGCAGATTCTCCGCAGCATGGTCGAGACGGAAGTGCTCGATATTGCGTTGCCGGAGTTCACGCGGATTCGCTGTCTGATGCAGTTCAATCCGTATCACCATTTTACGGTCGATGAACACACGTTGCGGGCAATCGGCGTGGCGACGAACTATCCGCCCGAGAGCGGTCCGCTCGTGCAGCAGGTCTACCAGGAAATGCAGCACAAGAATCTGCTGCATCTGGCTCTGTTACTGCATGACATCGGCAAAGGGTTCATCGAGGATCACTGCCTCGTGGGGGAACGCATCGCCGTCGATGTCGGCAGTCGGCTGCATTTGCCTCAGCCGCAGATTGACACGCTCAAATTCCTGATCCGCTGGCACCTCGAAATGGCCGACATCGCCTTTCGTCGTGACCACACGGACGAGGGCGAGATCGTCCGCTTTTCTCAGCGCTGCGAGACCCCCGAGCGCTTGCAACTGCTGTATGCCTTGACCGTCGCGGATGTCACCGCCGTCGGGCCGGGGACGTGGAGTCACTGGAAGGCTCTCCAATTGGGCGAGTTCTACGACCGCTGCTTCGTGGTGCTCAGTGGTCGGCACTACGGGGAGTACGAGGCCGCGCGCCTGCGGTCGACGACGGCCGAGGTCGGGGCCATCCTCGCGCAGTCGGCTCCTGACATTCCTGCGGACTCGATCGGAGCCCAATTGGCCGGGCTCTCCTCGTACTATTTCACCTGCACTGAGGCGTCACGAGTGGCCGCTGACCTGCGCATCCTCCACCGGCTCTCGGCGGATGAGGTGATCGTCGACAGTGTCTATGAACCCGGTACGAAGACCGTGGAGTATCGTATCTTTACCCGCAATCCGGAGGCAGCTGTGGGTTGCTTTCACCGGTTGGCAGGCGTGCTGACTGCGCTGCGTCACTCCATCCTGTCTGCGGAAATCACGACGACGCAATCCGGGGCGATCATCGACAGCTTTCATGTCCACGACCGGGATTTCGCAGGGGAGCCTCACTCGGATCGAAAGGAATCCGTGTCACGGGCCATGAAGGACATGCTGTTGAAGCAACAGGCGGTCGAGGATCTGTTTCGCAAGAACCGTCGTTACGGGGCCAGCGGTGCCACTGCGGTGGGGTCCGAAATGCCGAACCGCGTCCGCATCGATACCGCGTCTTCCGAGTCGCGGACTATTCTGGAGGTCTTCGCTCACGACCGCACGGGGCTGCTCTACAGCTTGTCGAAGGCGATCTTCGACCTGCGGCTGTCCGTGGAGTTGGCCAAGATCGCGACTCACCTGGATCAGGTGCTGGACGTGTTCTACGTCCACGAACTCGATGGCAGGGCAGTGACCGGAGCAGCCCGCTTGGCCGAGATTCAGTCGACGCTGGAAACTCGTCTGGCCGAGTTCGAGTCCAAAGGTTGGCGTGATTTCGCGTAAGTCGCCAATCGGAGTGGATGAGCCCGCCAAGCGTGGTTCACTCGCTGATCGCGAGCCCGTGCAACAGCGTCATGGGAGCAGATTCAGAATTGCTCTGCAGGCCAGGCAGACAGGAATGTCTGCCCCACGGAAGAGTGGCACAGACATTCCTGTCTGTGCGAACTGATGACAGATTCTGATTCCGATCTCGCCGAGAGGCTTGGACTGCAACCGCTACTTCGAGAGCGGAATCACTTCGTTCTTATGCTGCTTCACGGGACCGCTCGCCGACCCCATGCGTCCGGATCCGAAGAGCGGGAGCCCACCCGTCCCGTCGTCGACACCCACTTTGAACCGGTGCAGCACCGGGCTGATCGGATTCAGAAAGGTATCAAACCCTCCCCCCGCAAACAAAATTCCCACGGGGCGACGATCAGCCAGAGACACCACCAGCGAACCGGAATCTCCGGGCGCTCCAAAGGAGGGAGTCCGAAACTGGGTTTGAACATCGATGCAGTTCCGGAAGCGAGCGAACCCTGATGTGTAGCCGACGGCAACTTCGACATTGATGGAGAAGACCTTTCCCTTGGTGAACCCCGATGTCCGTCCTTGTTTCTGCACCCCCATCCCCACGAACAGGTTCTCCTGGGGAGCGCGCGCGGGCATTCCGTATGCCCCCAGCGGGGTACACACATCCACCATCCCCAGGGGAGTCAGGGCCACGGCGGCGTCCATCGTGTTGACTGGTGCCGTGGCGACTGCGGTAATGGGGGTGAAGTATTGAATTCGATGAAAATCAGAGAGCGTGGCGATCACGTCGGCAGGAATAATCGAGCATCGGAGGGGAGGAGCATACTCCAGCGAGCTGGGCTGGCTGATCGTGTCCCCCGCGATGCCGAAATTCTCTTCCGCCATCACATGATTGTTACTCAGGATGAACTGCCTGCCGTCTCGACCGATACAACGGCAACCGAGAGTGCCTGCGGAACAAGCATCCGTCTGGTTCATGATCGACACACCGATCGGAACCGGGCGAGTAAAACGACGTGTCGGTGGGCCAATCTGGAGTGTGGCCAAAGGAGAGGCGACCGCTCGAAGCGAGCTGTTCGCCGCTGCTGGGGTGGCCTCTGACCCAGTCGGGGCTTCCGGCTCGGGCTGGGGGGCGGCTGGCAACTCGGCCTTTCCGTCCTGGCGCGTGACACGCGACCAGGCTGGCCCCCCTTTAATCGTCCCGGTCACAGTCAACTCCACGGGCACTCCCTCGATACTCCCCG
Organism: Planctomycetota bacterium; assembly: GCA_031431195.1. Taxonomy (GTDB): domain Bacteria; phylum Planctomycetota; class Planctomycetia; order Planctomycetales; family Planctomycetaceae; genus TH-plancto1. The sequence goes on along the minus strand of JANPCU010000147.1, from coordinate 2,248 downwards.
GCAGCTTGCGGGACATGCCCCCTTGCGCGGCGTACACGCGGATGACTAAGTTCCCATCGGCATCCTCGGAGGTCCCCGTCCCCAGAATCGCCCCGTCATGCTTCTCAATCAGAGCGACAGTGGCCTGGCTCTGAATGCCCATGACCCGCCGCATCTCGCCCCAGGTGTACCCCTTACCCGGAACCTGCTTCTCGTCAGCGGGTGGCTCGTTATCCTGGTCCGCTGGCTTGGTGAGTGTAAATGCTCGCCAGCGCAGCGATGCGGATTCCAACTTCAGCTCGGCTGTCGATTCCACCGTGGTCAGAATTAGGGACTTCACGGGAGTTTCCTTCCCGGCATCCAGAACCCGCTTCACCGGAAGCATCTGCAAGTAGGGAGTCGTTTCGGTGAACTGCCCCTGAGGCTCATGCAGAGTGGCTCCTTCAATCGATGATCCATCCACGACCAGTACCAGCTTGCCCGGAATGTCCGTTTCCGACTTGTTCTTGAACAGCACTCGAGCGGACAGGGTCTTGTCGCCTGCCACTGCAATCGGCTCTTTAAAGATCAGTTCCAGGCGATCAGTGACTTCCCACGGACCGCGATCCTCTTCCACGATGGACTCTGGCACAGGCTCGGTCACGGCTTCTTCGACGGGAGTCGGTTCCGCATTCTCCGCCAGCACCGGAGCCGACTTCGAGGGCTTCTGAGGGTCTGCTGCCAAAGCGCTGAGAATCAGTAAGCCGCAAGACAAAACGGCAACACTCAGTGTTATTTGTGGACGAGACATGCGAAACCTCACCAAACTCAAGCCACTTGACTGTTCGACGAACCATCAAGGCGGACCGTACCCATTACTTCGGTCGATTGACCTCTCCAGTTGCCCTCACGGTACTCTTCCTGGGCCATGGGGTCAAGAACCTGTCTCTGGAATCGATAGAAATGGTGCAACCGGAAGAGTGCCCCCGCATCGAACAGTTGACCCAATCGCCAAACTCTCCGGGGTCAAAAACCAAACGACTCCCGCAGCACGTCGTGATTCACTCGCCCGAACACGAACACCTTTCCGGTGTCGACATTGTGGATCACCACCTCGGCGGGGCTGAACAGGAGAGGGTCGATCTTGTAGAAGTCTTTCCCCGCCGCCTCGAAGATCTTCAAGAACGGCTGCCCATACGCCGCTGAGGCACTCGACGGCACCTTCGGCCCCAGGGTCAGCAGATCGTCATCGTCGCCATTGACCCACAGTGTGACTCGCCCCCCATAGAGAATCGCATCGTTCGTGCGGCCAATCCCCTGCATATCGTCCGCCGCCACGGGCGGGATGGGAGCTGTCCCGCTGCCACATTCGACGCGCGAGATATCAAACCCGAGCGTGTGCAGCTTGTGCAGGGCAGTCTCGACGCTGCGGGCCACCACTTGCATGTTCCCGGCCAGACTCGCCGTCGGGGCGACGAGCAGAGCGATTTGGCCGGGCTCGACGCTGCACTTTTTGGCGATCTCGGCGATGACAGCCTTGGTCGGGAACTTGCTCGACTCCAGGACCCCGACGACGGCGTCCGCGTTCTCGCGGTAGTCGAGTTCCTTGAAGATCTCCTCGTGGGCATAGGCCGCCCGCATCGGCCCCGACCCCATCGCGAAATACTTCCCGACCGAGACCTTCCACCCCGCATATTGGCTGAGCAGGCACGCCTCCAACGGCGCATCGGTCTGGACAAATAAATGCGGCCAGCCGACTCCGGCGACCTCGCCCGGCTGGATGGAGACCTCGGCCAAACTGGCCAGACAGACCTCCGCCAAGGCCAACCCCGCCCCGATCGATCCCGGAGCCTCCACCCCAAAGTCGAGGATGCACGCCCCGCTGTCGTTATCGACCGGCTCGATCCGCAGATCGTCTGCCGCATTCAGCGCCTGCTGCACCAGGTCCCACGCCAGCTCGTTCAGCGTCGGCGGCAGTTCATCGTTCTCGTCAATCTCATCAGTCATCGGACCATCCAGAGCAGGCAGTATGTCACCACCCGCGCATGCTACGCGGTCGCGAAGCTCTTGTCAGGTGATCTCCCCCGTGACTGTCAACAGAGTGTGTGCATCAGAAAAATCGGTCCAGGATGGGAGCATGATCACCAGAGCACGGAGGCACCCCTGTCAGTCATCGGCGTTCACTGGTCGGAGAGAAGAATGTCTCACGCAGAGGCGCAGAGTTCGCAGAGGAAGAGGAGATGAAGCAGGGGGGGATCCATTCCGGAAACTCTGCGGCCTCTGCGCCTCG
>JANPCU010000146.1:0-39641 GCA_031431195.1 Planctomycetota bacterium | reverse complement strand
CTCTGGAAACCTTGAGGGCAGCATGGTTATGCCGCTGCCAGCGACCGTGCCCACGATGAAAGTGGAACAGATGCCATCGACAGTCGACATCGATCCCCAGCCCCCAATTCTCCCACACCCGATTCCCGTCAAACCGGAACGGTTTGTTCTGCCGAGGCGTCCAAGCATGAGACAAACCATTCCCCGGGGTTGCCGGAGGCGCCGAACCAGCAACCTGCATCCGAATCCGCTCCGTCACCCGGACCCGTTCCGCCCAGGCATACGCCTCTTCCACCAGTTCATCAACCGTGATGCTACCCGCATCTACCTGCACGATCCTGGCCAACCGCACCCAGGCCGCCAGCCCCTTTCCCGGCGGCTCAAACCCCTCGGCCCGTAACCGAGCATTCAGCTCCGGCAAACACGCCTCACGGAGTGAATACTCCAGCGGTGACGGAGTCGGACCGCAGGCATTCGCCTGCGAAAACAGTGTGTTTTCGGGGGTGATCGCAGCAATCATGGCACCTCCTCACGGGGAAGTGCATATATGTACACTTCCACGTGAGAGATGTCAATCGAAAAGTCATTTGAGGCTCGTGTTCAAGACAAATGCCCGCAGTTGGGCGTCTGGCTGGGAGTCTGATCGTGCTTGCTCTTCCAGCCGTATTCTTGCCTCAGGATGTCGCCAGACACTTCGTGAATCATGAGGGCACCTTGGCAATGAACAGTGCGGTGCGACGGCAGCCCAGAAGTCGTCCGACCTTTGGCACACCCGTCCCCGCCCGTGAGGAGAGATTTGCTGATGGGGTGGACCGCATTTCCAGTGCCAACTGCTGGTCAGCATTCAGGGGGCAGCTGTCAGGCAGAAGGCTGACTGGGGGGATTTGCTCTTGCGAGCTTACTCTCATCCCAGTCGCGACCTTCGATTCCACGGCAGCCAGCCCTCTCTATGAGTCCAGTTGTCACATGGTGTGCTGTAGTCGCACGCTTAAGCCGAGGCTGGCACGAAGGAATCGTTCCCATCAAACAGGCATGGCGATTGCTGTATCCCGCTGGCGTAGGCATCCGTCGGGTCGGTTGCCTCGCACTCCTGTCATCGTAAGGACAAAATTATGCCCACTCGCAAGTTGCTCATCCCTGCTGGAATCGTGGTGTGTCTGGTGTGTGTCGCCCTGGCTCAGAAGCCGGAGCCAGCCGCACCAGTGCAAGCCACCACTGAGAAGACCGACGAGCCTGTGAAGAAGACACCTCTCGAAACGTTCATGAGGAAGAAGCTGAATGCCTCGTCGAAGATCATGGAGGGCCTGTGCCTGGAAGATGCAGCCCTCATCAAGGAGGGGGCCGACGCCCTGGGCGCGATGAGCAAGGTCGAAATCTGGAACGTGCTGAGCGACGCCGACTACCGCGAACATAGCCGAGAGTTTCGAGACAACGCCGCTAAGCTCTCCGCAGCTGCGGAGGCAGGAGATTTTGATAAGGCGGCTCTCCGTTGGTTCGACGTGACGATGTCGTGCATCGAATGCCACGACCACGTGCGGAATGATCGGAAGAGTGAGAAGAAGCCGTAGTCCCCCCGTGGGATAGGCTTCCCGCCAGCCATTCTGCAACGCGACACCAGCCCGCAGCGCCAGCTTGGCCTAATGAGACGGCGTTTCCGTGGCGGTCGTGTGTGTTCGCGAGAGAAACCTGTCAGGCATGGTCAGCTCGCCTCTCGTTGGCGAGCTGTGAGCGCCACAGACACCCCATTGTCCTACACACTCAGTTCCCCCAACGTCCGCCCGTTTCATCTGGTCTGCGCCAGCAAGGACTCGCCGATAAAGTCCTTGCTCACGCTGCTGGCTGAAGCTGACAGGCTGGAAGCCTATCCCACAGTCTCCCCTTGGGGGAACCGGAGCAAGATCTGCGCTCCATACTCTGAGTCTCCCACCGAGGCCGTACCGCCATGGGCTTCCATGATGCGGCGGACGATTGCCATCCCGAGGCCGGTGCCGCGAGTCTTTGTTGTGTAGAACGGCTCAAACACTCGCCGTTGCTGTTCGTCGTTCATACCCGGCCCGTTGTCCTGAATCGATAGCTCGACCCAGGCGGTTTCCTCTTCCGTCCAGGTCTCGCCCGCCACGGTGATCGTTCCGCCGTGCTCGGGCAGGACGGCGACCGCGTTTTCGAGGATGTTGCGAAACACCTGCTTCATGCGGTACGGGTCGATGCTGGCGTTCCGCTCCTCAGCCGCCAGCTGCATGGTAAACGTGATGTGCCTGTCGCGATGGACCTGCCGTACCTGCCCCCAGACTTCCTGCCAGACTCCGACGAGATCAACCTCGACTCGCTCCAGTTGGATCGGCGCGGCGTAGTTTCGGACCTCTTCGTAGAGGCGCTGCAACTCGGTAATGGCAGAGACAGCTCGACGTGACAAGATTCGCAGGTCGGGCCTTTGCTCAAGGTCGAGTTCCAGCATATCCAGCGCCGCCTGAGCCCTTTGGAGGGCGTTCCGGCTTTCGTGGGCGAGTCCGGTGACCATCTCACCGATCGCCGCCAGTCGTGCCGAGCGAACCACTCGCTCCTGGGCCGCCAGCCGCTCGGTAATATCGTACCACAGCCAAACCTCATGGCTGTCATAGCGATAGGCTGCTGCCTCGACCCATGCCAGCTTGCCGTCCTTGCGATCGACGAGCAGTACACGCGGAACGGGAAACCCGGCGACCTGGTCCTCGTCGTGGAGCTTTTGCATCTCGGGCGATCGCTCTCGGAAGAGCAGATCGAAGGCGCTGGGCAGATCACCAAGCTCGGCCTGGCTGTAACCCGTGATCTCCTGAAACATCTGGTTGACCATCAGTTCGCGAGTGTCGAGTGACACGTAGGCCGCCCCAGCGGGGAGGTACTCGACCATGAACTGCATACGGCGCAGCGATTCCTCGCGTCGTTGGCGGGCTTCTAACTTTCGGCGCTCCGTGGCGTCCATCATGTGAACCATCAAATGCAACCCATTCGCCAACGGCAACGGATGCAGTGAGATGTCACATGGGAACTCGCTACCGTCTTTGCGTCGGGCGAACAGATCCTGGGCACCGCCCATGGGACGCACGCGAGGTGCAGCGAAGTATTCGTCGCGATACCGGGGATGGTGTGCGACAAATCTCTCGGGGATCAGGCACTCGACCGTTCGCCCGAGGATTTCGTCCCGCGCGTAGCCGAACCAGAGTTCGATCTGGCGATTCAACATCACAATCTGGCCCGCCTGATCGACGATGATCGTCCCGGTGGGAAGCGACTCGACGATCCGCTGCAGGGCATCAGATTTCAGAGGGTCGGGCATCTGTCGACTCGGGTCAGGCTGCATGTGTGGTGTCCCGAGAGGAATACGCAATTATCGCGCCCGCACGTTATCGCACAATGCGCGCTGTTTCGACACACTCCATCGAGAGGGGCGATGAACAATCTTTCGGGAACATGACACTCAAACTCCGTTCATACCGAACGTTTCATCGCAGATCGCTTCAAGGGCCGAAAAATTGCAGGCACATGGCATATGCAGTGCGGATGACTCGTCCCACGCCGAAAGAATCCGCCCATCCATTTTGGCATGTGGCATTCCCCCGCGAGTCGTTGTCAAGGAGTCCTGGCATGTCAAACACAGAACACAAGCCGCCGGAAACGCGACGTTGGTTCAACCCGGCTCCCCTCTCCTCGTTGCGGCAGGACATGGACAGTCTGCTGGAAAGCTTCTTCGGAAAAACGGGACTCGCAGAAGTCGTTCACGCCAACACGCTGAGTGTGGATGTCGCGGAAACCAATACCGCCATCGAAGTCACCACCGATGTGCCCGGCTACTCCGTAGACGAGATTCACATTGATGTCGGTGATGGATACCTGACCATCAGTGGTGATCACAAGGCAGCAGCCTGCATCGACGGCAACGGCAAGAAGTATCTCCGAGTGGAACGCCGCATGGGCCCGTTCAGCCGGTCAATCCCCCTGACGAGTAGTGTGAAGGAAGATAAGGTCAAGGCGGAGTTGAAGGATGGCGTGCTGTCGATCATTCTCCCCAAGTCGGATGAGTCTCGTCGTCGGCATGTGGCCATCAAGGGTATGTCTTGAGTCGGTGGGCTGTTCGCTCTCCCCACCGTGGGACCGGTCCTCGACCCACTCGCCACCCTGCGGGATGAGGTATTACTTCGGAGTCGGACATGGCCAGTGATCTCCCCATCGACCTGCTGATTGTCGAAGACGACAATCAGTTTCGTGAGATGGCGACCGAATGGATGAAACGCAAGGGGCATCGCGTCGAGTCCGCCGCCAATGCCCAGGAGGCCCTTCAATATTGCCAGCGCCAGCAGTTCGATGTGGTTCTCGCTGACATGAACATGCCGGGCTTGACCGGGTTGGAATTGCTGCAACGCCTCAAATCCGATTGCCACGAATCCGAAGTCATCATCCTCACCGGGCAGGCGACCGTGCAGACAGCCGTTGAGGCGATGAAGCTCGGAGCGTGTGACTATCTCACCAAGCCGTTTCCGCTTTCGGAGCTGGAGCATCGCTGTCGGCAGGCCGCCGAGCGCGGGAAGCTAAAACGTGAGAACCTCAACCTCAAGACAATCATCAACCTGCATCGTCCGACAGCGCGGATCATCGGCGAATCCACCTCGATGAAGGAGTTGTTCCGCCTGATTGATCGTGTTGGACCGACGGACAAGACGGTGATGATTCAGGGTGAGAGCGGGACTGGGAAGGAGCTCGTCGCACGGGCCATTCAGAAGGCCAGTCTGCGGGCCGACAAGCCGTTCGTCACCATCAACTGCGCCGCACTCCCTGAACAGCTCGTGGAAAGCGAACTGTTTGGCCACGAGAAAGGCTCGTTTACCGGAGCCATCGGCACGAAGCCGGGCCTCTTCGAGGTCGCGGACGGCGGCACGCTCTTCATCGACGAGATCGGTGAACTCCCCGGCTCGCTCCAGCCGAAGCTGTTGCGGGTGCTGGAGGACGGATCGATGCGGCGCGTGGGTTCGTCGTTCGAACGCCGCGTCAATGTCCGCATCATCGCCGCCACGAATCGCGACCTGGAACAAGAAGTCCGCCAGGGCCGATTCCGCGAGGATCTGTTCTACCGGATTAACGTCATGTCACTTGTACTCCCTCCGCTACGAGAGCGAGCCGATGACATTCCACGGTTGATCCAGCACTTCCTTCCTCAAACGTGGCGGATGAACGACGATGCCCGGGCCGTCCTGGAGAAGTACCACTGGCCGGGGAATGTGCGACAGCTGAGTAACGTGATCGAGCGAGCCACGATCCTGGCCGATGACCAGCTGGTCACGATCGATGATTTGCCGCGTGATGTTCTGGGGCGTTCACCGATGCGAGATCATAAGAATTCCCCGATGGCACCGTCCTTGCCTCCCCCGATTCAGACAATGGGATCGGACGCGGGACTGGACGCCGTTGAGCGGGCTCATGTACTGGATGTACTCAGAAACTGTCAGGGAAACAAGGCTCGTGCAGCTCGGGCTCTGGGGATCCATCGGCGGCGTCTCTATCGCCTGCTGGAGCGATACTCGCATGGGATCACCGCACCTGCGGAAGAAGTCGAAATCCCATTCGCCAAGTAGAACAGAACTCATTCTGTTCAACTTGGCGCGGCACAACACTTGCGACATATCACTGCGGATTGGATGCACTGCCCTCGGCCTATTAGGAAATGATTCCATGTCGCGTTCTACAATGGTCAAATGTTTCGCGTCGATCGCACTTATCGCGATTGCCGGAGCCGTCTACCGCTCGGTCCAAGCTGACGATGACGCCCAGGTTGCTGCCAAAGCCAAGGTGCCAAAACAAGAGTTACGAGACTTCATGCACAAGAAGCTCGAAGCTTCGAACAAGATCCTCGAAGGACTGGTGCTGGAAGATACCGACCTGATCAAACAGGGAGCCACCGTCTTGTCCGAGATGAGCGCGGCCGAGAAGTGGCGAGTCTCCAATGACGCCATGTACCAGCAGTTCAGTCAGGAGTTTCAGCGGACAGCTGCGAAGCTGGTCGAAGCCGCCAAGGAGAAGAACCTGGACCGAGCCGCGCTCCGCTGGATGGACACCACGATGAGTTGCATCGAGTGCCATCGCTTCGTTCGCAATGAGCTGGTCGTGGGACAGTAGTGGCCGCGGAGTATGTGTCTCGTTCATGAGTGGATAATGGGAACACAAACATAAACGCTGCGCTCCGACGAGTGATACATTACCCCCTGATTCGAGTTCTGATATTTTCAAGGAGTCCGCCATGTCACACCTCCTCATCTCCAGCGATGGTTCTGACCAGGCTCAAGCCGCTCAGGAGTTTGTCGCCAGTCTGCCGTTTGCGGTGCGTTCCGATGTGCGGCTGATCGCGGTGACTCCACTGCCGGTGACGCTCTCCGAGTATTACGTGGAGGACGTGCTGTTTCAGCAGGCCCATCAGATCCAGAACACCGTCGTCGCCCCGCGCATGACCCAGGAGGCCGAGCGGCTCAAGCCGTCATTCGTCTCCGTCACGACCGAACTGCGAATCGGCGACCCGGCAAATGAGGTGCTCTCAACTGCGAATGAACACCCGACCGATGTCATCGTGCTGGGCGCGAGGGGCTTGTCGGCGATTCCTCGTCTGTTACTCGGGTCGATGTCGGACTACATCTGCCGACACGCCACTCAATCTGTGCTGGTGGTTCGCACAGTTCCGCGCGCACATGAGACAGCTGGGCACGCTTCAGTGTCACCGCCGCGCCGGATTCTGTTCGCCACTGATGGCTCCCCCGCCGCTAGTCAGGCGATCGACCGCATGGCCGCCTGGAAGTGGCCCGCAGATGCCGTGGCCAAGGTGATTGTCACCCATCAAGTCGTCACAGCCTTCGGTGTCGAAATCGTCCACGTCGACGAGCCTTACCTGACCGCTGAGCGACTCGAAGCGGAAGCGATTCTGGAGTCAGCATCCAAGCGATTGAAACCCGCGTTCTCTCAAGTCGAGACCGCCATTCTCCACGCCTCGCAAATCGCTAACACCATTGTCCAGGAAGCCGACACCTGGAAGGCCGACCTGCTCGTGATCGGCAGCCGCGGCCACGGTCGCTGGGAGCGGTTCCTCCTCGGCAGCAACTCCCTCGGCGTCCTGCACCACGCCCACTGCTCCGTGTGGATTGAGAAGCTGTCAGGTCTCGCAACGTGAGGTGAGTCGAATGGAATTCGTTCCGTAGCTCATGTGAGAGGCTATCCGAAAAGCCGCGCTGACGTCACCCCATGAAATCGCTATGTTTGCCCCGTCATTGAGCAAAGGAGTGCGGCATCATGGCGGATGGAATCGTGGGGCCTCGGAAGGCGTATGGGACGGATTTGTCGGACGCGCAGTGGGCGATTTTGGAGCCGTTGCTTCCGGCGGCGAAGCCGGGGGGGCGGCCGCGCGTGGTCGATTTGCGAGAGGTCATCAACGCGATCTTGTATCAGCAACGGACGGGGTGTCAGTGGGACATGCTGCCGCATGACTTGCTGCCCAAGAGTACGGTGTATGAATACTTCGCGCAGTGGCGAGATGACGGGACGATGGCCTTGATGGTGTCTGTGACTCGAGGTCAAGTGCGCGTCGCAGCGGGTCGCGATCCGACTCCCAGCGCAGGCTGTATCGACACGCAATCGGTGAAGACGACGGAGATGGGCGGACCCGATCGCGGCGATGACGGGGCCAAGAAAATCCAGGGCCGCAAGCGACATTTGCTGGTCGACACGCTGGGGCTGCTGATCGCCGTGGTCGTCTTGGGTGGGAATCTCGATGACGGGACAGCGGCTCCTCGGTTGTTGTCGCAAGTGAGCGCCGAAGAGCTGCCGCGATTGAGCGTGATCTTCGCCGACAACAAGTATCGCAACCATTCGTTGAACGCCTGGATGGCTGAGCATCGCCCGACGTGGACCATCGATGTCCAGTCGCCTCCGCCGGGCACGAAAGGGTTCAGCGTGGTTCGCATCCGCTGGGTCGTCGAGCGGACGAACGCCTGGACTGGTCGCTCACGCCGCAACAGCAAAGACTACGAGCGGACCACCGCGTCCTCGGAGGCGCGCATCCAGTGGAGCGCCATCCACCTCATGCTGAACCGCCTGGCCCCTGCCGCCCAGGAGACCACGCCCTTCAAGTATCGCTCCGCCCCAGAAACTCCAGTCGCCAGTGCGGTTTGAGGGCCTTTTTTGGCTTTTCGGATAGCCTCTGAGAGGAGAACGCCTCATCCAACGCGGGTCAGTGCCTGCCAACCATCGCCAAATAGCGGTCAGTCATGGTTCTCAATCCATGTCACGCGCCTGCGACGGACGGTTTGGTGTCGGTGCATGAACAGGTCAGTAAGACCGTGGAAGCCAACATATTTGGGATGACAGCCCCCGTAATTCATCGGGATGCCTCTGAAGTGGACTCCGTTTTGCCTCGAAGTATAGATTCGACCAATAGGCCGCGTCAGGGAGGTGATCGCATCACTGAACGAGTGGTTCGCCGCGCAGGCACCGCTCACCGACAAAGCCCCTTTCGCGGACCCCGCCGTACCGTGCAAAGTACACTGAACTAGCTGACCAACAACCGCTCACGCATGCACTATCCCGCTTAACGCGGCCAAGGCCTGCCGATTACCAATTCGCTGATCGAGTCGTTCGTTAAAGAGGTCCACTGGCGAGTCAAAGGGACCGAGATATTCTGGAACAACCCCACCGGATCCACCCCCTTCCTCGCCCTCCAAGCCGTCGTCCTCAGTGATGACAACCGCCTCGAAAGCCTCTTCACATGATATATTCATGTCCTGCACCTCTCGTGCTTGAGAACGAAGGTGTATTTTGTGAGTCTGGTCGGGATATCGCTGTTGCTCATTCTTCCAACTGCGTTTGTACCTCGTGGGGAGTGGGCCACGGTGCTGCGGATGATTCAAGTTCGACCGGAAGTCTCCGAAGATAGGGCGGCACACCGCCAGATTGAACTCTGAACGCCTCAAGACAAAGTACGGACACCTTGGAGGGAAGACGGTCAAGGAAGACAAGGTGAGAGTCTTCCTTGTACGCTTAAATCCACTTCCTCCGCAACAGCCACATCTTGACCAACTGGGTCAGGACCACGTAGCACAACAGCGTGACGGCCAGCAATGGATAGTACAGCAGCGGGAGTGCCGTGAAACCCAGGTAGGTCCCGAGCGGTGTCAGCGGGATCGCGAGACCCGCACACATGATGACCCCGGACATCACCATCAACGGCCACGAGGCCAGACTCTGCAAGAACGGAATCTTGTTCGTGCGGATCACGTGAATGATGAGGGTCTGGGTCAGCAGGCTCTCCACGAACCAGCCGGTCTGGAACAAGCTCTGACTATGGGCTGCGGCCTCGGGAGTTGAGACATCCCAGCATCTGAACACCGACAGCATGATGAAGAATGTCGTGTAGTCGAACAGCGACGAACAGGGCCCGATGAAGACGATGAAGCGGGTCAGCTGGGTGATGTCCCAGGGACGTGGTTTCTCGATCTGCTCGGGATCGACCTCGTCGGTGGGAATCGCGGTTTGGCTGATATCGTAGAGCAGATTGTTGGCCAGAATCTGGATCGGAGCCATCGGCAGGAACGGAACGAAGACGCTGGCCCCCAGCACGCTGAACATGTTGCCGAAATTGCTGCTGGCTCCCATGCGGACGTACTTGAGAATGTTGACGAAGACCTTGCGACCCTCGATCACCCCCTGTTCCAACACCATCAGCGATTTCTCCATTAGGATCATGTCCGCTGACTCTTTCGCGATGTCGACTGCGGTGTCCACGCTAATTCCGACATCGGCGGTGCGGAGAGCGGGAGCGTCATTGATCCCGTCCCCCATGAATCCGACGATATGCTTCCGCGATTGCAAGGCTTTGATGATCCGCTGCTTGTGGGCGGGCGAGACGCGGGCGAAGAGTGAGGTCTTCACCGCCGCATCCGCCAGTTGCTCATCGGTCAGCTTCTCGACCTCCGTCCCGAGCAGGACAAACTCCGTCGAGAGTCCGACCTCTTTACAGATCTTGCGGGCGACCAAGTCATTGTCTCCCGTCACTACTTTGACTTGAATGCCATGTCCTTCGAGGGCTTTGATCGCCGCTCGGGCGGTGTCCTTGGGCGGGTCGAGAAAGGCGACGTATCCATTAAGGATTAAGTCCTGCTCATCGGCCTTTGAATAGGGCGTGGCACCGCGAGGAGCCACAGTCTTACTGGCGATGGCGAGGACGCGAAAGCCGTCAGAGCTGAGCTGCTCGTACTCCTGTTTGAGGTCCTCAATCATGAGGTGTTCCATCGGGAACAGTTCACGATCCAGTTCAAACTGCTGGCAGCGAGGAAAGATTTCCTCGGGGGCTCCCTTGCTGATGATACGGTCCTGGCCTTCGGGAGTGCGGACCACCACGGACATAATGCGTCGCCGGAAGTCGAAAGGGATCTCATCGACTTTGGCATACTGCGGAATAGTGACGTGGGCTTCGGAGTGCAATAGGATGGCCCGGTCGAGGATGTTCTTCAGGCCGGTCTGGAAGTAGCTGTTCAAGTAGGCTAGAGAGAGAATGGCATCGCTATCCTTCAGAACCACATCGCAGTGCTTCTCTAGGATCACATGATCCATCGTCAGTGTGCCGGTCTTGTCGGTACACAGCACATCCATCGCCCCCAGGTTCTGAATGGCGTTCAGTCGCTTGACGATCACCTTCTTGCGGCTGATTTCCAGTGCCCCCTTGGACAGACACACCGACACAATCATCGGCAACATCTCGGGGGTCAGGCCAACCGCGACGGCCACCGCAAAGAAAAACGCCTGGGACCATTCCCCCTTGGTCAGCCCATTGATGATGAACACCAACGGCACCATCACCAGGATGAACCTCAACATTAACCACGTGAATCGCGTAATCCCCACATCGAACGCGGACGGTGCGGAGTCCTCCGAGAGAGTCTCGGCCATACCCCCCAAGTACGATTGTGCCCCCGTGGCGACAACCACAGCGGTCGCTGAACCGCTCTCCACGCTGGTTCCGAGATACGCAATGCTGGTCAGTTCGAGTGGCGCTGAGGTCGCAGCATTCTTCTCGACCTCGAACTTCTCGACCGGCAGACTCTCTCCGGTGAGAGAACCCTGTGTCACGAAGAGGTCCTTCGCCTCCACGATACGGATATCACCCGGAATCATGTCCCCCGCCGAGAGCTCGACCACGTCGCCCGGTACAAGATTTGACAACGCGATCTCCTGGGCCGCTCCGTCTCGGACCGCCGTTGCCGTCACCAAGATCATCGCCTTGAGTTTCGCAGCTGCACTATCGGATCGGGCTTCCTGAATGAGCTTCAGCCCCCCACCCAGCAGGATCATGAGTGACATCATGACCCCAGCTCGGGCGTCACCCGTCGAGAACGAAATCGTGGACAGCACCGCCAGCAGGATCACCAGCGGATTGATGACCGCATGCCACAGCAGCTTCCCGATCCCAGCCCGCTGATCTTTGGCCAGCACGTTGGGACCATATTTCGTGAGTCGCACGGCGGCCTCAGCCGAGGTGAGTCCTTCAGGCCGAGTCTCCAGCCGTGCTTAGACTTCACTGGGCCTCAGTGCTGCCGAATCTACGACCGCCTGGGACACCTGGATCTGCGGCTTCTCCCGCCGGATCGCGGCAAAGAGGTGCTTGGGAAGAAAGACCGAAGGCATGCTGTGTGCCGATCATGGGCTGTCGGGGGTTCGTGCCTAGGAATACCGATGCCCCAGTTTATCGTCATATAGAGCGGTGTTGGTATGGAGTGCCAGAATAGTCCCAGCTCCTGCTCGCGAAACAGTTTCTCGAACGCTTCGCCCGTAGCTGGGTCACGTATCCGATCGACTGCATCAAGGCGGGCTCCTGGAGTAGGTCATACCCTGCGATGGTGGCTTTTCCGTTCGTGGGAGGAGTCAGAGTCACCAGCATCTTCATCACAGTACTCTTACCGGCGGCTGATTCTGCTTCGTCCCTCTCCCGCAAGGTGCGAATGCTTCCACTCAAGGTCACCTTTTGTTGAGCCCGGTTGAAAACTGCAGCGCTTTCCGAGAAAAATGGCGACGCGGGGTATCGGGGGGATTGAAGGGTTTGGCTCTGGGGAGCCTGGGAATGGGATCGGCTGGGTGCGGGGTGTAGGAGACACACTTCTTACTCACGGAGGGCGGGTGTCATCGTGTTCTACGCTGCGAGCTATGGTTCGTGCAGGGGACATGGTAGCCTTCACGTCTGGGATTCGGACTCAGGAATGGGCCGGATTCATCGGATGACTGATTAAAGGGCAAGCTGGTTGTGCCAGTGGGCTCGTTAACGAGTAAGCCGACGTGTTGGAATGCCTCAGGGTGTTTCGCCACGTCGGCTTTTTTGTTTTCCGAGGACCGCTGCAACCCACTGAAGGAGATTGTCCCATGCGTGATTCGATGCCTTATCAAAGCCTACCCAGGCTCGGAAAACCATGCTATGCCGAGTGACCCACTGATCCTGGTCATGAACGCGGGTTCGTCGAGCCTGAAGCTTGCGGCATTTGCCAGAGACCGTATCGAACTACGAGCCGGGGTTGATCGGACGAACCAAATCGCGGGGGAGCGTCAATTCTGGATCAAAGACCAGGATGGGCAAGAGATTCCCCACGACACGTTTCCGGCCGACGACGGATCGTCGCTGTTGCGAGTCGTCCTCGACACCCTTGCCACCCGACTGCCAGGTCGACGCGTTGCAGCCGTGGGTCACCGAGTCCTCCACGGAGGGGCCCGGTTCACAACGCCGGTTCGTGTGACCCCAGACATATTGACTGCACTGGAGGCGCTCGTCCCCGTAGCTCCGTTGCATCAACCGCACAACTTAGCAGTAATCCGAGCTGTGGAGAGTCTTCTCCCAGGTGTGCCGCAGGTGGCCTGCTTTGATACTGCGTTCCACGCGACCATGCCAAAACATGAACGCATGCTGGGTCTTCCTCGCTCGTACTTTGACAAAGGAGTACTGCGTTTCGGATTTCATGGTCTCTCCTACGAGTCCATCGCGGGTCGGCTGCCGGGGATCGACCCGCTGGCCGCAGCTGGGAGAACAGTTGTCTGCCACTTGGGGAGCGGGGCCAGTTTATGCGCTCTGTTGGCTGGAAAGAGCGTTGCAACGACCATGAGTTTCACACCGCTGGACGGCCTTCTGATGGGAACTCGTGCCGGGGCGATTGACCCTGGAGTTCTCCTTTATCTGCTTCGCAACGAGCAGATGACACCTGACCAGGTGGAACGCCTGCTCGACCGCGAGTCTGGGCTGCTCGGTGTGTCCGGGATCAGTTCGGACGTTAGGGACTTACTGACCAGCACTGCACCGGAAGCCGCCGAAGCCTTGGAATTGTTCTGCTACCGCGTGGCTCGGGAAATCGGCGCGATGGTGGCCGCGCTGGAAGGTCTGGACGCCATCGTCTTCACGGGAGGTATCGGCGAGAGTTCACCGGAGATCCGCGACAAGGTCTGCCACCGGCTGGAGTGGCTCGGAGCGCAGCTTAATCACGCTTCGAACCAGGCCGGAAACACCCTGCTTAACACTGCGGGGAGCCGAGTCGCCATTCTGCGAGTCCCAGCGGACGAGGAAGCGGTGATTGCAAGACATACAGCAAGTGCGATCACCGATGGGCCGGTCCATTCCAGTTCCAGAAAATAGAGAGACTCATGAACAAACCATTGTCACCAGCCGAACTCTCGAACATCGATGGATACTGGCGCGCGTCCAACTATCTCTCCGTCGGCCAGATCTACTTGCTCGATAACCCGCTCTTGAGAGAGCCACTGAAGCGAGAGCACGTCAAACCTCGCCTGCTCGGTCACTGGGGCACGTGTCCAGGACTGAACCTCATTTACGTGCATCTCAATCGGGTCATCACAGCCCATGACCTGAATGTGCTCTTCATCACCGGACCGGGCCACGGAGGACCGTCGCTTGTCGCCCACGCCTACTTGGAAGGGACGTACACCGAGGTGTACCCGCACGTCATGGAAGACGAAGTGGGGATGAAGCAGCTGTTTGCGCAGTTCAGTTTTCCCGGCGGCATTCCCAGTCACGTCGCTCCGGAGACGCCTGGCAGCATTCATGAGGGAGGCGAACTGGGATATGCCCTGTCGCATGCCTTCGGAGCTGCATTCGATAACCCCGACCTGATCGTGGCCGCCGTCGTCGGCGACGGCGAAGCTGAGACCGGGCCGTTAGCGACGAGTTGGCACTCTAACAAGTTCCTCAATCCCGTGACCGATGGGGCGGTGCTGCCGATACTGCACCTGAACGGCTATAAGATCGCCAGCCCCACCATTCTGGCCCGCATTCCCAAGGACGAGTTACAGAAATTGTTCGAGGGCTACGGATACAAGCCCTACTTCGTCGAGGGGCACGAGCCGGAGCTGGTCCATCAGCAACTCGCGGCCGTCATGGATACCGTGACTGCGGAGATAAAACAGATTTGGTCTGACGCGAGGACTCAGGGAAAATCGGGCCGCCCGATTTGGCCGATGATCATCCTCCGCACGCCCAAGGGCTGGACGTGTCCCGCCGAGATTGATGGGAAAAAGTGCGAAGACTACTGGCGATCGCATCAGGTGCCGATGGGCGATATGGACAAGGCCGGGCATGTCGAGATCCTCGAACAGTGGATGCAGAGCTACCTCCCTGAAGAGTTATTTAACGACGCTGGCAAGCTCATGCCTGAAATAGCGGTACTGGCTCCGAAAGGGACGCAACGCATGAGCGCCAATCCACACGGCAACGGCGGCTTGCTGCTGAAAGATTTGAGGATGCCCGACTACCGCAAGTACGCCGTTCAGGTCACAAGCCCCGGAGCAGTCGACGCCGAATCGACCCGCGAAATGGGGAAGTTTCTCCGCGACGTGATGCAGTTCAATTTGCCGAGCAAGAACTTCCGGCTGTTCAGTCCAGATGAGAACAACTCGAACCGCTGGCAGGACGTGCTGGAAGTCACTAACCGGACCTGGATGGCGGAACGCTACGACACCGACGAAAAGCTGGCCCCGGATGGACGGGTGATGGAAATGCTCTCCGAACACCAGTGCCAAGGTTGGCTGGAAGGTTACTTGCTGACGGGCCGACACGGGTTCTTCTCCTGCTACGAAGCATTCATCCATATCGTGGACTCGATGTTCAATCAGCACGCCAAGTGGTTGAAAGTGTGCAGCCAGATTCCGTGGCGGAAACCGATCGCGTCGCTCAATTATCTATTATCGTCACACGTCTGGCGGCAGGACCACAATGGTTTTTCGCATCAAGATCCGGGCTTCCTTGACCATGTGGCCAACAAAAAGGCCGAGGTCATCCGCATCTATTTGCCTCCAGATACGAACACCTTACTGAGCGTCACGGACCACTGTTTGCGAAGCAGAAACTACGTGAACGTGGTGGTGGCCGGAAAGCAACCCGCCCCGCAATGGCTGACCATGGATGAGGCGGAGAAGCATTGCGACGCTGGACTGGGAGTGTGGGAATGGGCGTCGAGCGACATGGGGGCCGAGCCGGATGTGGTGATGGCGTGCTGCGGCGATGTGCCCACTCTGGAGACACTCGCGGCGGTCGATCTGTTGAGAAAACACTTGCCCGATGTGAAGGTGCGAGTAGTTAACGTCGTCAACCTCATGAAGCTACAACCGCCGAAGGAACATCCGCACGGCCTAACGGACGACGCATTTGATGCGATCTTCACTGCCGATCGACAGATCATCTTCGCATTCCACGGATACCCCTCGTTGATCCACCAATTGACCTACCGTCGTACCAACCACAGAAACCTGCATGTGCGCGGTTACAAGGAGGAAGGGACGACCACCACTCCGTTTGACATGGTCGTGATGAACGACATGGACCGGTTCCACCTGGTGATGGATGTGATCGACCGTGTTCCCGGACTGGCTGTTCGAGCGAAAGACGTGAGGCAGGCGATGGTCGACAAGCGGGCCGAGCACAAGAGTTACATCGCAGTTCACGGTCACGATATGTCTGAGATCACAGATTGGCGTTGGCGAGGCGAGACCGCTGTAAGTGATTCGGGGGCACATCATGAACGCTAGACAAAACTCTCCTGCCGCCGATCAAACAGTCGCTAAAACAGGCACTCCGTCGGATGCTGAGCGGGCGTGGCACGTGCTCTCATTCGAGGCGGTCAAAGACAGCCTGCATTCCGATCTAGCAAGAGGCCTGACTCAAAGCGATGCGGCTCGGAGACTCGCACAGTACGGCCCCAATACTTTGACACAGGCGCAACAACGTTCGACGTTCTCGATCCTCCTGGCCCAGTTCCGCAGCCTGATCGTGGCCTTACTGGTCGCGGCCACGGTCATTGCTTTTGCCATGGGCGAGAACGTTGAGGGGTTCGCGATCCTGGTCGTCATCGTCCTCAACGCGGCGATCGGCTTTTTCACGGAATGGAAGGCGGAGCAGGCGTTGTCCGCCCTGCAAAAACAATCGGTGCGAGTCGCCCATGTGATTCGGGACGGCGCGGAGAGCGAAATTCCGGCAGCCGAGTTGGTGCCGGGCGATCTGATTGTTCTCGCCGCAGGGGCACGAGTCCCCGCCGATGGCCGCATCATCGAATGTGCGCGACTCCAGATTGAGGAGGCGGCATTGACCGGTGAGTCCATCCCGGTCAACAAGACTTCCGAGTTGGTCGAGGACAAGGGGGCGTCACTGGGAGACCGCCTCAACATGGCGTTCCTCGGGACGACGATCACGGACGGGCGAGGTCGGCTGATGGTGACCGCGACTGGCACTCAAACCGAGGTGGGCAAGATTGGCATCCTGATTGATGAGGCAATCACTCGCGCCACACCCTTGGAACAGAAACTGGCCCGGCTCGGACATCTGCTCATTGTGGTTGTGTTGGTGCTGTGCATTGTCATCGTCTTGGCGGGCTGGTTACGCGGTGCCTCCGACTTCTGGCACATGCTGGAGATTGGTCTCTCCCTGGCCATCGCCGCTGTCCCCGAGGGTCTGCCTGCGGTAACCACCATGACGCTGGCACTGGGAATGCAACGCATGGCCCGGATGAAAGCGCTTGTTCGACGGCTCCCCGCTGTCGAGACTCTGGGTTCTGTCACCGTCATCTGCACCGACAAGACCGGGACGCTGACCAAAAATGAAATGACTGCGTGTGTCTACTCACTGGACCAGCGCCGAATTGACGTGACCGGTAGTGGGTATACGCCAGTGGGTGCGTTTCAAGAAGTCGGCAAGCCTGTAGACCCGCGGATTGACGAGCCGCTGGCACTGGCACTGCGTATCGGCACGTTATGCAACGATGCGAAAGTGGAACGTGCTGCTGGCAGCGAAATAGTCCTGGGAGACCCCACTGAGGCAGCTTTGATTGTGGCAGGCGAAAAAGCCGGGATGAACCAAGGCTCGCTGGTTGCCGAGTTCCCACGCCTCAGCGAAGTGCCGTTCGATAGTACCAGCAAGAGGATGGTCACCGTTCATCGCACGCCACAGGGTCAGACAGTCGCGTATCTCAAAGGTTCTCCGGGGACGTTACTCGCGGCGAGCAATGCTCAGGTCCGGGCTGCTGGAGTGACACCACTCACGCCGGATGACCGACGACGTTGGGAAGAAGCGAACGAGGGTTTGGCCGGTGCTGCGCTACGTGTACTCGGTCTGGCGTATCGCGAATTGCCGGACGGTAACGCCGAGGTCGACTTCTCCAAAGAATTGATCTTCGTGGGTCTGGTCGGCATGAGTGACCCGCTGCGGGACGAGGCGAAAGCCGCGATCGCGACCTGCCGCGAGGCAGGGATTCGGACCGTGATGATCACGGGTGACCAGCAGCCGACAGCTGCAGAGATCGCTCACCAGTTGGGGATCGATGTCGATCCCGACGGGCGTCCCTTAAGTACCGTTCACGGTCGCGAGCTGGCTGACCTGGACGCAGCAGGTTGGAAAAAGGTGGTCGCCGACGCAGCCGTCTTCGCTCGCGTTTCGCCCGAGCACAAGTTGCAAATCGTCGAGGCATTACAGCAGCAGGGGCACGTTGTCGCCATGACGGGCGATGGGGTGAACGACGCTCCGGCCTTGAAGAAGGCAGACATCGGCATCGCCATGGGTATCAAAGGCACCGAGGTCGCCAAGGAAAACGCCGACATGGTGATCACCGACGACAACTTCGCCAGCATCGTCGGTGCCGTCGAGCAGGGGCGGATCATTTACGGAAACATTCTCCGGTTCCTCCATTACCTGCTCTCCTGCAACTTTTCAGAAATTCTCACCGTGTTCATTGCCCTCATGATCGGCTGGCCGCTGCCACTCGTAGCCCTACAAATCTTATGGCTTAACTTGATCACCGACATTTTTCCAGCCTTTGCCCTGGCACTGGAACCGTCCTCCCCGGATGTCATGAAGCGGACGCCACGCGATCCGCAGGAGCCTCTGTTGACCCGTAGTTTTGTCGGCCTGATCGGTTGGCAAGGGTTGCTGCTCGCGGGGGTCACTCTCCTTGCCTTCGGCATCGGAATGAATTGGCATGGGTCTGAGGGAGAGGGCTTGCGCCGGGCGACCACGATGGCCTTCATGACTCTGGCCCTGGCCCAAGTCTTCCATGCCTTCGACGCGCGTTCTCAAAACCGGTCAATCTTCACCAGTCGACTGTTCACAAATGGATGGCTGTGGGGTGCGGTGGCGATTTGCCTGATCCTCCAGGCAGCAGCCGTCTCCCTGCCGCTCTTGCAGAAGGTACTTCACACCGTCTCGCCGACGCCCTCGGAATGGGGAGTGATCGCGGGCTGTTCGCTGCTGCCTGTAGCTGTGGTGGAGTTATTCAAGGTGATCCAGAGAGTGGCAGCCCGAGGCACGCCGCCTAGAAACGTTTCACTAGCCGCCTCAGGTGAGCATGGTGTTATCCCCCTCAAGGAGCACCAATGAAGAGGATTCTCTTTCTCGGAGCTGGAGTCCTTGGGAGTTTGTATGCGGCGCGACTGAAGCAATCAGGACAAGACGTTACGCTGCTCGCTCGAAACACGCGACTCAAGGACATCAAGGAACACGGCATCGTCTTGGAGCACGCTCTCAACGGAAAAAGGGAGGTCGTGACAGTATCAGTCGTCGAAGATCTGCACGAATACGATGCCTACGACCTGATTGTGGTTCTGGTGCGAAAGAACCAAGTGGCATCGGTGTTGCCCCTATTGGCATCACACAAAGCCACGCCAAACATTCTGTTCATGGTCAACAACCCGTCTGGCTATGCCGATTGGGTGAAAGCAGTCGGTTCCGATCGACTTGTGCTTGGTCTCTCGGGTGCTGGTGGTACGCGGGTCGGCAATATTGTGCGCTATGTGGTGGTCTCTCGCTTCCTCCAGCCAACGACATTGGGAGAACTCGATGGCTCTATCACTCCGCGACTCAAGGAAATCATGCACGTGTTTCGCGGCGCAGGATTCCCCACCGCGTTTACATCCAACATGGATGCCTGGCAGAAAACCCATGTCGGGTGGGTCAGTCCGCTCGCGAACGCCCTTTACATGGTGAATTGCGACAACCATGTGCTGTCACGCAGTCCTCACATAGTCCGGCTGGTAGTACGGGCTGTACGTGAAGGCTTTAGCGTACTGCGCACGCTGGGGATATCTGTCACCCCGGCCAAGCTCCGAATGTGGGAATGGATTCCCGAAAGTCTATTGGTTCGTACTCTCATGTTATGGGCGGACACGGATCATTTTAGAACCGTCGCAGTAGAACATACGGTGGCCGCAATCGACGAAATGCGCCAACTTGCAGAGGAGTTTCGGACTCTCATCGTGTCAGCATCCATAGCGACACCGGCAATTGATGA
This sequence comes from Planctomycetota bacterium, assembly GCA_031431195.1. Taxonomy (GTDB): domain Bacteria; phylum Planctomycetota; class Planctomycetia; order Planctomycetales; family Planctomycetaceae; genus TH-plancto1. Next base: position 19,839 of record JANPCU010000146.1, on the reverse strand, counting down.
ACTGCGGTCATTCATTCCTCGACCAGACCAGAATGATATGAACGCCCCCCCGTAGCTGTGGTGGAGTTTGTCAAGCCAGCCCTTTAAGGGTGTCATTTCTTGGGTTTTAATATATTCTTGGTTTTCTGGATCGGTTTGGCTCTCTCGGCGGCGAGGAGTTTGGCGGTGGAGATATGTTTCTTCTTCGCGAAGCGCGTGCGGCGGGGTTTTGGTTTCTGGGGGCTGCGGGGGTGTTTGCGGTCGTGTTTCAAGTGGGCGTCACGGGCCAGGCTCAGCAGCCAGTTGGCTATCGTCTTCACTTCCCAGGTGGCTAGTTCCTTCCACTTCTCGGGGGGCAACGCGATCAGCATGCCGCGGTACGTACCTGACAGTTCGTCAGCCAGGTAATAGGTCGACACTTCCGTCGCGACTTTGTCGGCGCCGTGGGTCGCGACCAAGGCAGCGCGGAACGTGGCCAGCACGTTGTTGGCGACCAGTGCCACGCAGAAGGCGAACAGCGCGGCTGGGGGGTAGCCGAGCGTGTTGACCTCGCACTTCAAGGTGGTTGTCAAATCTTGAAACAGGCTTTCGATCCCCCAACGTTGGCGGTACAGGTCCATGATCCGCCCCGCCTTCACCGACTTGGGCAGGTTCGTCAGCACGTGAATTTCGGTCTCGTCTTCGGGCGAGGGCGTATCGAGTCTGAGCGTGATCCGGCGGACCTTCAGCGTCGCGCCCGCCCCGTTTTGCAACCACAGATCTTGAGCCGAGACCGCGCCCGTTTCGCAACGTCCCTGAGTCACAACGTCGCTCTCGCGTTCCCAGGCTAACGTCGACGCATGTTGCCGAATCGCAAAGGATCCGCTCCCAGCTGCAATGCGAAACAGAACGCCCGTGGTGCAAAAATTGCGATCCGCCAACCACAGATCATCCGCCTCGACGCGGGCCAGGATCGGCTCCAGCAAAGAACGTTCTTGAGCATGACCGTCCTCGCCGCACACGACATCGATCGCCAAGTTCAACTCCGGATCCCACACCACCAACGTCTGACCTGGCAGCGGACCGGCCGCCACATCACGCAGCACCTTGAGCCGTCGCTGGGTCTTGGTCAAATGATTGCCGTCCAACACCTGGACTCGATACCCCGGGACCAACGCGGGCGACGTGCCTTTCATCCGCCGAATCAACGGCCCCAAACGCTGCGCGGTGTGCCGCACCAACTCGGCCGAGGTCTGCGGCTCGATGCCCTTCAATTTGTCATACAACGCCTGCACCGACACGCCCACCGCTGGCTGTGCCCGTTGATACGCCACATTGACCGACTTGTGCGTGCGACACACCACCGTGGCCATCAAGTCGACACACGTCGAGAACAACAACTCCCTCTCATACTGCTCATCGGCCACCCGGCCAAACAAGCCATCCACCGCCTCGGCACTCAGCGCCCACTCCATAATCCCCCGCACGCCCACGCACACGGGAACCTGCTCCGCAAACAACTTGAACACCGGCTCGAGCAACATCCGTGTCGCCTCCCAGGGGAAATATGACCTCAACCCAGCATTATCGATGGCTTACGTTCCCACAAGACCACCCTTAAAGGGCTGAGTTTGTCAAGGTTATCCAGCGAGTCGTGGTCCAAAAACAAGGAACATCTCATGTCTGAAATGATGAAGACTTTCGTGATGCACGCCATCGGCAAGGTGGGCATGATCGAAAAGCCGGTCCCACGACCGGGGCCGAACGACGCCATCATCCGCACGACCGCCGCGCTGATCTGTACTTCCGACACGCACACCGTGGCGGGGGCGATTGGTGACCGACACGGCCTGACGCTCGGGCATGAAGCCGTCGGAGTGATTCATGAACTGGGTGAACTCGCTGCGGCCAGTGGCCTGTTCCAGATCGGCCAGCGTGTCGCCGTCAGCGCCATCACGCCCTGCTATGCCTGCGACAACTGCCAGCGTGGCTATCCGAGTCAGTGCGGTGGGATGCTTGGCGGTTGGAAGTTCGCGAACGTGAAGGACGGCAGCTTTGCCGAATACTTTCATGTTAACAACGCCGTGGCGAACCTCGCTCCGATCCCCAACGGAATCACCGACGAGCAGGCGGTGTACTGCTGCGACATGTTGAGTACCGGTTTCATCGCGGCCGAGTTCGCGAACATTCCCATCGGCGGCAGCGTGGTCATCTTCCCGCAGGGACCCGTCGGAATGATGGCGACGGTCGGCGCTCACTTACGTGGCGCGGGACTGGTCATCGGAGTGGAGTCCATACCGAACCGCATTGCGATGGCAAAACGGTATGGCTGCGATGTTGTCGTGGACTTTACCAAGGAAGACCCCATCGAGGCGATCCTGAAGCTCACGGGCGGCAAGGGCGTGGATTCCGCGATCGAGGCGCTAGGCTCGACGAAGACTTTCGCTGCTTGTGTAAGCGTCACGCGACCGGGCGGAACCATCTCCAACGTCGGCTATCACGGTGACGGCGACAGCGTGCCGATCCCGCGAGAAGCGTGGGGCGTCGGCATGAGCGATAAAACTATCCGCACGGCACTGTGCCCCGGCGGCTCAGAACGGATGAGCCGTATGCTGCGCCTCATCGAAACACACCGCGTTGATCCGCTGGCGTTAACCACTCACAGCTTTGCGTTCAAGGACATCGAAAAGGCATTCAAGATGATGCAGACCAAAGAAGACGGAATGATCAAACCGCTGATTTCATTCGTTTAGCGACCCTGAATGAGTCAAATCGAAACGAATGGCCTCAAAGTTGCTCAGGTGACTGAGGTCGATGCTTTAGCAAGTGTCCGAGTGTGGAACTCAAACCTTCAATGAGGACAGCAATGATTTCTAACGACAAGGAGAAGACCATCAAGACAATTTGTGTGTTTGACAAGCCGATGTGCTGTTCGACGGGTGTTTGCGGTCCGCAGGTTGATCTGGTGTTGCCGAGATTTGCGGCCGATCTGGCTTGGCTGAAATCTCAGGGACACCAGGTCGAGCGATTCAACTTGGCCCAGCAGCCAGCGGCATTCGTTCAGAATCCCGAAGTCCAGAAACTCTTGGCAACACAAGGGACAGACTGTCTGCCGTTGATCACGGTCGATGGTCGCATCGTGAGTCGGCGCGAATATCCATCACGCGCACGCTTGCCATGTGGGTTGGCTCAGAGACCGCAATCGAGGCTCTGCCGGTCGTCAGCGAAGGGGGCTGTTGCAGTTCCTCCGAACGCTGCGGCTGAGCAAGCGTAGCCCATTCGATCCTTCACACTCTCTAAATGTCAAAGGGCATCCCATGAAATTTCTCGATCATCCGACTCGCAACCTGTTCTTCACCGGGAAAGGGGGCGTCGGCAAAACCTCATTGGCGTGTGCTGCGGCGATTCGGCTGGTTGATGCGGGCAAGAAAGTGCTGCTCGTTTCCACGGACCCGGCCTCGAATCTCGATGAAGTGCTGGAGACGCCGCTCGGACATCATCCGACTCCGGTTCCATCGGTGCCGGGACTCTCGGCCATGAATCTCGACCCGGAGAAATCGGCGGCCGAGTATCGGGAGCGGATGGTCGGTCCGTACCGATCGCAGCTTCCAGCCACGGCGATTGAGAGCATGGAAGAACAGTTCTCCGGCTCCTGCACGCTGGAGATTGCGGCGTTCGACGAGTTCTCTCGGCTCCTGGGTGATGCGAGCGCGACTTCGGTGTTCGACCATGTCATTTTCGACACCGCACCGACGGGGCACACGTTGCGGCTGCTGACCCTTCCGTCCGCGTGGTCGGGGTTCATGGAGAAGAACACCACCGGAACATCGTGTCTCGGACCATTGGCGGGATTGCAGGCTCAGCAGCAACTCTATCAGGACACCGTGCGCGCGCTGAGCGACGCTGCGATCACAACGCTCGTGCTGGTGACTCGCCCCGAGGTGACGGCGTTGCGAGAAGCGGCTCGCACCAGCGGCGAACTCGCGGCGCTCGGAGTGCAGAATCAGCACCTCGTGGTGAATGGCGTCTTTCTGGCCAGCGACCGGTCGGATCGCCTTGCGGTCGCCATGCAGCAGCGAGGCGAGGACGCAGTGTCAGCAATGCCCGACGAGTTGCGAGATCTTCCACGCAGCGCGATTCCGCTCACATCGGGCGGCGTGCTGGGCGTGACTGCACTCCGCGCCTTCGGAACACAGTCAGCAACGGTCGCCGACAAGAGCGTTCCGCGCAAGTTGGACTTCACGATGCCATCGACGCTCGGAGCGCTGATGGATGGTCTAGCTGCACCGGGGCACGGCGTGATTCTCGCGATGGGCAAAGGGGGTGTGGGCAAGACGACCGTCGCTGCGGCCGTCGCGGTGGGACTCGCCGAACTCGGCTTTCGCGTTCATCTTTCCACAACCGATCCTGCCGCGCATCTCTCCGCGACGATCGCGCGCGACGCGCTACCGAATCTTTCCGTGAGTCGAATCGATCCGGCGGTTGAAACGAAGAAATACTCGGCGGAAGTGATGCAGTCGGCCGGCGCTGGGCTGGATGTTGAGGGCCAATCGTTGCTGGCTGAAGACCTGCGTTCCCCCTGCACCGAAGAGATCGCTGTTTTCCGAGCGTTTGCAGAAGCGGTTGCCGAAGGAACCGATCGGTTCGTCGTGCTGGACACCGCCCCCACCGGACACACCATCTTGTTGCTCGATGCCGCGCTCGCCTATCACCGCGAAGTGCTGCGCCAGTCGAGCCAGATGTCTGAATCCGTCGCACAACTTCTGCCCCGCTTGCGTGATCCCAGCTTTTCTCGCGTGCTGATCGTCACGCTTCCCGAAGCGACCCCCGTTCACGAAGCCGCCCAGTTGCAGCGTGATCTGCGACGCGCCGAAATCGAACCGTATGCCTGGGTCATCAACCAGAGTCTGTTGCCGCTGAAGGTGACCGATCCCGTGCTTCGCGGTCGGCAGAGTCACGAAGCAACGTTTATCCAGGAAGTCATCTCCGTGCATGCCCAGCGCACGGCGATCATTCCTTGGCAAATCGACCCACCGGTCGGACACCAAGCGCTGAAGCAGCTTGTTCGCGCTGCGCCCGAGAATCACTAAGGAGCCGCGTCAGAATAAGTTGTGCATATGACCTATCGCTCTGGTGTCCGTGTCTGTTATTGAACGGGGATGCAGGACGCGATGCGAATTGAGGGATGGATTCGAGAGAAGTACCAGGCGGTCTTACCGTCGCTGGATGAGTTGGGTCGTCGTCGGTGGGTGGCGGCTGAGGCGCGGTCGCTGGGTCATGGGGGGATTCAGGTCGTGCATCGTGCCACGGGTTTGGCCGCCGGGACGATCCGGCGGGGCATCCGCGAATTGGATGTGGGCGTCACTTTAGATGCGGGGCGTAAGCGGCGAGCGGGAGGTGGACAAAAGACGCTCGTGCAGCACGATGCGAAGTTGTTGCCAGCGCTCTTGAAACTCGTCGAGCCGACGACGCGGGGGGATCCCGAAGGTCCGTTACGGTGGACGTGCAAGTCGACGCGGGTCTTGGCGAAGGAACTCGGCAAACAGCGGAAGCGACCGATCTCGGCGAGCAGCGTGGCGCGCTGCTTGAAGGAGCAAGACTTCCGCTTGCAGGCCAATCGCAAGACGCGTGAAGGGAACTCGCACCCGGATCGAGATGCACAGTTTCAGCACATCGCCCAGCGCGTGCGCTGCGTGCAACGGCAAGGTCAGCCCGCACTTTCGGTCGACACGAAGAAGAAGGAAACCCTGGGAAACCTCAAGAATCCAGGGCGCGAGTGGCGGAAGAAGAAGAGTCCCCGGCCCGTCGACACGCACGACTTTCCCGACCCCCGAAAAGGCAAAGCCGTGCCCTACGGCGTCTACGACATCACCCGCAACGAAGCCTTCGTCAGCGTCGGCATCAGCGCCGACACCGCCGAGTTCTCCGTGGCCTCCATTCGACAATGGCACAAGCTCCTGGGCCGCAAACGCTATCCCGAACTGAAACGCATTCTCGTGACAGCCGACGGCGGCGGCAGCAACGGCTCTCGCAATCGATTGTGGAAGTGGGAGCTGCAACAACTGGCCGACGATCTGAACGTGATCATCGAGGTCTGCCACTTCCCTCCCGGCACCAGCAAGTGGAACAAGATCGAACATCGTCTGTTCTGCCACATCACCAGCAACTGGCGCGGCCAACCCCTGGTCGATCACCAAGTCGTGGTCCAATTGATTGGCGACACCACGACCACCACCGGCTTGGAAGTCCACGCCCGACTGGACCGCCGAACCTACCAGAAGGGCCTCAAGATCACCGATGCCCAACTCGCCACCCTGCACCTGAAGCCTCACAAGTTCCACGGCGAATGGAACTACTCGCTCCATCCGCGACCTCGCTAAATAGACAACTTATTATGACGCGGAGCCTTAGTACGTTTCCCGCCTCACACAGGAAAAGATCATGAGCATAGCAGTCATCAAACCGCAAGAACTTGTCGAACGCTACAAGAACGACCAGCAGATCGACCTCATCGACGTGCGCACGCCCATCGAATTTCGTGAGGTCCACGTCGAGATCGCTCGGAGCGTCCCGTTGGATCAACTCGATCCAGCGGCCGTGATGCAGGCTCGCAACGGTTCGGCCAACGAGCCGCTGTACGTCATCTGTCGTTCGGGAAGCCGAGGCCAGCAGGCGTGCGAGAAGTTCCTCAAGGCGGGCTTCTCGAACGTGGTCAACATCGAGGGCGGCACGGTGGCTTGCGTGGAAGCGGGTCTGCCGGTTGTCCGTGGCAAGAAGGCTATTTCATTGGAGCGGCAGGTCCGCATCGCAGCCGGTTCGCTCGTGTTGCTGGGTGCCGGGCTAGGTGCGTTCGTGAATCTGGCTTTCATTGGCTTGTCGGCGTTCGTGGGAGCTGGGTTGATGTTCTCCGGGATCACCGACACTTGCGGCATGGGAATGCTGCTGGCTCGGATGCCGTGGAATCAGTGCCGTGAAACCGAAGCGACTAGCTGCACCCGTTGAAGGTTCCCAGCCAACCGTGAAGGAGTCTCGAACATGAATCTGTTGATTGTCGGTGGCGTGGCGGGTGGAGCTTCCGCTGCCGCTCGTGCGCGTCGCCTTTCCGAAGAGGCTCACATCGTTCTCTTCGAGCGTGGCCCGGATGTGTCGTTCGCCAACTGTGGGCTGCCGTATTACGTCGGCGGACAAATCGCCGAACGAGAAGAACTGCTCGTCACGACGCCGGAGCGGCTGCGGTCACGTTTCAACCTTGATGTGCGGACTCAGTCGTCGGTCGAAGCGATCGACCGGACTCAGAAAACTGTTCGTGTCCGTGACCTCGCTTCACGACGTGAGTACGAGGAGCCCTACGACAAACTGATCCTCGCCACCGGAGCGGCTCCTTTTCGCCCAGCGATTCCCGGCATCGACTTGCCCGGCGTGTGCACGTTGCGGAACTTACAGGACACCGACGCGATCAAGGAGTGTGTGGACCGAGGCGTGAAGCAGGCCGTTCTCTTGGGCGGCGGCTTCATCAGCCTGGAACTCGCGGAGAATTTCGTCCGACGTGGCATCGCCACCACGATGGTCGAGAAGAACGAGCAGATTCTGTCGCCATTCGACAAGGAGATGACCACGCCCATCGTTCAGGAGTTGGCGGACAAAGGGGTCATGCTGCTGCTCGGCCAGACGGTCGAAGCATTAGAGCAGACCGCCGACGGCTTGGTCCTCTGCCTGAGTTCCGGTCAACGACTGACTGCCCAACTGGTCGTCTTCGGAGTGGGAGTACGCCCAGAAAACAAGCTGGCGGTCGATGCCGGCCTGGAAGTCGGGCCGCGTGGCGGCATCCGGATCAACGAGTTCCTGCAAACCAATGATCCAGATATTTACGCCGTCGGAGACGCTATCGAGGTCAGAGACTTTGTTTCCGGCAACCCAACGCAAGTGCCGTTGGCCGGACCCGCCAATCGACAAGGTCGGATCGCTGCGGACAATGTCTTCGGACGCGCCATCCGGTATCGGGGAACGCAAGGAACCTCCATCGTCGGAGTGTTCGACTGCACGGCAGCGATGACTGGGGCTTCCGAAAAGGTCCTACATCAAGCCAACCGGTCATACCGCAAGATTTATGTTCACCCGACGCATCACGCCGGGTACTTCCCCAGCGCGGAAGCGATGACGCTGAAGCTCCTGTTCGATCCGACGACGGGCCAAATACTCGGTGCGCAGGCCGTCGGTGGGGCCGGTGTCGATAAGCGGATCGACGTGCTGGCCGTGGCCATCCAAGCGGGCATGACTGTCTTCGATCTGGAAGAGATGGAGCTGGCCTACGCGCCGCAATACGGATCGGCCAAAGACCCGATCAACATGGCGGGATTCGTCGCTGGCGGATTGCTACGCGGAGATCATCCGCAGGTCGATGTCGAGTCTGTCATGGCAACTCCAACTGCCGATCGACCATTTCTGTTGGACGTTCGCACACCGCAGGACTTTGCTTTCGGCCACATCCCCGGATCCGTGAACATTCCAGTGGATGACCTGCGGTCGCGCCTCTCTGAACTCCCCCATGACCGACTGATTGCCGCCTATTGTCAGGTGGGGCAGCGTGGCTACCTAGCGACCCGCATTCTGCTGCAAGGTGGTTTCTACGCAGTGAACGTGGGGGGCGGCTACAAGACGTACAGGCTTTTCAACCGTCCAACTGAGCGAACAAAATGACCGAGAAGACGCGGATTGAATTCGCACTGTTGTTGCCCGCAGTGCCGGATGCTCGTGATGCGTGCGTGCAACGACTTGGTGACTTGCTGAGAGCGAACGTAGGCATCGAGGCCGCACACCTTCCGGACGTGGACGGCAATAAGCCCGGCGAAATCTGCATTCACTATAACCCCGGCCGACTGTCGCTTGGTGAAGTTCGCGAACTGGCCCGCCGAGCCGGAGCGGAACTCGAAAAGCGGTTCGGGCATTTGTTGCTCAAGACAGAACCGATGCACGCTCGCCAATCTCGCATGGTCGAATCGCGAGCGAAGCAAATAACGGGAGTGTTAGAGGCCGCGACATCTCCTGCGGGCGTATTGCGCATCGAGTATGATCGCCAAGTATCTGACGAAGTAGCCATTCGAGCGGCGGTGGCAGAGATTGGTGTGCGAATCATCGAAGTGCCGAAGCAGCGGCCGCCAGACGACCGCGACAAAGTTGATCGTAAGCCTGCCAGAATGAAGCACGAACATGCGTCCGGTGGCCTGTTTGGTGCGCGGACGGAACTCGTCTTCGCCGCGATCTGCGGCGGGCTGATGCTCATTGGTTGGCTGCTGTCGGTACTCACCTATGTCACGCCTTGGGTGCCTTGGAGTCTCTATCTGGCCGCGTATTGTTTCGGTGGTTTCTTCATGTTTCGCGAGGCGATCCAGGACTTCCTTGCCGTCCGTTTTGACATTGATGCTCTGATGATGCTGGCTGCGGTTGGTGCAGCAGCGCTCGGTGAATGGGCCGAAGGGGCGCTGCTCCTGTTTCTCTTCAGCCTGGGACACGGACTCGAACAATTCGCGATGGGCCGCGCCAAGCGGGCGGTCGAAGCCCTCGCTCAACTCGCGCCTCAAACCGCGCTCGTTCGACGTGAAGGCAACACCGCTGAAGTGCCGGTGGAACAGCTTCAGCCTGGAGACGTGGTGATCGTTAAACCGAACGAGCGACTTCCGGCGGACGGGTTCGTGATCAAAGGCGAAGGGAGCGTCAATCAGGCTCCAATTACCGGCGAGAGCGTGCCCGTGAACAAGCGGGCCGTCGCTGATCCGCAGCAGGCGGCGGTGAATCCCGATCGGCTCGATCCGCAATACCGTGCATTCGCAGGCACCATCAATGGCAGCGACGTGCTGGAGATCCAGGTGACAAAACTCGCCAATGAATCCACGCTAGCTCGCGTCGTTCAAATGGTGAATGAGGCCGAGACACAAAAGTCGCCGACGCAACGGTTCGCGGACAAGTTCGAGCGTTACTTCGTGCCCACGGTACTGGCATTTGTCGGGCTGTTGTTGTTCGCCGGGACCGTCATCGACGAGCCGTTCAGCACGTCGTTCTATCGCGCGATGGCGGTACTCGTGGCGGCCAGTCCTTGCGCTTTGGCGATCTCGACCCCGAGCGCTGTCTTGTGTGGCGTGGCGCGCGCGGCACGCGGCGGAGTTCTCATTAAAGGTGGCGGGCCTCTGGAACACTTGGGAACACTCGGAGCAATCGCGTTCGACAAGACCGGCACTTTGACCGAGGGCAAGCCACGCCTGACCGACGTGGTTACGTCAGACGGCGTCGCCCAAGACGAACTACTACGAGTGGCGGTTGCCGTTGAAAGTCTCAGCGACCATCCCCTTGCTGCCGCAGTGGTTCAGGGTGGCAATGAGCGGCTGAAGAGCGAATCGGTCTTAACAACGCACGACGTGCAAAGCATCACCGGCCGTGGTGTCAAAGCCACTGTTGATGGTCAGATTGTATACATCGGTAAAGAAACGCTCTTCGCCGAAGTGGAAGGCGTGCCCTTACCGGAGGCTCTTCGACAGTCCGTCGAAAAGCTGAAAGCCAGCGGACGCTCAACGATGATCGTCCGGCGCGGCGACACCTACCTCGGTGTATTGGGCTTGATGGACACCCCGCGCGCAGCGGCTAAGGACGTGATTGCCCGATTACGCAAGATGGGCATCCGTCGCATGATCATGCTCTCCGGCGACAATCAGCAGGTCGCTAATGCGGTGGCCCAAGAAGTCGGTCTCGACGAAGCCTGGGGTGACCTCATGCCCGACGACAAAGTTTCAGCTATTAAGAAACTGAGTAACCAAGAGGGCGTGGCAATGGTGGGGGATGGCGTGAACGACGCTCCCGCGATGGCCCATGCGACTGTCGGAATCGCGATGGGAGCGGCCGGTTCCGACGTGGCCCTCGAAACCGCCGACGTGGCTTTGATGGCCGACGACTTAAACCATCTCCCCTTCGTCGTCGGCCTCAGCCGTCAGACGAGCCGCATCATTCAGCAAAATCTCTGGCTCAGCCTTGGCATGGTCGCCTTCTTGGTTCCCGCGACCGTACTCGGACTCCGCCTCGGCCCCGCTGTCGCGCTCCATGAAGGCTCGACGCTGCTGGTCGTCCTCAATGCCGTGCGGCTGCTAGGGTATCGAAGAGAAGCCTGAACTCACTCCTTACCACCACTGAGGACCCCGGTCTGCTGCAGTGTTTTGTTCGGCCTGCGTTTCCTCACTGGCGGAAATAGAGACCCTTGGCTTACAGCGCTGCCCGGATGAGTAAGATCGCCTTCGGCTCCATGCCGTGTAACGCGGCCAGTTCTGACTCGCTCACCTTTGTGAGGTGGTCCAAGTGTGGTCAGGCTGGCGGCGAAGAGGGTTCTCAATGCTGGCTTATCATCCATATTCCGCAAGTGCTTACTGCAACGCTGCTACCGCTGGTATCCACCTGTGCCTGAGGCCGATCTCGCCGTCGCCGAACGGCCAGCGCTGGTTGAGGTCAGCTGTGATCTGGCCACCGTGGAGGTCGACGGACTCGTAGCCCCGCGTGACGGGTTGGTACGAGCTGCCGCTCGGAACGGCGAACGGGCTGCCTGTTCTGAAGAGCGTTTCCTGATAAGTCTCTGCAGAGTTTAGGCCACCGCAGAGGTCGATCTTGCGAAGGCTGCTGAGGTCGCACCAGCGTTCGACCAGGGGATAGATGTATTGGTCGTGGATGTTGAGCGTCTCGGTCTGGATGAACGCGTTCTGGTCACCACGACAAGTGTTGGCTGGATAGACGTGGTAGATGTAGAGACAGCGGTCGATGTATGGTCTGCTCAGCGAGGCGACGCTGCATCGCTGGCGGGCTCAGTACGGAAGGATGAAGTCCGAGGAGGCGAAGCGATTGAAGCAGCTGGAAGATGAGAACCGTCGGCTGAAGCAGATCGTGGCGGACACCCTCATTTCTCCATCGACCTATCATCTGCCCCCGTTCTTGTCAGACTCCAACATCAATCGACACATACACAAAATACGGAATCGGACTGAGCGGATGACTGACCAGCGATGGCCGACGGGAGGAGCGTTGCATGAGCAGCGTGATCGACGGCGTGCCGCACTCTCCCGAATGAGCGATACGTCCTTATCCCAGTCCCGATCATCGTCCAGTTCCCACACCCTGCGAAATGATGCTCATTGGAGGTCGGTATGTTCTTGAAACCGAATCGGAAGATGAGTGCGACTCTGCTCGTGGCCATACTCTTGGTCGCGCTGGGTGTCGCTGCGGCATTCTGGTCCTTTGGACAGGTCCGCCAAACTGCTGAAGCGCGAAAGAACATTTACAAGGTCATCATTCTGGCGAAAGAGCTGCTCTTGGATTTGCAGGATGCGGAAACCGGGCAGCGGGGCTTTCTCCTGACCGGTGATGAGGCCTTTCTGGAGCCGTATCTGACGGTCCGCGACACACTGGATGGAACTCGATCCGAACTGCGGAAGCAGACCACCATCCCAGAGGCCCTGGCGCACTTGGATGCCATGTCTCCGCGAATTGACGAGAAACTGCTAGAACTCTCCCAAACGATTGAAATGCGTCGCCAGAACGAGATTCCCGCTCTGCTGAAACGAGTGAGCGCTGGAGACGGCAAGCGCATGATGGATGCGATTCGTGCCGAGATGCAGAGCTTTATACTGATCCAGGAAGAATCTCTGGCCCTGCACGAACTGCAATTGCAATCCGACATGCGGCGTCTGTTCGCGACCATCATCCTGGCCAGTCTGTCGACACTGCTGTTTTCGCTCGCCTATGTGTACGTCTACTATCGGGAGCTGCGGAATCGAATCGATCAGGCAGTTCAGCGGGAAACCCAACACCAGCTCGAAGTCCAGCAGGCCGTGAGTGCTCAGCTTCAGGAGTCCAGCGTCACTTTGCAGGCCAGCAAAGAGCAGTTGGCCGTCACGCTTAGCTCGATTGGCGATGCCGTGATCGCCACCGATACGACCGGGCGGGTGACACTACTCAATCCGATCGCCGAGCAGTTGACCGGTTGGAGCCAGGTTGAGGCCGCGAATCGTCCGATCGCTGAAGTCTTTCACATCATCAATAAGGAAACACGACAAGCAGCTGTGATTCCGGTCCAAGACACCTTGTCCCTGGGCACCATCCATGGATTGGCCAACCATACCGTCTTGATCACACGCCTAGGGAGTGAGTCCGATATCGCCGACAGCTGCGCCCCGATACGCAATCGCGAGGGGCAAGTCATTGGAGCCGTGTTAGTGTTCCGAGATGTCACCGAGGAGTACGCCATTCAGCAGGCGCTGCGCGATAGTCAGTCACTGGTTCAGGCAATTCTGAACACTGTGGAAGATGGCATCATCACCTTCCAGGCCAGCGACGGGGTCGTCCAGACGGTCAATCCGGCTGCCACTCGCATGTTCGGATACTCCGCCCCCGATCTGATCGGCCAGAATCTGACGCTTGTGATTCCGTCGCATGATCCCAGTCAGAGCGAGAGTTCTCTTCAGACCTACTCGGCCTGCGACGAGGATCGCGACAGCGGCATCGGACGGGAGGTTGTCGGGCGTCGTCACGACGGCAGCTTGTTCCCCCTGGAAATCGCCGTGAGCGATATGTCACAGCGAGGGCAGCGGTACTTCACGGGGAGTTTGAGAGACTTGACCGCCCGTAAGCGAGCAGAAGCGGCACTGCTGGAAGCAGGGGCATTGCAGAGCGCGATCTTCAACAGCGCAAACTTCTCCAGTATCGCCACCGACGAGAAAGGCGTGATTCAGATTTTCAACGTCGGTGCCGAACGAATGCTGGGCTACACCGCTGCCGAAGTCATGAACAAGATCACTCCGGCGGATATCTCCGATCCGCAAGAGGTGATCGCGCGAGCCACTGCGTTGAGCCTCGAACTCGACACCGAGATCACTCCAGGCTTTGAGGCCCTGGTCTTCAAGGCGTCTCGCGGGATCGAGGATATCTATGAACTGACCTACATCCGCAAAGACGGAAGCCGATTTCCCGCAGTCGTATCGGTCACCGCCCTGCGCGACGCCGCAGGAGCGATCATCGGCTATCTGTTGATCGGGACGGATAACACCGCCCGCAAAAAGGCAGAAACGGCACTGCTGGAAGCGGGAGCATTGCAGAGTGCGATCTTTAACAGTGCGAACTTCTCCAGTATCGCCACTGACGAGAAAGGCGTGATTCAGATTTTCAACGTCGGTGCCGAACGCATGCTGGGCTACGCCGCTGCTGAAGTGATGAACAAGATCACCCCGGCAGATATCTCCGATCCGCAAGAGGTCATCGCGAGAGCCACAGCGTTGAGCCTCGAACTCGGTACGGAGATTACGCCAGGCTTTGAGGCCCTGGTCTTCAAGGCGTCACGCGGGATCGAAGATATTTATGAACTGACCTACATCCGCAAAGATGGCACCCGTTTTCCCGCAGTCGTGTCGGTCACCGCCCTCCGCGATGCGGCAGGAGTGATCATCGGTTATCTGTTGATCGGTACGGATAACACCGCCCGCAAGCGAGCGGAAGCAGCACTGCTGGAAGCAGGGGCATTGCAGAGCGCGATCTTCAACAGCGCGAACTTCTCCAGTATTGCTACCGACGAAAAAGGCGTGATTCAGATTTTCAACGTCGGTGCCGAACGCATGCTCGGTTACACCGCTGCCGAAGTCATGAGCAAGATCACCCCGGCAGATATCTCCGATCCGCAAGAGGTCATCGCACGGGCCTCGGCGCTGAGCCTCGAACTCGGTACGGAGATCACTCCAGGCTTTGAGGCACTGGTCTTCAAGGCGTCTCGCGGGATCGAGGATATTTATGAACTGACCTACATCCGGAAAGATGGCACCCGTTTTCCCGCCGTCGTGTCGGTCACCGCCCTCCGCGATGCGTCCGGCGGAATCATCGGTTATCTGTTGATCGGTACGGATAACACGGCTCGCAAGCAGGCGGAAGAAGCACTGCTGGAAGCGGGAGCGTTGCAGAGCGCGATCTTTAACAGCGCGAACTTCTCTAGTATTGCCACTGATGAAAAAGGTGTGATTCAGATTTTCAACGTTGGTGCCGAATGCATGCTGGGCTACACCGCTGCCGAAGTCATGAACAAGATCACCCCGGCGGACATCTCAGATCCACAAGAGGTCATCGCAAGAGCCAAAGCCCTCAGTTCGGAACTCTCGACTCCCATCACTCCGGGCTTTGAGGCCCTGGTCTTCAAAGCCTCACGCGGGATCGAAGATATTTATGAACTGACCTACATCCGCAAAGATGGCACCCGCTTTCCGGCCCTCGTTTCCGTGACAGCGCTGCGCAACGCTCAGGATGGGATCATCGGATACCTGCTCATTGGGACAGACAACACCGCCCGAAAACAGGTGGAAGGTGAGAGAATGCTGCTGGATCAGCGTGTACGAGACCAGCAGTTCTATACACGATCGCTGATTGAAGCGAATATTGACGCACTCATGACCACCGATCCTCGGGGAATCATTTCCGACGTGAACAAGCAGATGGAGGCACTGACCGGTGCCACGCGTGACGAACTGATCGGAGCGCCCTTCAAGGACTACTTTACTAACCCCGAAAGAGCCGAGGCAGGCATCAATCGGGTTCTCGCGGAGGGTAAAGTTACCGACTATGAGCTGACGGCCCGCTCGCGGGATGGCCGAGAAACCGTCGTGTCGTACAACGCCACCACGTTTTACGATCGTGAACGGAAGCTGCAGGGCGTGTTTGCAGCGGCCCGCGATGTGACCGAGCGCAGCCGCTTTGAAGTTCAGATGCGAGACCAGGCGGCCAAGCTGTCCGACTTGCATCATCGCAAAGACGAATTCCTGGCGATGCTCAGCCACGAACTGCGGAGCCCTCTGGCTCCCATCGCTAATGCCATTCAATTGCTGGGACTGCAGAAGGCGAGCGAGAGCCTGATCCAGCAGCAAGCCCGGGGAATCATTGAACGTCAGATGGGACAGTTGCAACATTTGGTGGATGACTTGCTGGAGATGTCTCGCATCACGACAGGACGAGTTCTACTTCGAAAACAGCGGGTCGCTGTCGACGGCATCGTGTCCTGTGCCATTGAAACCGTACGTCCGCTCATTGAACAACGCGGACATGAGATCACCATCTCATTGCCCTCTGAACCGATCTGGTTGAATGCCGACGCAGCCCGTCTGGAACAGGTCGTCGTCAACCTGCTGACCAATGCGGCCAAGTACACCGAAGAGGGTGGCCAGATCTGGCTGACCGTTCAGCAGGAGGGTGACGAGTGCGTGATGCGTGTTCGAGATACCGGAGTCGGCATTACGCCAGAACTCCTGCCTTGCGTCTTCGATCTCTTTACACAGGCGGAACGCTCACTCGATCGTTCACAAGGAGGTTTGGGAATCGGTTTGGCGCTGGTGCAACGACTCACCGATTTGCATGGGGGAACCGTGGAGGCATCGAGTGTGTTGGGTCAAGGCAGTGAGTTCATAGTACGGCTGCCTATCATGATCGACGAGACGCGATTGAAAGGGGAAGCAACGGAGTGTGGCACTTCCCAGAGCGAAAGCGAGTCCCCACTCACCACTTCACTTCGAGTACTGGTGGTCGATGATAATGTCGACACGGTGCTTAGCTTCTCGATGCTGCTCCAGGCGTCGGGGCATGAGGTGCGAACTGCGCATGATGGGTTGAGTGCAGTGCAGGCAGCGCTCGACTACCTCCCCGATGTGATGTTGCTCGACATTGGGTTGCCGGGCCTGAATGGGTATGAAGTAGCGAAGCAAGTTCGCCAGCTCCCGCAGCTGCGCGATGTGGTGCTGGTGGCACTGACGGGCTACGGACAGGAGTCGGATCGGACGACCTCGATCGAGGCGGGCTTCAATCACCACATGGTAAAGCCCGCGAGTTTCCAGCAGATCAAGCAAATCCTGGCAGCTGTTCCCAAGTTGCCACGGTGAGACTCCGACCTTACCGCTCCAGTCGATGAGATGCTCGCTTCGAGGAAATACACAATGCCATTGAAAACGAATGTGCAAGCGGAGTCGACAAAGTCACTCCGGGTTCTGATCGTTGATGACAACTGCGACGGCGCGGATGCGTTGGACTTTCTCGGTTTCGAATCCTGTTCGCGATCAAAATGTACGAACATAACTCGAACCGCCGATCCGTGAGAAAACACTGGGTGCCACGCATTCTCAGTAACAGAGACATTTTCGGAAGAGGGTTTGGCCCGGTTCACTGTTTCACTTTTTCGAACTCCCCCTGACCCACGGGTTCACTCAGCGGGGTGTTTTGGCATGGGTTAAGAATGGCGGCGTATCCGCCCATTCACGTCAGATGATGCGATGACGGGTTCTCAAACCGAGACCTCACTCCCGTCCCCCAGAACGCCCAGATTTCGACATTTCAAACCTCTCCTGCGAGTTCCAGACCTCGAACTCTCTCTGTCTCTCCAAAAACGCCCCCAAGATTTAAAACACCGTTTGGGACCGCGAACCGAACCCAACCCTGATTTCGAACTTTGTCCATAGCTCCATAGCGGCCAAGAATTGAGATTCTCGTGTTGGGGCCGAGGAGAATTTCTCGCGATCACCATTGGCTCCGAATCAGAATCGTTGTCGCTCAGACAGAGGCTGTCCTACCTCTAGGAGCAACGCTTGGTAGACTGGCCTCACTTCATGGCTGTTCAGAAAGCAGCTGTGAGGGAGGGCCTGACTGATGAACGAAGCAGAGCAATTTCAAAGGCGATGGCGTCTCTACCAACGCCTCTCAAAACTTCCCGAGGGGGAGACGCTGGTCGAGTTGGCGGACCGGTTTGATGTCTCGTCGAAAACGATCCAACGGGATATCGCCACACTGCGAGCGGTGGGATTGGAAGTTGTCGAGGTCGCGGAAAAATTCGGCCTGAAACGTTGGCGAGTCCAGCCGGACACGACACAGGTTCCGAACTTCCTGTGGGACGAGGCCGTGGCGATCTACCTCGGGCGCAAGTTTTTGGAGCCACTGGCGGGCACCATCTTCTGGGAGGCCTCGCAGCGTGCGTTTGCCAAACTCAAGGCGACTTTCAAGCCGGAAACACTCTCGATCATTGAGTCGCTCGGCCCGCTGATCCACCAGACTTCGATCGGCTCCAGCGACTACTCGGCCCGAGCCCAAGTGATCGATGACCTGATGACCGCCATTGAAGATCACAAGGTCACGACCATCGAGTACCACTCGCTCAAGGCCGACGCCCCGCGCCCGGTCTCGGTTCAGCCGCTCGGTTTGGTCTACCACGAAGTCTCGCTGTTCCTCATCGCCATCGCCGAGGAACACGGCCAGGTTCGCCACTACAAGATCGACCGCCTCTCCGGCGTCGACATCACCAACACCCGCTTCACTCCGCCCGAGGGGTTCGACCTGAAACAACACCTCTCCGGCACGCTCGGCGTCTAGGGCGTCGATCAAGACCAACCCCTCCGCACTGTCCGCATTCGCTTCGCCGCCCCAACTGTGTGGTACATCCAGGAACACACGTGGCATGAGACGCAGACATTGGAACCCCAACCGGACGGGACGGTGATCTGCAACTTGCAGTTGAAGAGTCTCGTCGAAGTCCAGTCCTGGATCCTCAGTTTTGGGCCACGGGCGGAGGCCATCGAGCCGTCCGAGTTGAGAGTAGCTGTGATGGACGATCTTCGAAGTTTGCAGGAGATTTACTCATGACGAGTTCCATTACAATCCGGAGACAACCGCAAGGTGATGTTTCCCAGATTGACTTCGGCAAGGTGAATGCCATACGCGGAAGCAGCGAAATGAGGAGAACGTCGTGAATTCCAAGTACGCTGGCTTCCAAGACTGGTTTTCCAGGCTGACGGGGCATTCCGTTCCACGTCATTGGCAGTCCGACCTAGCCGGGCAAACAGATTGCCGCAACCGCTTAATCCGCATACCCACAGGACTCGGCAAGACCGAGGGCGTGTTGGCGGCGTGGAGCTATCACCGGCTGCATCGGGGCGATCTGAATTGGCCAGCACGATTGGTGTGGTGTCTGCCGATGCGGGTACTCGTCGAACAAACCGTAGAGGTTGCGAGAACGTTGTGCGAAAGGATTCCGCAAGAGAATCGTCCTGATGTCCACATACTGATGGGGGGCGAAGATACCGAGGAGTGGTTTCTGTATCCCGATCGCCCCGCAATCCTGATTGGCACACAGGACATGTTGCTGTCAAGGGCTTTGAATCGTGGATATGCCTCGGGCCGCGCGCGTTGGCCGATGGAGTTTGGACTCCTCAACAATGACTCGCTGTGGATCATGGATGAGGTCCAACTCATGGATGTCGGTTTAGCAACTTCCGCTCACTTGCAGGCGTTTCGTCGTCGCGCAGCAGAACTCGGCAACGCTGCGACATGGACTTGGTGGATGAGTGCCACGTTGCAGCCCAGTTGGCTGAAGACGGTGGATACGATGAGTGAGTTCGGGAGTTGGACGAGTGAGCCGATCCAGGTTCCTGCCGGGCAACGAATCGGCGGGCTTTGGGAAATCCGCAAGTCTCTCTCAACGGACGCGATTGGCCCCAAGGACACCGGGACGTTTGCGAAACGAATTCTCGTTGAGCATGAGGCGACTCCCAGTGGCGAGTACGGAAAGATCACGTTGGTTGTCTGCAATACCGTGAAGCGGGCTTGCGAGACTTTCGACAGCTTGAGAGCGTTAGGGCGTTCTGCGGGAATCGAACTGGTTCACAGTCGGTTTCGTCCCGAGGAACGAAAAGGCTGGCGTGAACGTGGCCTGCTCCCCGTTTTCTGATCCATGTGGTATGAGAGTCTATCCCTGATTGGCCCGCGAAGCGGGTCCTGGAAAGGCTCTGAAGATGACGACGACACCGGTTGTAACGGGCGGGTCAGTTCCGCCTGCGGCGGCTTCCC
>JANPCU010000145.1:0-15789 GCA_031431195.1 Planctomycetota bacterium | reverse complement strand
GCCGACGATTTCCCAGACGCCAGTGGTCAAATCCATGCGTCGCAGAGATGTCTCTTGGCTGTCGCGGTCGTAACCGTGAGCCTCGCCCATGTGCCCGCCGTAGGTGTAGACCTTGCCGTCCAGAACTGTACTGCCGAAGCTTGTCACGGGTTTCGCCATTTTGGAGAGTACCCGGCTGGCGATGGGTTGCTGAGCGGGGGTGACTTCCACAGCTACAGTCGAGTAGTGACGGACCGAGGTGTACGACTTGCCGTCGAGTTCACCGGCCTGCTCTTCGACATGCTTGGCCCGAATCGAGTAGACGCCCGCCTTGCCGATAGGCAGTGTCGCTTCGCCCAAACCATTGGTCGTTCTTTCAAAATCACCCATGCCCTCTGCACTGGCTTTCACCTCAGCTCCGGCCACTGGTGTCCCGTTGAATCGCACCTGGACGACGATCACTTTGCCTTTGTGGACGGGAATCACATCCAAGGCGAGCTGCTTCGAGGCATCGACTTTAGTCCACGCCGACTGTCCCAGAGCGGGGCCGGTCTTGGCGTAATACTTCAATCGAAACGTCGCCTCATTGCGGGTCATCACCCCCAGGTCATGCTGAGCGATGAACAGACTCTTGTCGGCTTCGGTGACAGCTCCGCTGAGATCCTTCTCACCGAGAGTGACCGGCACAACCACCGGCTCAAGCCCTTCGCGGAGTTGATGAACCACCATCCCGTTGAGCCGCTTGAGCAAGTCGGGTTCATCGGGCGAGGCATCTTCGGCGAAGTAGACTTGCAGGGCTTGCTTCTCCCCGGTCGCCTGGGGCAGCAGCCAGATGAAGTGAGCGTGACAGACGGTGGGAATCAACAGGGCCAGAGCCAGAAAGGCATCTGACCAGTGGAGGCGAAATCGTGGCATCAGGGACTCACTTTCGTGTGCGGGGTTTGAATTTGAGATCGAACGGAAAGTCGTTGTCTGCGTCCGCGATGACGGTCGCTTCGAGCGTGCTGTTCCGGTTGAACTGCGGGGGAATGGGATTCGGCGGCAACGGTTTGCCACCACGTTGGGCATAGGCGACATCGTCATCAAGTTCGAAGCCGAGATTCTCGTTGGCCTCGATCTCGACGCGATAGCTGCCGACCATCAGCCCCTCTTCAACGGTTGTCGAGTAGGAGCCGTTGACCACACCGACGCTGGTGCCGGGAGTGGCTGTTCCGGCCAGGGGCGAAAACCGAATCCGTCCGGCTTCGAGTGGCTCCCCATTGACGGTCACTGATCCCGTGACCGGAAAGCGTGGAGGGCTGGCAGGCTCGCGGCCGCAACCGTTGCCGATTGCAGCTGCGATCACCAGCGCCACGCTCAGGCGAAAACTGAGCATGACTGTCTCCTGGTTAGAACTCGCCGACGACTTCGCCGCCAGCGCGAGTGGCCAGCGCATCGAGCAGGCCGTGATCGAGGTTCTCACTCATGAACCGGACCGATCCGTCACCCAAGCACATCTGGACGCCGCCGATGTGATCGCTGCGAAAGTTGCCCAGCCGACGTGAATCGCCGTTACGGGTCTTGGGGTTGAACGGGCCTTGTGTGGTGAAAAACGTGGCCAATGGGTAAGGCGAAGACCAATACGTGAACCCGAATCGCACTTGCCCGGCACACGGTCCGCTGGTGAAGAGGTAGTCCGGGAAGTTCCAGGCCGACTCGCCAATCAGGATCGTGTTCGAGGTGCCATCCATGACATCTCGCAGGCCAGTAACCGCACTGCCTTGATTCGTAAAGATCCCGTTGTTCGGGTTCCCACCCACGGTCGTGCCATAGGGGTCGAGCGACCCACTGCTGACCGCATACGTCCCCGGGGCGCGATCATTCGCATCGCAGCCAGTGATCGGAACCGGACGCCGAATCACAGCTGAGGGGCACAGATACGTTTCGACGATCTGCGAGACGACCTGCTTATTGAGTGCGTTGGTGCTGGCGACATTGAAGTCGTACAGGGCATACATCGGCGATTCGTCGAGATACGGCAGAATCGGGACGAAGGCACTCGTCTTGCCATATGTTCCGTCAAGGTCCCCGCGAGGGAATTTGTTGAACGTGTCGTGGTAGTTGTGAACCGCCAGGCCCATCTGCTTGAGGTTGTTTTTGCACTGCGACCGCCGAGCCGCTTCGCGAGCCTGTTGGACCGCGGGCAACAGCAGAGCCATCAGCACAGCGATGATGGCGATGACCACCAGCAATTCAATCAACGTGAAGCCGCGACGGCTCCGAAATGCAGAAGTCTTCATCAGACTCTCCTGAGAGACCAGACCGAAGGGGAAGCGGTCTTTGCACGCTGCGAAGACCGCGTGTCACCCGTGCGTGGCTGGCATCTGCAAAGAGCAGACGGAGGCTGGCTGCGTTGGCTGACTTGATATTGAGATTCAGTCTCAATATGATATGTAAACGATCCGCACTGTCAATGCCTCAGTTCCCCTTTTTGACAAAAAAACATGTCATATGTCATAACAGGTTTGGCAATAAGCGTTTACTGTCGAGAACTTGGCCTTCCAGGCGGGGGTGAAGAACAAGAGCCTCATCCACACCAAGACTTGGGATTGAGCTTCGCCCGCTCGAGAGGGGAACCCCAATATGATATTTCACACGGGACAGATTGAGGCGTCCGGCGGACATCCTTGTCCGTCCCTCCTCGGCGTCTTCCACACGGAAAGACGAGGACGTCCGTCCTGCGAAATGTCTCATTTCTCCCCGCGCCAAGTCGAAGTGTGGATGGGACAGTTGATGGGGATTCCACTGAATGGCCGTTGGACTCATCCCCATCCGTTTCATGCGGTGCGATCTGCTTCCAGCAATAAGTTGACAGCTCCCCTTTGAGTGAAAAGCTGCGATGCCGTGTCCCCGCTCCATTGAGACTTCACCTTCACACAGATACCCTGCCCAGACCAATCCCCACGGACTTCATATCAGGCTCCCACTCATGACGACTGACACCCAAACCGTGGAACATGTTCTCGTAGTTCCCACCTCTCTGTTCCATGAAGTCGGCCATTTCCAGGGGTTCCAGCTTGACATCGCCCCGTACCTCGAAACACTGCTCGACCCCGCTTACACCAGCTACCGTCCCCGTAACGAAGTCGAGCAAGACCCCAGCTTCAAGCAGCTGATCCCATACTGCATCTTTATGTGTAACGGCGAAATCTTCTCCTACCGGCGCGGCAAGGGACAAGGAGAGACCCGGCTGCTCAGCAAGCGTTCGATCGGGGTCGGGGGGCACATCTCGTCGATCGACCAGCACGCGGTCAGCGTTTACCGCGAGGGGATGCGCCGCGAGATCGAGGAAGAGGTGTTTCTTGAGTCAAAATATACAGAACGGTGTATTGGCCTGATTAACGACGATGTGACCGAGGTGGGTAAGGTCCACTTGGGAATTGTTCATTTATTTGAGATCGATGACCCCAAAGTTCGGGCCCGTGAAGAGTCGATACAAGAGACAGGATTCGCAAAGCCGTCAGAACTGATACTCGCCCGAGATCAGTTCGAAACCTGGTCGCAAATCTGCCTCGACCACCTGATTTCCTAGAGAATCCGGTGCCTTGGGCAGCACGCCCCAGCTGGCTCGCTGCGAACGCATCCGACTAGTGAACCACAAGATCATGTGATCAAAGTGAGACGCTAGGCGTACGCGATGCGAGTATTCGAACACGGTCGGCGGGGGGCTGTTCGAAGCCGCCGAACATGACCAGGGAGTGTGCATGATGCGTAGTGGTTTCAACCGATGGATCTGGACCGGTGCAGCCACTGTGGCGTTGACCGGAAGCATGGCTGCTTTCGCCTTGGCACAAGCTCCGGCTGCCAGGGCTCCCTTGTCAAAGGCCCCCGTCGCCAAGGCCCCGGTGGCTGGTGTACCGGCAGCCCGTCCCGCCGTCGCGGCTCCAGCGGCAGCGGCTCCCGCCTCGAACATCATCTCTGCCGAGGCCGCCAAACTGCCGCTGCAGCCGGGTGGGGTGGACGAAGACGGCCTGGGACAGATGGTGAATGCCCTGGGGCTGAAGCCCGAGAAACAACTCCAACGCTACGACTTCGCCTTCCGGGCCGAGATGGACGGCACCGAGTGGACGCTGTCCATGTCGGCTGTCCTCAGCCAGGATCAACAGTCATTGTGGCTGATGGCGTGGCTCGATGAACTCCCCAAGTCGTCCGAAGCCGTCCCGCGTGCCGCACTGCTGCGTTTGCTGGCTGAGAACGATAGCTTGGGTGACGGCAAGATGTTCGCCTACATTCCGAACAATCGCCGGTTTGTCATGCAGCGGGCAGTTGCCAACGAGCAGATGACCTCGGCCAAGTTCCGGTCACTACTGCAAGACCTCGGGGCCAGCGTCGTCGAATCGCACGGCACTTGGTCGACCGCCGAATGGGTCAAGGGAACCCCCGCAGCTGCCAGTACCGCCGTCGCTCCGGCAGTTCGTCCGGCTCAGACAGGGGCTCGTCCGCTGAATACTGCAACGAATGACTCGAAGACGACAACTCCCGTGAAAAAGTGACTCACAGCGGTCACGAGTGTTCACAACTGGCTCGAACAGGAATGAGGGGATCGCCATCAGGCATCCCCTTTTTTTGTGTGGGAGGCACTTGGCCATTGTCTGGGATGGATCGTCTGTCACTCCACGTAAACCCTGTGATAGACAGCCGAAACGAGCCGTTGACACCGTGATCGAAACTCCGTCCGGTCGAGTTTGCATTTCCGGAAGCTCTCTGCCAAAATGCTTGGCTTCCCGTTGGGATCCCAAATCGACTGAAAGGAATGCCTGCCATGGCTTTGGATCGTGCGTTGTTGGAGCGACAGGTGGGTCTGGCGAAGACTCGGCTGGAGAAGCTGACCCAGAAAATGGACACTGAGGGCGCAGCTGGCAAGGCCCAGGAAAAGCTTCTGCGCAAGTGCCCAGTCTGGCGCGAAGCTCGGGCGGAGGTCCGCAAAATCACCAATCGGCTGAATCGCTGTGCCGATAAGGAAGCTCTGCAGGCCGAAGTGGTCGCCCGCCGGGCTGCCAAGGACGCCGCGGAGTAGTCTCCGTGTCGGCCACGCAGACAGAGACAACGGAGAGGTGGCAGAGCGGCCGATTGTGCAACACTGGAAATGTTGTGTCCTCGAAAGGGGACCGGGGGTTCGAATCCCCCCCTCTCCGCTCAGAACATGGTGATGGAGACGAAGAACGCCCAGCAGTGGGCGTTTTTTTGTTGGGTTTCTCTTTCTCAGCGACGCTCGCCAGAGCGTGGGCGAATCCCCGTGTGTCCTCTCGGTGTGAGTCGAACTGAAGTGAGGGTGCCTCTGTACCCCGAAGGGGTTGCAGGGGATAGCCCAGGGTTGGCGACCGCAGGGAGCATACCCTGGGAAAACGTGCCAGTGGGGATCGAACCCTGAAGGGGTTCTACACTGGTCACTCACGTGTCTCGCGAGTGTACAACCCCTTCAGGGTTGAGGCTGTCGGGGTCCACGTTTCGCAGGATGCGCTCCCTGCGGTCGCGACCCTGGGCTATCTTCTCTAATCCCTTCGGGGTACAGAGACCGCCCTGACATGGCGATACGTATGCACATTGCACACATGAGTCACACAGAGTTCAGAGGACGAAGACATCGTCCTTGTCCCCAGTAGTTCTTCGCCAAGTCCCCCACGTTCTGGCGAACGTCGCTACCTCGGAGAATCAACGCCGGTGGACGCTTCGGAACGCCAGACTCGCTCTCACCTGATCCGGCTGTTCGAGGCCCACGGGATACACCCGCGCTCGGACCTTGGTCAGAATTTTTTGATCGATCTGAACCTGATCGAGTTCGTCGTCCGGCATGCCGAACTTGACTCCCGCGATGTGGCTTTGGAGATCGGCACCGGCACCGGCGGGATGACGACCTTCCTGGCCGCTCATGCTGGGCATGTCGTCACGGTCGAGATCGATAAGCACGTGTACGGTCTCGCACTCGAAGCGACTGCGGGTCTTGAAAACGTCACGCTGCTCCACACCGACGCTCTCAAGAACAAGAACCAGTTGCACCCCGAAGTGCTCGACACCGTGCGTCGCGAATTGGCCCGCGAGCCGGATCGGCGGCTGAAGCTGACCGCCAATCTGCCGTACCATGTGGCCGCTCCGATCATCGGGAACCTGATCGCGACGGATATCCCGTGGGAGCGAATGGTTGTCACAGTCCAGTTCGAAATGGGCGAGCGGATGATGGCCGCCCCCCGCACCGGCGAGTACGGAGCGATGGCGATCTGGCTCCAGTCGCAGTGCCAGATTCGCGTCCTCAAGAAGCTCGGCCCGCAGGTCTTCTGGCCCCGCCCGCAGGTCGACTCCGCTGTGGTTCTCGTGACGCCTGACCCGGAACTGGCCGCGAAAATCGAGCACCGGGAGTTCTTCCACGACTTTCTGAGGCGGGTGTTCACGCTGCGGCGAAAGCATCTGCGAGCTGCGCTGGCCACCGTGTATAAAGGTCACATCGAAAAACCGCAGATCGTCGAACTACTGCAAGGCATGGGCTTCGGCGAAAACGCCCGCGCGGAAGAGATCGACGTGGCCACGCTGGTCGAACTCTCCAACCGCCTGGTCCGGCTGATCGGCACCGCGTGCTTGAGCCAGCCTGCGAAGTAGAGCGGCGTTCATTCCGTTCCGGCTTTGATTCTAGCTCGCGCGGGCCAGAATGAGACGTACGACGGACGTCCGCGTCCGTCGCTCTGCGAGGCTTTCCACACGGACGGACGAAGACGTCCGTCCTACGAAATTTCTCATTTCTCCCCGCATCAAGTATAGACCGTGATCAACCCACCTCCGAGGACATGGCTGCGGCCTCATCCGTCCATGGTTTTGTCGCGATTTGGAGCCCTGACAATGGCCCACCGATTCATGGGGAATCTCTTGGTATCCTCCACCTCATCAGGTCAGACCATCCTGATTTTTCTGCCAATTCGCCGGCTCGAAAAGTTTACCTCGCACGCGCACAAGCACTCCCCGGCAATGCGCCATTGCTGGCCGGGACGCGACTCTCCATAATCCGAAAGATCATCGACAGGGTCGACAGCGACCGTGTCCTCGTCGACCACCCACGGAGGGAGCCACTCATGCCGGTCTATTCCGACAATGCCGAGTCGATCGGCCGCACGCCACTGGTCCGCATCAATCGCCTGACTCTGGGGCTGAAGGCCACGGTGCTGGCCAAGATCGAGGGCCGCAACCCGGCCTATAGCGTCAAGTGCCGCATCGGGGCGGCCATGATCTGGGACGCCGAGAAGACCGGCAAGCTGCGGCCTGGCATGCAGGTTGTCGAGCCGACCAGCGGCAACACGGGGATCGCGCTGGCCTTCGTCTGTGCCGCCAAGGGCTACCCGTTGACCCTCACGATGCCCGACACAATGTCGGTTGAACGGCGGATGCTGCTCAAGGCCTTCGGGGCCAATCTGATTCTCACCCCCGGGGCCGACGGGATGCCCGGCGCGATCGCCAAGGCCGAAGAGATCGCCCAAGACCCGAACTTCTATATCCCGCAGCAGTTCAAGAACCCCGCCAACCCAGCCATTCACGTCAAGACCACCGGCCCCGAAATCTGGGAAGACACCGAGGGGAAGGTCGACATCTTCGTCGCCGGAGTCGGCACCGGTGGCACCATCACTGGCGTCACTCGCTACCTCAAAGAAGTCCGCGGCAAGAAAATTCAGTCGATCGCCGTCGAGCCGACCGGCAGCCCCGTCCTCTCTGGCGGACCGCGCGGCAAGCACAAGATTCAAGGCATCGGTGCCGGGTTCATCCCCGACAATCTCGACATGAGCCTCGTCGACGAGGTCATACAAATCACGGACGACGAGGCGCTCGAAATGGCCCCACGAATGGCCCGCGAAGAGGGCATCCTCTGCGGCATCAGTTGTGGGGCTGCGATGGCCGCCGCCCTCAAGGTCGCCGCCCGTCCGGAGAACGCCGGGAAGACCATCGTCGTGATCCTGCCGGATTCAGGAGAGCGGTATCTGTCGACGCCGATGTTCGAGTTCGCGCGGGCGTAAAGTGTCGACAAAGACCTCCGAAGTCTTGAGAGACTTCGGAAGTCTGGCACGTCAACGATTGTTTCAAGGACTGAGATGTTCACACGCATTGCCACTCTCGTGTTGTCATTCACCATTCTCGGCGTCGGCGTCGCCTCACGTGCCGAGGACCCTGCCCCGCCCAAGACGCACCCCGTCACCTCGGGACCATTCGAGGCAGCGATCACACTCGACGCAGCCCTCGAACTGCAAGGAGCCGTCGAGGTCCAGATCAAGCCCGAAGAGTGGACCACATTCACCGTCGAGACAGCCGTCGTACATGGATCTCCCGTCAAAGAGGGCGACTCTCTCGTGAAGTTCGAGTCGAAGGCGCTCGACCGGGAAATGGAAGACCTGAAATTCCAGGTCGAAGCGGGCGAACTCGCCATCAAGCTCGCGCGAATCGAACTCGAACTCCTCGATAAATCGGCCCCGCTGGATCTCGAAGCCGCTGAACGCTCCTCCCAAGTCGCCGCCGAGGAGTGGGACTTCTTCCTGAAAACGGGAGAGGCCCTCGAACGCCAGACGGTCGATGAAAACCTCAAGTCGATTCGCGAAATGCTGGAAGGCTCGCAAGAGGAGCTGACCCAGCTGGAGAAGATGTACAAGGCGGATGACCTGACCGAAGAGACAGAGGAGATCATCCTCAAGCGAGCCCGACGCGAGGTCGAACGGGCCGAGTTCACGTTGAAGTTTTCTCAGGTGAATCACGACCGCCGACTGGAGCAGGAACTCCCCCGCGAGAAACGGCAAAAGGAAATCGCCAAGGACCGCGAAGCCCTCGCTTTATCCAAGACGAAGGTCAACCTGCCGCTGACCCTCAGCCAGAAAAAGGTCGAACTGGAGAAACTGGAACACGGGCAGTCGCAACTGGCCCAAAGGGTGGAGCGACTGACGAAGGATCGTGAGTGGCTGGAACTCAAGGCCCCCATCGAGGGGTTCGTGGTCTACGGAGAAGCGGAACGCGGCAAGTGGTTGACGACCGATGCGATGCGGACCAGCCTGCGGCGAGGTGGCTCGATCTCCCCGCATCAAGTGATTCTGACGGTCGTTCCGACCACCAAGGGAGCGATCCTCTGGGCCGAAATCCCGGAGAAAGATCTCGGACAGTGCCAATCCGGCCAGTTCGGTCACTTCACCGAAACCGCCTACATGGGCGATCCCGTGAAGTGCGAGCTGAAAGCCATCTCCAACATCTTTACCAAGGATGGCATCTACTCGGCGGCCTTTGTCGCCGCCGAGAAAGCTCCGGTTCGCCCCCGCATCATGACGGGCATGACGGGCAAAATTCGTCTCGTCGTCTTCTCGGAAGCCAACGTGGTCGCAGTTCCGTCCGCAGCGGTGTTTGCCGACGAGGACGATCCGAGCCAGCGTTACGTCTACTTGGCCGTGGCCGGGGGAGAGCCTCGCCAGCAGTCCGTCGAGGTCGGGCAAGCCAGCGCGACTCGCACGCACATCAAGTCGGGCCTCAAAACCGGCGACCAGATCCTGCTCACCAAGCCCGAGGCCAAGTAGTGAGTCTCGTTGAAAGACGGACGTGTGTGCGTCAGTCAATTCGGCAGAGTTTCTCCACAGATCGTCAGACACCGGAAGAACACGGGTTCTGGAACAAAGCCGCCCAGGAAATCGCTCGGTCCAGCGTCTCGAATAATGGAAACGCAGAGTACGCATAGAAAGCCATGCCTGCGGAACTCCGCGTCCTCGGCGCACTCTGCGTTTCTATTCCGCCTGTCTGTGCCTACTTTTTTGATGCACACACGAAGAGGACATCCGTTGCCTGTCGATTTCCTTAGACTTCGCGACATTGCTAAACTGGAATCGTGCCCACCGACTCCTTTTCTCCTGACGAAGTCCAGCTGTTCCACCGGGACGGCTATCTCATCGTACGTGGACTAGTACCGGCCCCCTTATTGGAGCGGATGCGGCAGGTCACACTCGAGGGACTGTCACGGATCATCGAGCCGGTCGAGTTCGAGGCCGACCTGCACTACCCTGGTGCTCCGTCCTCGCACGAGGCCGAGGGGGGCCGCACTGTGCGGCGTCTGAAGCAGGCCCTGACCCGCGATTACGCCTTCCTGCAATGGGTGACCCTGCCCGGCATGCTCAACCGGCTCAAGCAACTCCTCGGGCCGAAGCTGGTTTGCCCGCTGGCTCATCACAATTGCGTGATGACCAAGGAACCCCGGCATAGCAGCGATACCGGCTGGCACCAAGATATCCGCTACTGGTCATTCGCTCGCCCGGAACTGGTCAATGTTTGGCTGGCTCTGGGGAATGAACGTCCCGAGAATGGGTGCCTGAAGCTGATTCCGGGCACACACCGGATGAGGTTTGATCGTGAGCAGTTCGATGACGCGATGTTCCTGCGCGAAGATCATCCCGCCAATCAGCCTCTGTTGGCGCAAGTGGTCCACGCTCCGCTGGAACCTGGAGACGTGCTGTTCTTCCATTGCCTGACCTTCCACGCCGCAACTCGGAACTACTCGACCGAGACCAAGCTCTCCGCCGTCTTCACCTTCCGCCCCGAAGACAACCCACCGCTCCCGGACAGCCGCTCCAGCGGTTCACCGGAATTGCTGCTGCCGTAGAGTCATTCCAGCGGCTTCTCTGACACCTCGCAGTCACCGGTGCGGCCCCCATACCGGCCCCGGTAAACCCCTGAATCATCCCCTTAGAGCGCTTTCAGAGATTGTCTTCAGTTCGCACAGACAGGAATGTCTGTGCCACTGAAGTGGGACAGACATTCCTGTCTGCCTTCTGGCTGAAGACCCATTCTGAAACTGCTCTAGCAGCTGCGGAAATTCACTCAGGCGATCGGCCAGTGATCGCGTACCCGCCAGACTTCGTCAGTCTTTCGGGACGCCAAGTCTGGCCGCTCGCCTTACAGCAAACTTATTTCCGACCGCTCGCCGAATAGCAGGCACTGCGTGGGGGGGAAACACCCCAGAATCGCTGCCGAATTCATCGAGTTGTGTCGAATCTTGGCCCCCAATTCGCCAACTGATCTCCAGCCCGTTATCATAAAGTGTTCCGCAGCCCCTGTCGGTCGGCGGAGACACTTCGGAGACTCACGGCAAAATGGTTCACACGGTGGAAGGTCAGTTACTGGCACGGTCCGACGACTCGTTCGCGATCGTGGTGGCACGATTCAACGACCTGGTCACCTCACGGTTGCTCGAAGGGGCCGTGTCGACCCTGCGGAGGCATGGAGCCTCGGAATCTCGAATCACCGCTGTGTGGGTGCCGGGGTCGTTTGAGCTACCACTGGTCGCGGAAAAGCTGGCCAGTTCCGGCAAGTACACCGCCGTGATTGCTCTGGGAGCTGTGATTCAAGGGTCGACGACTCATCACGAGTACATCAATCACGCGACAGCGCAGGGGTTGATGCAAGCGGGTCAGCGAACCGGCGTGCCCGTGTTGTTCGGGGTGCTGACGTGCCCCACGATGGAGCAAGCACTCGACCGGGCCGGGGGCAAGGTCGGCAACAAGGGGACCGAGGCCGCGTTGGCTGCGATTGAGTTGATCGATGTCCTGCGCAAGTTACCCTGACGGTTCGCTGTCGTGAGCCGGAAGCGTCAGCGACCGGAGCCTCTGGTTGAAATCGTCTGTGTTCGTTGCGTTTCTCTCCCCGTTTGATTCATTCTCGGTTCCTCTATGTCGCGTCGCAGTAAAGCCCGTGAACTCGTTGTCCAGATGCTGTACCAGGCAGACTGCAACGCGGACCTTCCGAAGACCGTCGTGCATGAACAGATGCGGGAGCGGATCGTCGATGATCCGGAGATGTTTGAGTTCGCCTGGATGCTGTACTCGGGGACCATGGATCAGCGCCCGGCACTCGACCTGAAGATTGAAGAGGTCGCTCAGAACTGGTCTCTGGGTCGTATGGCCATCACCGACCGGAACGTCCTGCGTCTGGGGGCATTCGAGTTATTGTTTACGGACGTGCCTCATCGAGTCGCGATCAACGAGGCGCTTGAACTCTCCAAGACATTCGGGACCAAAGACTCCTCACAATTCGTGAACGGAGTCCTCGACAAACTGGTCCCCGCCGAGAAGCGTGCCCAACCCGCCCGGCAGCCCGGGGGAAACTCATCGCCGGACGAGTGATGCCCCTAGACGCTGACTCGACGCATCAGCGAGCAGGAGCGGCAGGCGTCAGCCTGTCGAGGCCCTCGCCATCGACCCCACGTTTGCCCTGAGGACACGCCTCGGCAGGCTGACGCCGTGCCGCTCTGGCCGACACGCCGTCCTGTGTTTTTCCACACGAAAGACCCAACGTGGCGCTGTCCCATGAATCTGTGAAAATCTGCGATATCTGTGGACAAAATTCTTCTGGATCGGCCTTCTCCCCTGAAGGTTGTTCATCCACAGATGACACAGATTTTCACAGATTTCAGAGGGTTGGCTGTGGCGGTCGAGGCACTCGATGAGGCGGGGGTCGGTGGAGGTCTTCTTCGTGCCTCTGTGCCGACGTGGTGAATTCCTCGCGGGATTGAGGATCAAGGCCGGCGGGCAGAAATGCCTTCCCCTCCACAGGGGCTGGTCCCCGTAGTTCCCGCGGTGGTGGCCTACCGTCGCGCACCAGAGCGAGAACCACCCCGACGAGCGGGGTGGCCGGGAGACTATTCTAGTTCACTCGGGCGAGATTGAGGCGTACGACGGACGTCCTCGTCCGTCGCTCCACACGGACGGACGAGGACCTCCGTCCTACGAAATGTCTCATTGATCCCCGCGCGAAGTATATCAACCGGATGCCTTGTGCCCCTTCCAACACTCATTTCGCAAATGAGATTCGACTCATCGCCACTGCGTGAAGCCGGGTCGCCATACCGTTGGCACCGAACGGCCAACGACACGGTGATCTGTGTGTCACTCGTCGCTGCCCATCATGGCCTTGATGCACGTCCCGATTCCGATCACGAGCAGGACCGGTGGGTAAAAGAAGATTCGATCAAATGCGACGAAGGCGACGACGAACCACACAATCGCGCCCACGATCATCAGCCCGCCTTTGATCATCAGCCCCCCATTCATGCCGCCCGAAGAGGAGCTGCGGCGTGTGCGGCCCCTGGAAGACAGGGAGTTCGCTTTGGACTTCTTCCTGCTTTTGGGTGACTTCGAGGACGGGCGATCATCCTCGTCGATCTCTTCAAACAGGTCGTCGTCGGGGACTTCCTCGAAATCGTCGAGCACCTCAACGGGCGCTGGCTTCCGTGGCCGCGCGGGCGGAGCCGCTTTCGCGGCGGGTGCCACCGCGCGGGGAATGGGGGGCGGTGCCGATCGAGCCACTGGTTTCGCAGGGGCCTTGGCCACCGGACGGGGGAGTTCTACCGGCTCCGACTCTCCAGCTTCGATGTCTTGTACCAACACGATTCCCTGGCATTTGGGGCAGGAAATCTTCTGCCCCAGATACTTATCCGGGACACGAATTTTTGAGGTGCAACCCGGACACATGGTCAAGACTTTGGACATCGCTCAACCCCAAGATCAACCCGAAGAGAAGTCGCTCAAACATAAGCATAAGGAGTCTAATTCGAATCACTGAGAGCTTGCAACCGGGATTCAATTCGAATTCTCGATGGTTCGTTTGATCTCGCGAGGAGAGTCTCTTCGAATCCGTCCAAGCACCGCCCCATATTTTTCTCAGCTGCGAAGCGGGATCACCACTCCAGCGCACTCGCGTCGACCTTGGTCTCATTCGTCTGCACCCCCACCACGCGACCATCCGAAATCGACACCACCCGATCGGCCATTTTCGAGATCACTGCGTTGTGCGTAATGACAGCAGTCGTTGTCCCCAGTTCGCGGTTGATCCGCTGAATGACATCCAGAACAACAATCCCGGTATGAACATCGAGAGCACCAGTCGGTTCGTCGCAGAGGAGAACCTGCGGGCGTTTCGAGACGGCGCGGGCAATGGCGACTCGTTGCTGTTCGCCGCCGGAGAGTTGTCCGGGGAAATGGTCCATGCGGTGTTCGAGGCCCACGAGTTTAAGGGCCTCCTCCGGGGTCATCGGATCGGTCGAGATCTCGGTGACGAGGGCCACGTTCTCGCGCGCGGTCAGGCTGGGGATGAGGTTGTAGAACTGGAACACGAAGCCCACATGCCGCCTCCGGTAGCGGGTCAACCCGGCGTCCGACTCGTGGGTCAGATCGATATCGCGGTAGCGGACAGACCCCGCACTCGGGATGTCCAGTCCTCCCAGAATGTTCAGCAGCGTCGACTTCCCGCTGCCCGAGGGGCCCAGCAGGACGACCAGTTCACCCTCGAACAGATCGAGGTCCACTCCCCGCAAGGCGTGAATGTCGATCTCCCCCATGTGGTAGACCTTTGTCACATTCCGAGCGGAGAAGACCGCCGTCTGGTTGGCGGGCTGCGGGATGATCGTGGTCGGTTCGGTAGGCATGGACATCGTTTCGCCGAAGGAAGCAGAGGACAACACAGATGTTCAAGGATAGACGCCGAATGTTCAATGGCGACCGGGGTGCCGAGATCGGCGTGTTCAGGCTTCCGAGTCCGGGGTATACTCCATCAAACACTCTGGATCAGACCATGCCACACATCCCGTTTGTCCCTCACTGAATTAAGGCTGCACGATGGCTGCTCCGTCCAAGGCTGACCTGCTGTGTGAACAAGGAAAGGCCCTGCTCAAGGAACGCAAGGTCGACGAAGCGTTCGCGATGTTCGAGCAGGCCATTCTGGAAAATCTTCGGCATGTTCCTGCCCACGAGAGCCTGGCGGCAATCTATTTCGCCCGGAAGGACTACGCGAAGGCCGCTGAACATTTTCAGAAGGCCTCCCAGTTTGACCCACGCCGCATCGACCCGATGATTAACCTGGGAGCGGTCCAGAACCGGATGGGAGACTACCAGGCAGCGGCCAAGACTCTACGGCTGGCAGTGTCACGGGACCGTAAAAACACCGCCGCTTACTACAATCTGGCGATCGCGCAGAAGGGTCTGAACCAACCGCATTTGGCCGTTTCCGCCTACAAAGAAGCGCTGAAGATCAATCCGAAGATGGTGGACGCCATTCAAAACCTGGCCAATCTCTATCTGGAGATGGGCAACATTCAGCAGGCCCAGTTCCACTTCCACAAAGCTTTGGAGCTCGACCCCAGTTTTGAAAAAGCCAAACGCGG
Organism: Planctomycetota bacterium; assembly: GCA_031431195.1. Classification (GTDB taxonomy): domain Bacteria; phylum Planctomycetota; class Planctomycetia; order Planctomycetales; family Planctomycetaceae; genus TH-plancto1. The sequence continues at coordinate 620 of JANPCU010000145.1, read as the reverse complement.
ACTAGAGCGGTCCTACGCCATCACGGAAGAGAAGAAAAAAGCCGTGAACCCGTTCGGCCGCCTCGTGAATATGGAGGAGTTGAACCAGCGGGCCGATGCAAAGATTCGCAAGCTGACACCCCAGGAGCAGTTTGAAGATCGCACGGAAGTTCACCGCATTGCGAAAGACGGACAGCAAGCGGCGTTGGTGCTGCTCAACACACTTCGGGATCGAATTGGCCCGGCTTTGAGTCGCATCAACCACTCGTTTTCGCAGACCGATGACCCCCGTATGCTCATGCGGGAGGGAGAGACGATCATCGCGGAGATTGCCGCCTTTGAACTGGCCCATGCCGAGTTACGAGAGCGGATCGAAGACCTTCGCGCCCATGAGCAATTGATTCGGCAATAACAAAATGCACTCCAGCAGTTTCAGAATTGGATTGCGGGAATAGCAGACAGGGATGTCGGCTCAGTGTCAGAGACATTCCTGTCTATGGGACTTGTGAATGGGCACAGAAGATAGATTCTGAATCTGCCCTAAACCTCAATGCCGCGAGGAATTCACCACGGCACGGAGCCCCGTAGGGTGGGACCAGCCGCTTGGGGCGCAGGCCCACCATTGGGCATGGGCAACGTCG
>JANPCU010000144.1:0-3924 GCA_031431195.1 Planctomycetota bacterium | reverse complement strand
GAACCCCTTCAGGGTTCGATCCCTGGCAGCCTCTGGACCCAGGATAGGCTCCTTCGTCGCCAACCCTGGGCTATCCCCTGTCACCCCTTCGGGGTACAGAGGCAGCCTGAGCTCAGCGGAATTCTACTTCACCGGAGGCTTGGTCTCTCGAAGTGATTTCACCTGAGCATGCACAGTGCCCACGATCTGATCCTCGACCGACTCGGCCCACTTGCTGGGAAGGCCGTAGTAGAGCATGGCTCCTTCCCCCTCGTACCCGCCCTCTTTCAGAACTCGCAGCGAGGGGATGTAGGCCATCACGTCGTTGGCATACCCGGCCACCCACACGGGCTGCGGTCCGTACTGCGTCCGGATTTCAGTCTTGAGGCGGATCGAGTAATCGACCACCACCTCACCGCCCAGGATCACCCACACTGGGCCATCGCCGAGCTGCCAGGTTTGCACGGGGTAGGTGTATGTCGGGCGGATCGAGCCGCTGGCCGCTAGCTCTTTCTGGAGAGCCTTGGCCCGACCCGCTTCGTAGATGTTGGACGAGGTCAGCTGGGCTTTAACCTGCTCGGCACTGGGGATCGTCGCGAAGGCGAGTTCGGTCTCCTCGTAGCGAACATCGAGATCGCCGCTGATCGGGGACGCATTGGAAATGAGAGCTGTCTCGACTTCTGTCGCGAGGCGGCTTCCGTACTCTTGGGCCAGTTCCACGGTCCGGCGGGGCAGAGGGTTCTGGTCGGCTCCACATCCGGCCCAGAACATCGCCTGCGTGCCGGGGTAGTCCTCCTCGATCTGTTGCATGGCGAAGCCGGGGTAGTCACCGCACCACTCGAAGAACGACAGCGTCGTGGCGTGGCAGGCATACCCGAACACGATGGCCTTGATGTGGTCGCCGCTACTGACCTGTAAGACGGGAACCTCGTGATCGCTGGGGCCGAGCAGCTCCTTGTTAGCCCGGAGCATGGGGACTTCGGCCTCTTTGTTGGTCCGGCGATTGACCGCGAACCCGGTCTTGCCCGAACTCCATGTCAGCTCTGCCGGTGTGAGGTCGGACAGGGCTTGTCCGACAGCTGTGACGACTTCGTTGATGAGTCCCGAGGTGTACTCGCGAACGAGTGTTTGGTCCTCCTCGGTGAGGGTATACATCGACATGAGATTGGTGCCGACCACTGGTCCGCAGTGGGTGTGTGAGCAGAGCAGGGCGATGCCGGACCGTTCCAGGCCATGCTCTTTCACGATCCGCTCACGCATGGTGTTCGAGGTGGCCTGGTCCAGGCCGACCAGATCGAGCGTGATCGCGGCGACTCGCTTCCCGCGAGCGTCTTCGAGGACCAGCACCTTGCCCCAAAGCTTGGTGCGGGTGCCTTCTGCTCGGTGATCGCGCGACGCATACCCGGACATCCACATCGGCTTGTCGGGCGTAATGTCGGCTTTGGCGACGCCGGCCTTCCAGCCTTCAGCGTGAGTGGAGGAGCTGATCAGGCAGAGGATCAACCAGCCGACAGCGAGCAGAGCCCGACGGACTCGGAATCGCGGCGGCGAGTGATGGGTGGGCACGAGGTCGGGCATGCGAGACGAGTCCAGGCGGCGAAAGGAAGCGAACGATGAATCAGACCTCATCGTCCCGCTGAGGCTCGGAGATGTCAATGCGACCGTAGGACGGGCACACTTGCCCGTCCGTGCTGCGAGCGAAAGCGAGCGGCGGACGCGAATCCGCCGTGTTGTGTGACGTACTTGTGCGCTGACGCGACGGATTGGCAGACCTCGTCGCTCTGGCACGGGGGACTTACGTCCGCCCGCTCGCTGTCGGTTCAGCGAGAACTCGCAGCACCTGAATCGTCTCCACGAAGTCCGGTGGCAGGGAGCTGTGGAACTCCATCCAGAGGCCGGTGATCGGATGGGCGAAGGCGAGGCGGCAGGCGTGGAGGGCGTGGCGGCGGATGGGGAGGCCGGTTTCGATTGGGCCGGGGTCGGGATCCTCTTCGTCGGGATCATCCGGATTGGGGACGAACTTGGGACGGAGGGGATGGAACTGGCCGTGGGCCTGGTAGAACTCGTCGCCGACCAGCGGGTGGCCGATGTGGGCGAAGTGGACGCGGATCTGGTGGTTGCGTCCGGTCAAGGGCGTGGCCTTAACGAGAGTGTGGTTCGGAAACCGCTCGACCACTTCGTAGTTCGTCTGCGAGGGGCGTGGCTCGCGGGCATCGCCTCGGCAGGACATGAGGACGTGCCTGCCGGTGGCTGCGCGGCCGATGGCTTGTTTGAGACTCCCCGTGTCGGCTGTGAAGACCCCCTCGGTCAGTGCGAGGTAACTCTTGGAGACGCGCCCCGCCTCGAACCCCATCGACAGGTTGCGGTGCGACTGGTGCGTCAGGCCGATCACCATCAGCCCGCTCGTCTGCCGGTCGAGCCGATGCACAATGCCGGGCCGCAGCAGGCCCTTCAAAGGGGTCAGTTGATCGATGTGCGTCTGCAACAGGTTGGCCAAGCTGTTGATCTGGTACTCACCTGTCGGGTGGGCGATCAACCCGGCGGGCTTGTCGACGACCAGCATCCACGGGTCAGCATAGACGATCGGCACTTCGGTCGGATCGGACTCGAGCACGCGGTCGGGCGGCTCGATCAACTGTACGCGGACGGTTTGCCCGGCGTAGACGCGCTGGGCTTCGTCGGCCTGGATATGGTCGACATGCACCAACCCCGCGCGGACGACTCGCATCAATCGCCAAGTCGAATGATTCCGCAGATGGCGCGCGAGGAACGTGTCGATGCGCGTCCCGTGGAGGGTGGCGTCCACCTGGAATTCAAAGACGCGCGAAAGCCCAGGGGTTGCAACCCCTGGGCTTTGTGGTGGCATGTCATCGCTCTCTGTCACTTCGACTTCTTCACGTTGATGCACACGATCTCGTTCCCATCGCGGAGGTACAACCGCCCATTGGCGATCGCCGGGGCCTGGCGTGTTTCGCCGATGACCTCGGCGCGGGCGAGCTCCTCGAACTTATCGGGGCTGGCTTTCACGATGACCAGCTCTCCGGCCATCGTACTGCACCACAGTTTGCCATCGGCGGCGATCAGGTTGCCCTTGCCGAACCTGAGCTGTTGCCAGACTCGCTTGCCGGTCTTGGCTTCGATACAGGTGAGGTGGGTCACCGGTCCCGCGCTGCCCACGTTGTCGAACCCATACAGGTAATCGCCGAGTTGGATCGAGGTCTGCCACTCGTTTCGCATGACGCTCTTCGAGTCGAGCGACGACCAGACTTCGGTGACCTCGCCCGTCTTCGCGGGCACCTTCAACAGCACGCAGCCGTGGTTCTCACCCGCTGAGAGAAACAGGTGGCCATCCACGGCAATCGGTGTCGCGGTGTTGCAGTTGAAGTCGGTGACGAACGGGTAGCTCCACAGCTGTTGTCCGGTCTGGGGGTGGTGGCCGAGAGCTTGATTCCCGGCAAAGGCGACGACTTGTGGAACCCCGGAGAGTGTGAGCAGGGCTGGGGAGGAGTACCCCGCAGCGGAACCCTTTCCAGCAGTCCAAGCTTGCTTGCCGGACTTCTTCTCGAAGGCGACGAGCGTCGCATTCGCTGCTCCTGCCGCCACGATGACATGCGTCTCCGTGACCAATGGCGAGCAGGACATGCCGTACTCGGACGGCTTGGCCTTCTGCTCGACCGGAACGTTGTGAATCCAGCGGACGACACCCGATTTGAGATCGACAGCTGCGAGGATCCCTTCGCCGGTGTAGACGTAAGCGGTGCCATCAATCAGGGTCGGCGTGGCCCGCGGCCCGTCACCCATCGCGTTCTCGTAAGCCGGAGTGAGATCGCTGGCCCACTTCTCTTGGCCAGTCACAGCATCGAGAGCGAGCAGCCACTGGCGATCGTCCTTTTGGACTAGGGTGATCGCGAGTCCATCGGCAATGGCGATCCCCGACATCCCGAC
>JANPCU010000143.1:0-7861 GCA_031431195.1 Planctomycetota bacterium | reverse complement strand
AACTCGCGCTTCTTTTTTACCACCCATGCGGCTCCCGCGGGACGCTCGCCGGAATGTTTCCGTGTGAAGCATCTCACCGCGATCAGTGAGCGAGTCCTCCGACCGCCTCTCTCTCGGCGCGGAGTCGGTTCGTGTCGCCGAGACTGAGTTCTTCTGTCGTGGCATTCTGATGCTTCTCGATTTCGACCATCACGCGACCACTCCGCTCGATCCTCGAGTGCTGGAGAAGATGTGGCCCTACCTCTCCGGGCAGTTCGGTAATCCATCGAGCTTGAGTCATCGTCGGGGGCTGGCCGCAGCTGCCATCGAGCAATCCGCCCGTGAGCGGTTGGCCGGGCTGTGGGGCGTGGAGGCGAATGAAGTCGTCTGGACGAGTGGGGCGACGGAGTCGAATAATCTGGCGCTGAAGGGACTCTTGTCCGGCGGGGCGGCTCGCCCTGGACTGGTCGTGGTCGCGACGGAGCATCGGTCCGTACTCGACCCGGCCAAACGCCTGGCTCGCGCGGGACATCCGGTGACGGTCCTGCCGGTGGATCGCTGCGGGCAAATTGACCTCGATCAGCTCGAGGGGGCCATCACGGCACAGACGGAATTGGTCTCGGTGATGTGGGCCAATAATGAAGTGGGAGCGGTCGCTCCGATGCCGGAGATTGCGGAGATTTGCCATCGGAAGGGGGTGTGGCTGCATTCGGACGCGACACAGGCGGTCGGCAAGATCCCTGTCTCAATACGATCGACTGGGGTCGATCTACTGAGCTTCAGCTCGCACAAGGTCTACGGCCCACCGGGGATCGGGGCCTTGGTGGTTCGTCGCGACCGGGGGCGTATCCCGCTGGTGCCGCAGATCGATGGGGGAGGGCAGCAGTCGGGTGTTCGCAGCGGCACCCTGCCGCTGCCTCTGATTGTCGGATTTGCCGAGGCTCTGGAATTGTGCGAGCAGGAGCGCGAGGCGACTGCCGCGAGGTTGACCGAGCTGCGCGACCGTTTGTGGAGTGAACTGGCCCTTCGAATTCCGGGGATCGTTCGTCACGGGGTGTCTGAATCCCCGGTCGACGGGCATCCCTCGCCACCCCGCGTACTCCCCCACAATCTCAGTGTGGGCATTCCCGGCATCGATGGCGATGCCCTGCTGGTCCGGCTCCAGCAATCCGATCTGTGCGTCAGTTCCGGAGCAGCTTGCTCCTCGACGAATCGCGAGCCGAGTCACGTGCTGACAGCTCTGGGAGTTCCCGACCGACTGGCCCGCTCCAGTATTCGATTTGGTCTCGGCCGGTGGACCACTGCCGAGGAGGTCCACCGTGCGGTAGACATTCTGGCAGCGATTATGGCTGGGGAATGAGCTGTCACTCTTCGACGCATTCTCGCTGGTGTCCGCTGCACTCCGCTTTGGAAAGCCATGCCAAGACGACAACCATCCTCTGGCGAGTGGCAGCTCGTGGTCCGCCCACATCAACTTGTGGGCTTCGGCGACCGCCTGTTGGCCTCAGCCCACGTTCTGGCGAAAGTAGCGACCCGACAAGTTCAAATTAGTGGACCACTAGGTCACTTTCGGTCTGCGTGAAGCACAACAGAGGATCAAAAAAAGCCGCGAGGAGTTTTCTCCTCGCGGCTTCCAAGTTGAATCACTCAGTCCGGTCTTACTCGGGCTGAGGCTCTTCAGCAGCAGGAGCGGACCCGCCATCGGTGGGGGCCTCTCCATCCTGGCCCATGCTGAACAGCGGACCGACAGTGATGCCCATTCCGCCCTTCAGTTCGCGAGGACCAGCTGGAACGCCAGCAGCACCGCCGCCGTCCGCCTTCGGTCCGGCGGGAGCCTTGTACTCTTCGATCGGGGCGTCGAGCTTGCGGGAGAGACCGATCTTGCGATCGGCACTATCGACGCGGAGCACCTTGACCTCGATCGTGTCGCCGACCTTGACCACTTCTTCCGGGTTGGCGACCTTCTGGTCGGACAGCTCGGAGACGTGGAGCAGACCTTCGAGCTGCTCTTCGAGTTCGACGAAGACCCCGAAGTTGGTGATCTTTGTGACCTTGCCATGCACAATCGTGCCGGGGGCGTAGCGTTCTGGAATCGGGCCCGACCACGGGTCTTGATCCATCTGCTTGAGGCCCAGCGCGATTCGCTTGCGTTGCTCGTCGACCGAGATCACCTGGCAGGTGATCGAGTCGCCCTTCTTGAGCATTTCGCTGGCGTGCGAAATCTTGCGGGTCCACGACATGTCGCTGACGTGCAGGAGTCCATCGACCCCTTCTTCCAGCTCGATGAAGGCTCCGTAGTTCGTGAGGTTCCGCACGGTCCCGGTGACCACTTGGCCGATGGGGTACTTGGCGGTCACGTTGTCCCACGGATTGGCCTGGGTCTGCTTCATCCCCAGCGAGATTTCCTGCTTATCAGTGTTGATGCCGAGGACGACCACGTCGACCGGATCACCCGACTTGACCAATTCGCTCGGGTGACTGACCCGCTTGGTCCAGGACATTTCGCTGATGTGAACCAGACCTTCGATGCCGTCTTCCAGCTTCACGAAGGCCCCGTAGCTCATCACGTTGACCACTTCGCCCTTGATCCGCGCTCCGACTGGATAGCGCTTATCAATGTCGTCCCACGGGCTAGGCAACTTCTGCTTCAGGCCGAGCGCAATCTTTTCTTTCTCGCGATCGATGTGCAGCACCATGACCTCGATTTCGTCATCGATCCGGACCATTTCGGTCGGGTGGCCGATGCGGCTCCAGCTCATGTCGGTGATGTGCAGCAAGCCATCGATGCCGCCCAGGTCGACGAACGCGCCGAAGTCGGCGATGTTCTTGACCGTGCCCTTGCGGATCTGCTTGACTTCCAGTTCGGACAACAGCTTCTTCTTCATGTCCGTACGGACATCTTCGATCAGCTTGCGGCGCGAGACGACGACGTTCTTGCGGACTTCGTCGATCTTGAGGATCACGCACTCGACGTTGCGTCCCATGAAGTCGCCAATGTCGGAGGGCCGACGGATGTCGACCTGGCTGGCGGGCAGGAACAGGTTCACACCCTGTGCCCCCGGGCCGGAATTCTCGCCGCGGGCAATGTTGACCAGCAGGCCGCCCTTGATCTTGCGGACCACGGTCCCAGCCACTCGATCGTTCTCGTGAAAGTTCGCCACGAACCAGACCCAGTCGCGGGCCCGGTCGGCCTTCCGCTTGGACAGCAGGACCAGACCGAAGTCGTCTTCAACTTCCTCCAGAAGGACTTCGATCGTCTCGCCCGGCTTCGGCACAACCTCATCCGGTCCCCATTCGGACAGATGCACGATCCCTTCGCTCTTGTATCCAATGTCGACGAGGACTTCTTCGCCTTCAATACGAAGAACAATGCCCTTGACCAATTGATTGACATCGAACGAACTGGCTTCGGCGTAGAGTTCGTCCGCGTGTTCTTCGGCTTCGGCAATTTCGCGGAGAGCCATGCCCATCGAGAGTTCGAGTTCTGCGTCGTCGCAGGGGAATTCTCGAAGTAAATTACGATCGACCATGTAGAGACCTTGGATCTGTTGCGCTAGAAAGACGGACCGCCCGCCCTCACCAGCTTGGTGATCAACTGGATACAACTCTTTCCACAGCAATGAATTGCGGTAAAAGAAAGCCCACATCTTGCCAACGAAGATGCTGCAAGGCTGAGTTCGAAAACCAGTCGATGCCGCGAAAGCTAGCGAAATAGTGTCTCTTTGTCCAGACAAGCCGAGTGTCGGAGGCCAGAATCGGCCAGAATTCCCGTATGTGCATGCCTCGGAAACGTAAGCAGCCCTGAAACGCCTGCCCCCTCTCCGCACAGTGGCGTCCTCGCCGAATGCCATGCCGCCAGTGGGTTGTGGGGGCATGAAGAGATGCGGCTGCCGACTTTTCTGGTGCAAACTCGCCCCCGCCTATCGCGGTTCAGTAGCGACTTGCGGGGGACTCGCACGCTACAATCTGGCCGTATGTGTTCGCTCATTGAGTCGGGAAAGGGTCTGTCCCCGTGTCGCCGTGGATTCTCCAGCACTTCTTGAACCCCGCGCTGTTCTGGCCGGGGGTGGCGTTGGCGTCGTTGCCGATCATCATTCATTTGATCAACCGGTTGCGGTACAAGCGGGTGCGGTTTGCGGCGATGGAGTTTCTGCTCGTCAGCGAGCAGAAGAACCGCCGCCGGGTGCTGCTGGAACAGATCCTGCTGCTGCTGGCCCGCATCGCTTTGGTGCTGCTGATTCTGGCTCTGATCGGTCGGCTGATTCTCGATCCGAAGCATCTCTCACTCTTTCAGGGAGCCCGCACGCATCATGTGATTCTGCTCGATGACACCGGGTCGATGCGAGATCGTGTCGGCGAGACGAGCGCCTTCGACCAGGCCCGCGAGGTCGTTCGTGGGATCATCGCGCAGGGAGCCGAGCGTCCCGGCACGCAGCGTGTCACGCTCGTGATGATGTCCAGCCCCACCGAGACCTCCTCGGGACTGACCGAGCGGGATGTCGACTCCCAATTGCTCGATGACTCCGCCGCTCAGTTGCAGGATCTGACCTGCACCTTCCAAGCGGGCAGTCCGGTCGCGGCGCTAACGGCGGTGCGGAATCGCCTCGCGAGTGATCGAGCCAGTGAAAAAGTGCTGCATGTGTTGTCGGACTTCCGCAAACCGGACTGGTACGACAACGGGGCACTCGTCACCGAACTGGAGGCCCTCGACAATGCCCAGGTCAGCCTCAACCTCGTCCGCCTCGTCAGCGAACAGCACGAGAACCTCGCCATCACCGAACTGACCGGGGCCGTTGAGACAGCTGCGGTGGGGGTGCCAGTCTCGATGCGGGCCAAGGTGCTCAACGCGGGCAAACGCGAGGCCACGACGGCGAAGTTGGCCGTGTCGATTGATGGACAGGCATTGAACCGCCGCGAAGTTCTGCCTCCCGTTCCAGCGGGTGAAACGCGCGAGGTCACGTTCGCTGTCGATTTCTCGACCAGTGGGTTGCACCGCGTCGAGGTGTCGCTCGAAGCCGACGCGATCGAGGCCGACAACATCCGGCGGCTGGCGGTCGACGTGCCGCAGGCGAACCCGGTCCTCGTCATCGATGGGACAGCGGGTGCAGTGCAGGGGTTGTACGTGGCCGACGCCTTGGCGGCAGATCAATCGGTGACCGGGTATGCCGTCACGATCGACGGCCCCGAGGGACTGCGGAAGCGGAACCTGACCGAGTATGCGCTGGTCTATCTGGTGAACGTTCCCGAGCTGCCGCCTGATGCGACCGAGGCGGTGCGGAAGTACGTGCGCGAGGGAGGCGGGTTGGCCTTCTTCGTCGGGGAGACGATTAACGCCGCGTACTATAACAAGGAGTTTTATGCGGGCGGAAAAGGTCTCTTGCCCGTCTCGCTGGGGTTCACGCCGTCGCTGCTGCCGCCCATGGAAGGGACGAAGACTCCCGATCTGGTAGTCACCGATCACCCGGTGTTTGCCTTTCTGTCTGGGCAGGAGAACCCGCTGATCGACTTCGTGAAGATCAACGCCTATTTCGCGGTCGAGACATCGGTTCCGACAGCCGATGGGACGCGCGTCATCGCCAGCTTGCGAGACGGGGCTCCGCTGATGCTCGAACATGAATATGGCCAGGGCCGCGTCCTCACCTGCCTGACCGCAGCGGGACCGGCATCGCTCTCCGAGACACTGCAAAAGCTGGCGCTGAATCCCGACTCACCCGGCGACTTGCCGCCCACGGTCTGGAACAACTGGGCCAGCGGAAATGCCAGCCCGACGTTTGTCGTGGCACAGCTGGAGATCGCGAAACGTCTGGCTCGCAAGGACCGAGCGTTGCCTCTCAAGACTGTCGGCGAGGAGATCGCGGGCACGCTCGACCTGGCTCTGTTTCGCGATGATATCGAGATCAAGACCCCCGATGACCAGATCATCAAGCTGAAGGCCGATCCCGCCGCTGGGGCTCCCGCCGCTGAGGGAGCTGCCCCCGCCACGCAGACGGCCAGCTTCACGTTTCGGGAGACCGACCAACCCGGCGTGTACGGCCTGCGTCGTTATCGGCGCGACCAGACCTCGCTCGAAACCCTGCTGGCCTACAACGTCCCCCCGCAAGAAAGTCAGCTGGAACTGATTACTGATGATCAGCTCAAAAAGCAGCTGGGCGGTATCGAGTTCACAATACAAACGCCGGGCGAGACCGATTGGCTACGGCGGGAGTCGCCGGGTGAAGAGGTCCGCTGGTGGCTGCTCTGGGGGCTGATCATGATCGGTCTGATGGAGCAGACGCTGGCCTCGCGGGTGAGTTATCGGCGGTGATTCACTGGGCAATCGGTGTTCCTTCGGATGAAGCCCGGGAAGGTGCGTCACTCCTCCGAGCGATCCGGAACCGTCTCCTCTGATGGCCTCACCAAGGACACTCGGCAATCGCTCGCCGCTTCAGCGGTGGGCTCCACTGGTCCCATACGTGCAGATCTGATTCGAGATGAACGTCGCAATTCTCGGGCAGAGTGCCAGCCGGAGTGTGTTGAGTGACCTGTCGCGATACTCCTCTCGGGGAGAACGGAAAGGACATTTCGTAGGACGGACGTCCTCGTCCGTCCGTGAGGAAATTCTGGAAGAGCGACGGACGACCGTCGTACGTCTCAATCCGTCCCGCGTGAAGTATAAGTGAGTGGATGGTGCCCTGCGGCACCTGTTTGACAAACTGGGGGCGGGGCACCAGATTGAGAGAATTCTTGATCGTCCCGCGTGCTGCCCCGGGTGGCCTGGTTTTCCAAGGACCGAATGATGCGATTGTTGATTTGTGGAATGATTCTGGCTCTCTCGACGCACCTGTCCGCCGACGACAAGGACTATGTTCTCGGCCCCGACTCACAACGGCAAGAGGGCGTTCCGAAGGGGACCGTGACTGAGCATATCTGGAAAAGCAAGATCTTTGAGGGCACGATCCGCCGCTTCTGGGTCTATGTTCCCTCGCAGTATCTGGTCGAGAAACCCGCGGCGCTGATGGTGTTTCAGGACGGCCATACCTACGTCAAAGAGGACGGCAAGTTCCGCGCCCCAGTCGTGATGGACAACTTAATTCACAAGAAAGAGATGCCCGTCACGATCGGCATCTTCATCGACCCCGGCCACCAGAAAGAACAACTCCCCGAGAAGCCCGGCTGGCAGCCACAGCCCGAAAACCGCAGCTTTGAGTACGACACGCTGTCCGACCAGTATGCCCGCTTCCTGATCGAGGAGATCCTCCCCGAGGTCCAGCAGACCGTCAAGATCACCGACGACCCGAACCTGCACGCCATCTGCGGCATCAGCTCCGGCGGCATCTGTGCCTTCACCGTCGCGTGGGAGCGACCCGACCACTTCCGCAAGGTGCTCAGCCACGTCGGCAGCTTCACCAACATTCGTGGGGGTCACAATTGTGAGGCCCTGATCCGCAAGACCGAGCAGAAGCCGCTGCGAGTCTATCTGCAGGACGGTTCCGGCGACCTCGATAACGAGCACGGCAATTGGCCACTGGCGAACCAGGAGATGGCCGCCTCGCTGAAGTTCAAGAAGTACGACTACGAATTCGTCTACGGCACCGGTGGGCACAACGACATCCACGGGGCGGCGGTGCTGCCGGATGCGATGCGGTGGCTCTGGCGGGAGTAGTCGCCGTGCCGCTGACTGAATTGCATCGTTTCGAACCGTCTGGCCCATGCTGTCGGCCTGGGCAGAAGTTTGATCGGCTTCTGCTCGACGAGTGGTCCGTGGGAACACACCCGTCAGACTTCGCAAGGAGTGTGGTCGCCATTCGACGTCGGGGTTTCGGTCCTCCCCCCGTTGAAACGGTGGGCGATTTTCGGGTGTCCCTGGCGGGACAATGGCGGGGGTTTCCTCCGGTGTGTGCCT
>JANPCU010000142.1:0-3546 GCA_031431195.1 Planctomycetota bacterium | reverse complement strand
GTTTGTTTCACTTTTCTGACGCTGGTCCCGGTGTGGGGGAATTAGTGTAGTGGGGGGTGGTTTTGGCTCCCAGCTTTTTTTCTCCCGCACTCCATGACAGGCTGTAAGCCTAGCCCACGGGTCGCAAAACTCGCCTTACGCCCGGAACAGCAACTCGCCCTTGCCCAGTTCCAGCATGTCCCCGCAGTAGCGCTTGTAGCTGGCGTTAAGCGCCTGCGGCGGGACCGGGAAACCGAGGTTAGCCAAGTATCGCAAGTACACCCGCAGGAACGTCGGCTGGTAGGTACACGCATACCGAAACGTCGGCAGGATGTCGGGGTTCGAGGTGCCGAGCAGCCCGATTGTCCCGCGTTTCATCCCGGCTCCGCAGCGGATGCCGGGCTCGCCGAAGACGAGGACCGATCCAGCGATCATGTTGACTCCGGCGAAGTCCCCGCACTTCCCGCCGACGGCAATCAGGCCGCGCCGCATGGAGTTCCCGATCTCGTTGCCAGCATCGCCGTCGATCAGGATTTCGCCGCTGGTCATCCCCTTATGGCCCCCGCGATAGACCGCTCCGATCATGTGCCCGGCGTTCCCATGCACATGAATGCGACCGCCGTGGAGTTCGGCCCCGAGCCAGTCGCCGACGTTGCCGCGCACCGTAATCTCGCCGCCCCGCATCTCCGCCCCGAGGTGCATGCCGACGTTCCCCTCGACGAGAATCTGGCCAGACAACAGCCCGGTCCCGATCAACTTCACCTTGGTCAGATCCCCTTGCCAGACCATCGTCTCATCGTCACTCGCTGAGCCGCTGACGGTGAAGAACTCCCCCAAGGGCACCTGCTGGTTCCCGCGCTGGATGAGCGTCGCTTTCACATCATCCGCCGATTGCGTCCGCACGTTCTCCATGCGGATCGAATCGACTTCGAGCGGGATGGACGACGGAGTGTGGAGGGAGAGCGTGAGGGGCATGGGGAAGAGGTTTATGGTTAAGGGTTGATCGACCGGAGAAGAGAGGCGGCTCGTGACCGGGTGGGCCAGCAACCCAGCTAGTCCCCAGCGTGTCCATGCAAGGGCACTAAGTGATCCGCTGGACAGGTACAATGATCGGTCCATGTCAACCAGTCAACGTGGCACTGGCGCGGCATCGCCTCTTCGATCGAGAAACCGACGGCACCATCCTACGCGGCGTTTGAATTGGTCCTTAGAATGTGGCCATGCTGCTCCCCTCCCTGATTGCTCCCGCGCCGCCTCTCGACTGGTCCGTCGATGAGTCCCCACTGGCGATTGGCCCGCGTGTGATGCCGTCCCGATATTTTCTGGCTCCGTTGGCGGGGTACACGCATCTGGCGTTTCGCCGAGTGATCCGTGACCAAGGTGGACTCGGACTGGCCACAACCGATCTGGTCCAAGCCACCATGCTGCTGGGTCAACGCGCCAGATCGATGGAGCTGATCGCGACCGACAGCCACGACATCCCTTTATCCATTCAGATATTCGGGGGTCAGGCCAGTGAACTGGCCAAGGCGGCTCGCTGGCTCGAACAGCAAGGCTACCAGGGGATCGACCTCAACATGGGTTGCCCGATGGCCCACATCAATGGGCAAGGCGGCGGGGCCAAGCTGATGTGCGACCCGGACGGAGCCTGCGGCTTGGTCGAGCAAGTCGTGAACGCCGTCTCCCTCCCGGTGACGGTCAAGATGCGACTCGGCTGGGACTCCACCCAGCTGACCGCTCCCGCCCTCGCGCGGGAGTTCGAACAGCTGGGCGTGGCTGCCATCACGATCCATGGTCGCACGCGGGCTCAGGGGTTTCATGGGTCGGTCAGCCATGACGGCATTCGCGCCGTGGTCGAGGCCGTCGAACGCATCCCCGTGATTGGCAACGGGGATGTCCGGACGGCTGCTGAGGCACTGCACATGCGACGTGTCACCGGCTGTCACGCGGTCGCGATCGGTCGCGGAGCCCTGCTGGATCCGTGGATCTTTCGGAGGATCGAGCAAGCCTCACGCGGCCAGGACTCGGAGTTCATCCCCACGGTGACAGAACAAATCGGCTTCCTGCGTCAACATTTCCACCTGATGTTTGCTCAGCATGCCGAGTACAGCTGCCTGCTGTTTCGCAAATTTGCGGGATGGTATGGAGCGCGGCTCGGTGTGCCCGAGGATCTGGAGGACCGCTTGCGTCGATTTCAAACGGTCGAAGAGTTCGAGGCCATCGTCACCCAGATCACCGCGCGGCATGGCGAACGCGAATCGTCCGTGCCGACCGCGCTGATTAAAGTTCCCAATGGTCCGATCGAACACTGGTAAGTCGCCCACCAGAGCATTTTAGAATCGGTCTTCTGTGAGAATTCACCCTCAACCCGGAGTGGGGAACACGAATCTTCACTGATCATCACTAATCCTGGAGAGCATAACAATTGAGCAGCATCTCAAAATCCGGCTCCGGATTAGTGATGATTAGCGTGGATTAGTGTTCTAAATCTGCCAGTGAAGACCAGTTCGAAAACTGCTCTCAGCAGCGCGATTACTTCTCCCGTTTCTGGTTGTAGACCTCCAGCAGGATTTCATCGACGGCCTTGAACTTGCCTTTGGTCTTCATGACCTTTTCGATTTGCTCGCGGGCATCGCTGGCCGAGTGGCCGAGGGCGATCAGAGCTTCGAGGGCGTCGCTGACGACGCTGCTGGCCGGTTCGGTCGACTGCGGGAACTCACGCGCGATCAGCAGGGCGAACTTGGCCATCTTGCGGCGGAGTTTGGCCACGATCCGCTCGGCCATCGCGGGGCCAATACCGGGGAGTGCGGAGAGGGTTTTCACATCCTGCTCTTCGATGGCGACAGCGACCTCGCTCACCGGCTTGACCATCGCATTCAGCGCCTTCTTGACGCCGATCCCGTCGACCGAACAGATCATGTCGAAGAAGTCCTTCTCGACGTCAGACAGGAATCCAATGATCCGGGGGACCAGACGGCCCTTCTGCGGGTTGCCGTCGAGATACTCGATCGTCCGCAGCGTGATCTCCTTCCCGATCTGTGATTGCAGCTGTCGCCGCACAAAGTCGGGAACAGAGACTTCGTATTCAAAGGCTCCGATGTCGATCCCCGCTTCGACTCCGTTGAGAGAGACCAGCTTGCCCGTGATCCGCGTAATCATCTGACATCCGTGTGGTGAAAGGACCGAGGTGGCTCACTGCCACTGCGGGGAGTGTAGGGAGTCGAACGAAAAACGTCAGCGGGAGAAATGTGCCGAGTGCCCCGTGAGTCTCGGATGGGGGGTTACGGCATTCCTCCCGGGTGGGCCTGTCACCAACCCCAGATCTAGCGTTGACGGGGCACTTGCCTGTGCCCCAATAACCAAGAAACCTGCTATCACCCGGCAAATCCCTTGGCCAGGACGCTGCGGGCAGTGTTCACGGAGGTAGGCGATGGCGCGGCATGGATTGTCGGACGAGCCGTGGGCGGTGTGGCCACAGGTGTTGCCGCCGGAGGCCTCGACGGGGCGACCGCCGCATGATCGGCGGCGGATCATCGAGGGAATTTTGTTCGTCCTCAAGACCGGGTG
>JANPCU010000141.1:0-7755 GCA_031431195.1 Planctomycetota bacterium | reverse complement strand
GGCTCAGTCCGGGGGCTGACGCCGCCCGGCTCGCTGGCGTTTGAGTCGGAGGCCAGCTGACCACGCTGGAAGGAGCCCGGAGTTCACCAACTCGACAGCCATGAAAACGCCGTTTCATCCGGCCACCCCGGCCCTCTCCCCCACAGTGGAGTCCGCACCGAAAGCAGAGCCGAATGTGAGGGAGAGGGGGCAGAGTGAACGACGTACCGCCATGTGGCGAATGCACCCCCAATGATCCGGTGCATGGACCAGGATTCGCCTTTTGGCAAGACCAGTTTGGGACACCGAAGACGAATATCGCAACTTCAAAACGCGTAAGCCGGGGCTGTGTGCCCGCAACGCCTCTCCGCTCGGCCCACCCGCCCGCTGGCTCAGATCCCGACCGCATGGACGATCCACAGACCGGGGGTTACAGTCGTACCGTGCGGAGCGAAGAGACCCGACCAGATCCAGGAGTGCGCGGGGGCGTTGGAGTTGGCCCTCACCGTCCAGGACTTGGTCGAGATCGATCAGGCGATTCAAGACCGCGACCAAGTGCTGTCGCAAGCGGCGGAGACGTGACGTAGGACGGGCACATTTGCCCGTCCGAAGTCGAATGGGCAATCCAACCCGTCCCCGATGCGGGATGCGACTCAATAGCCTCTAAGACGCGATGCGGGAGATTGACATGAACCAAAGAAATCAACGCCAAGGCGTCAAGGCACCAGGACGCAAAGTTAGTTCCTCCCCTTTTTCCATTGCGTCTTTGTGTCTTGGCGCCTTGGCGTTGAATTCCTCCTCCCCTCCGTGCCTCCGTGCCTCCGTCGTGCATCAGAAGGCCGGGCCAATTGGCCCGGCCTACGTACTGGCGTGCCTGCTCGTGCTGCTCTTCGCGTCGCTCTCGCAGGCCGACGACACGGCCCAGCTCGGCGACGTCTACAATGCCGAAGTCCAACCGCTGCTCAAGACCTTCTGCTACGAGTGTCACTCCGGCGACACGCTGGAAGCCGACATCGACCTCGCTGTATTCACTGACCTCACCCAGGTCCGCCAGCAGACGAAGGTCTGGCAGAAGATCGGCGAGATGCTCAGCAGTGAGCAGATGCCCCCGCCGGATTCCAAGCAACTGTCGGCACCCGAGCGGGCCACGCTGCAGGGGTGGGTCAAGCGGCATCTCACCATCGAGGCCGCTGCTCATGCGGGCGATCCGGGGCCGGTGGTCCTGCGGCGGCTGAGTAATGCGGAATACACGTATACGCTGCGCGATCTGACAGGCATTCCGACTCTCGACCCTGCAAAAGAATTCCCGGTGGATAGTGCCTCGGGCGAGGGGTTCACGAATGTGGGAAACTCGCTGGTGATGTCGCCAGCACTTCTCACGAAGTACCTCGACGCCGCCAAAGAAGTCGCCTCGCAGGCGGTGTTATTGCCGGACGGAATCCGGTTCTCGCCGTACAACACGCGGCGAGATTGGACCAACGAATCGCTGGCCAAGATTCGCGGGATCTACTCGCGGTACTGTGCGGATGGCGGCGGGTCGACTCTGAAGCTGCAGGAGATTCAGGTGGATACGAATCGCGGCGGGCGGCTGCCGGTAGAACGGTATCTGCTGGCGACGATTGCAGAGCGTGAGGCGCTGGCGTCCGGCGGGAAGACGATCGAAGCGGTGGCAGAAGCTCGGGGATTGAGTCCGAAGTATTTGCGGATGGTGTGGGAGATGCTCGCCCTGACACACCGCGAAGAACCAGGGGGCTTACGCCCCCCGCTCGCCGGGTCGCTGTTGCTGGACCCGTTGCGGGCGAAGTGGAAGACGGCCCAGGCCAGCGATCTGCCGCAGCTGATGGAAATGATTACCCCGTGGCAGGCGGCGCTGTTCAAGTTCAACTCAGTCGGGCAGATCGGCCTACAACCGGAAATCAAGGCGTGGCTGGTCCCGGTCAGTCCGCTGATCGCGCGGCAAGAGTTCCGCGTCAAATTGCCGACGGATGCGACCGGGGAGATGGTCCTCTCGCTGTGGTCGGATGATGCCGGGGACGGGAACACGGGCGATGATGTGCTGTGGGAGCGTCCGAGGTTCGTCGCTCCGGGGCGACCGGACTTGCTGCTCAAGGATGTGGGCCGCGTGTCGGATGAACTGGCGAAGAGTCGGGACCGACACTTCGCGCAAGCGGCGAAGTGCCTCGTTGCTGCTGCCGATGTGGAGCAGGCCGTCCTGTCTACCAAGGAGGGGACGGACAAGGATGTCCGTCCTACTGTGGAAGACATCGCGAAGAAGCATGGCGTCGACGCCGATTCGCTGGCCGCGTGGTTGGAGTACCTGGGCATCGGCACTGGCGGACCGGCGACGATTGGGACGCCGATCATTCGCCAGCAGGAGCAGGCCGAAACGTACGACTTCATTAAGGGCTGGGTCGGCGATGATGCCTTGAGTGTGGTCGCGAACTCGTCCGACCAGCACGTTCGTGTCCCCGGCAACGTCAAGCCCCATAGCATCGTGGTCCATCCGGCTCCAACGCTCTCGGTCGCCGTCGGCTGGCGGAGTCCAGTGGCGGCCGCGCTGAAGATCAGCGGGTTGGTGCAGCACGCGCACCCCGAATGTGGGAACGGCGTGGCATGGGCGCTCGAGTTGCGACGAGGCAACACCAAGCAACGACTCGGTTCGGGGAATAGCCAAGGAGCGACGATTCTTCCGGTCGGTCCGTTCGAGGGGGTGGCGATGCGACCCGGCGATGTGATCGCGTTGATCATCAGTCCAAAGGAGAACAACCACTCGTGCGACCTGACCTCGATCGACCTGACGCTCAGCGATGGGACGACGGAATGGAACCTGTGGAAGGAAGTCTCGCCGGAGATCCTCGCTGGGAACCCGCACGCCGACTCGCACGGCAACAAAGAGGTATGGCACTTCTTCTCCGAACCGGCGAGCGGCAGCAGCACCAGCCGTGTGATCCCGCAAGGCTCGGTCCTCGCCCAGTGGCAAGCCGCCAGCGATCCGGCGGAGAAGCGGCGACTCGCCGGGGAAGTCCAGAAGACCCTGCAAGCCGACCCGGCGACGCTCGCTCAGGACTCGCCCGAGGCCGTCCTCTCGCAGCAACTGCGGTCGATCAGTGGACCGTTCATGGCAGCTGTGTTCAGCGAGGTGGCCAACGCGCCCGCTGACTCGAACAGGGCCACCGAGTCGATGTGGGGGTTGCCTTCCGACAAGTTCGGTAAGCACCCCGATGGCCGCGCGATCGAACCGGCGAGCCTGTGCGTCCATGCACCCGACGTGATGGAAATTCGACTGCCAGCGGAACTCGTGGCCGGGTCGGAGTTCGTGGTGTCGGGCTTCCTGCACCCCGAGACCGGACGCGATGGCTCCGTGCGATTGGAAGTGCCAGCCGGTCCCGCCGCTGCCGCTCTGCCAACGGCCACCCCCTTCATCACCAACGACGGCAGCCCCGCTCGTCAGCGGATCGAGGCCGCCTTCCACGACTTCCGCAGCCTCTTCCCGCCGACATTGTGTTACACCCAGATCGTCCCCGTCGACGAGGTGGTCACTCTACTGCTGTGGTATCGCGAGGATGACCAGCTCCGTCGGCTGATGCTCACTGACGAGCAGTCCGCCCAGCTCGACAAAATGTGGGACGAACACTTCTATGTCGCTCACGAACCATTGGAGATGGTCACAGCGTTCACCCAGCTCTACCAGTTCGCCACGCAAGATCGGCCCGACATGCTGCCGAAGTTCGAGCCGCTGCGGAAGCCGGTGAAGGACAATGCCGATGCCTTCCGCCAGCGGCTGATTGATAATGAGCCGCAGCAAATCGAGGCCGTGATCGAGTTCGCCGCGAAGGCGTATCGCCGACCGCTGCTGGGCGATGAAGCCAGCGAACTGCGTTCGCTCTACGCTCATCTGCGAGTTGAGGAACTCAGCCACGATGAGGCCCTTCGCCTCACCCTCGCCAAGGTGCTAATCGCTCCGATGTTCCTGTACCACATCGAGACCCCCGGACCCGGGACGAAAGCTGCTCCGGTCAGCGACTCCGAACTCGCCAGTCGCCTCAGTTACTTCCTCTGGTCGACCGGTCCGGACGCGGAACTGCTGTCACTTGCCGCAGCTGGGAAGCTGCACGATGCGGACACGCTGGTGGCACAGGCGAAACGGATGCTGAAGGACGCGAAGGCCCGCCGCTTGGCCACAGAGTTCGGGGCGCACTGGCTACACATCCATGATTTCGAGAACCACAACGAGAAGAGCGAGCGGCACTTCCCGACCTTCAATGCCTTGCGCGGGGCGATGTATGAGGAGTCGCTCTTGGTCCTGACCGACCTGTTCCAGCACGACCGATCGCTGCTGTCGCTGGTCGATGGAGATGCGACATTCCTCAACGAAGAACTGGCCCAGCACTACAACATCCCCGGCGTATTCGGCCCCGAGTGGCGACGGGTCGAGGGGGTTCGCCAGCACGCACGCGGCAGCATCCTGTCACTGGCCACGACGATGTCGAAGCAGTCGGGTGCCTCGCGAACCAGCCCGATTCTGCGCGGGACATGGCTCAGCGAAGTGATGCTCGGAGAGAAGCTCCCGAAGCCGCCGAAGAACGTCCCGCCACTGGCCGAGACCGTGACCGAGGGGCTGACCGAACGCCAGATGACCGACCTCCATAGCAACCACCCCGCCTGTGCCAAGTGCCATCTGCGCGTCGACCCGTTTGGTTTTGCCCTCGAAGGGTTCGATGGCATCGGTCGGCTGCGGACCAAGGACGCTGCGGGTCTCCCCATTGACACCAAGACGGTTTTGTTCGATGGCACCCCAATTACTGGGTTAGACGACCTCAAGCACTATCTCGGCATGACCCGCCGAGACGCCTTCGTCCGCCAGTTCACCAAGAAGCTGCTCGGGTACTCGCTGGGCCGAGCGGTGCGATTGTCTGATGAACCGCTGCTGACCGAGATTCAAAGGCAACTCAGTCAGAACGACCAACGCGTGGGCCTCGCAATCGAGGCGATCGTCCGCAGCCCTCAGTTTCTCGAGATTCGCGGTCGGGAGATGGCGACCGAGGAATGACTGTGTTTATTCAGTGTGGAGTGTCGAGAAAACAGCCGGTTTGTGCGGCTTAGCCGGACAACGCCACATTGGGTCTTCAGTGTGGAAAAAGAGAGGATATCGTGTCTGCAAGAGCGGCACGGCGTCAGCCTGCCGAGGCGTGTCCCCAGGCAGACGCGGGATCGCAGGCGAGGGCCTCGACAGGCTGACGCCTGCCGCTCTCACCGAGGGTGTTACTGTTTCGAAAAGGGGGGCTGTCCCATTAAGTCCTACGTCAACTCACAAGAACCATCCTCCCGCCACACCGCCCCAGGGAATCAGAATGATTCAGCGAGGTTTGGGATGCACACACTGGCAGAGATGCGGATATGCCGGGAGATGCCGTGCGTCCTCTGCCACCGGTTGCATGTCCGAACGAATCGCGAGACAATACCGGGCTTGGTTGCTGCGGGCTCTCTTTCGGGGGTTGGGCTGACCATTTGTCCCGGTGCGTGATGAGTCTGCTGGAAACGATCTGTCGACGGTGTCTAAGCGGTACACCGTGGGCTGCGATGTACGTCGTCGTCGCAGTGGTGATCGTCTCTCCCGTGTGGGCGAACGAAGAGGCGTCACTCACGACTCTGTCCTCCACACTGGCCGCCGAAGGCTTTTCTCCGGCCTCGCACCGACATCAGCTGCAACCGATTCACAGTACGGTCGCGGTTGTGTACTGCTTGGCGATCGTACTCGCCTCCGTGTTTGGCGGTGTGCTGCCGAAACTGGTGACGCTGACGCATGGTCGGTTACAGCTGCTCATCAGTTTTGTGGGCGGGCTGATGCTGGGGATTAGTGTGTTTCATCTGCTGCCCCATGCCATGGTGGAACTGGGGGGGCAACGGATCGACTCGGCGATGATGGCGATGATGTGCGGCATGGTCGCGATGTTTCTGCTGCTGCGGATGTTTCACTTTCACGATCACGGAACTGCTGAGGTCCCCGACCCACATGGTCACGACCATGATCACGACGGGGGGCACTGTGGCCCAGCGCTCGTGTCGCTGGAGGTAGCCCACTCGCATGGTGCCAAGCCTCACCGCGAGTTGAGCTGGATGGGGGTCTGTTTTGGTTTGTCGGTGCATTCGCTGCTGGACGGAATGGCCCTGGGAGCCAGCATGCAGGCGGGATCGCATTCACAGGGAGTGATGTGGGTCGGGTTTGGAACGTTCCTGGCGATTCTGCTCCACAAGCCACTCGATTCGGTGTCGATCGCGGTGCTGATGCGCGAGGGGAAGTGCCCCTCGAACTGGCGACTGGCTGTGAACCTGTTGTACTCGTTGATGTGCCCGCTGGGAGCGATCGTGTTCTTACTCGGCTTCTCGGGCTGGACCGGGCAGCATCCCGAAGTGGTGGGTTACACGCTGGCATTTGCTGCCGGAGTGTTCCTGTGCATCTCGCTCGGCGATCTGCTCCCCGAGATGGAATTCCACTCGCACCACCGGATTCAGCTCACGGCGGCGCTCTTGGCCGGGATCGCGACCGCGTGGTTCATTCGGATGGCCGAAGAGGACGGGGCGCACCAGATGCAGAACCGACCAGCTGTCGGTCAGGTGATCGAACGGGACTGACAGAACAACTCACACTTGTCACTGGCCACGTGATCCCTGACACTTCCTCTGGGGCACTGACAATTCTCTGACGATTGATGACTGACACATGGGACTGTTTGACAAACTCAAGGCCGCCGTGCAGAAGACGAAGGACATTTTGCGCACGGACGTGCGAGACCTGTTCAAGGCGGGGGTCATTCTCGACGAGGTGAAGCTCGAAGAGTTTCACCGGGGGCTGATCCACACCGACATGGGTGTCGTGGCAGCCAAGGCGATCGTCG
Organism: Planctomycetota bacterium; assembly: GCA_031431195.1. Classification (GTDB taxonomy): domain Bacteria; phylum Planctomycetota; class Planctomycetia; order Planctomycetales; family Planctomycetaceae; genus TH-plancto1. The sequence continues at coordinate 880 of JANPCU010000141.1, read as the reverse complement.
ACGAGATCCGCACCAAGTGCGGCGGGCGCACGGTGCAGCCGAAGGAAATCTGGGACACCGTCCGCAATAAACTCAAGGAGATCATGCAGGGCAAGGGCGACGCCGTCTGGGACGCGAGCTTGCCGCTCTCGCCGCTGAAGAAGGCCGAGTCGGGACCGACGGTGATTCTGGTCTGCGGAGTCAACGGCGTCGGCAAGACGACCTCGATTGCCAAGCTGGCGAACTTCCTCCAGAAGAACGGCAAGACGGTCGTCCTGGCGGCGGGGGACACGTTCCGCGCCGCTGCGGTGGAGCAACTCACCATGTGGGCTAAGCGACTCGGGTGCGAGATCGTGACCAAGCCATCCGGCAGCGATCCCGCAGCTGTCGCCTTTGAAGGGTGTGACAAAGCGGCTCAGATCGGAGCCGACTACGTCATCATCGACACCGCCGGGCGATTGCAGACGGCGACGAACCTGATGCTCGAACTGGGCAAGGTTCACCGAGTGATCGGCAAGCGGTTGCCGGGGGCTCCGCATGAAAGTCTGCTGGTACTGGATGCCACGACTGGGCAGAATGGAGTCAACCAGGCGACCAAGTTCTCCGAGGCGGCGGGCTGTACCGGGATTGTGCTGGCGAAGCTGGACGGCACGGCCAAGGGGGGCGTGGTCATCGCGATTCGCCAGCTGATGGGAATTCCGGTGAAGTACGTTGGCCTGGGCGAAGGGATCGACGACATGCAAGTCTTCGCCCCGGATGAGTTCGTCGATGCCCTCTTCGGGGATGTGTGAGGGGAGAGCGATCAGCGGCCAGACTTCGCTGGCAAATGCCAGCCAGCTTAACGAGCCAGTAGAATCAGTCTGGCGAGCCCACGGCGCGGGGCCGGGGGGGCTAGCAGGAC
>JANPCU010000140.1:0-40841 GCA_031431195.1 Planctomycetota bacterium | reverse complement strand
TCCGTTCTTGCAGGGCAACGAGCGACATGAGTACATGGTCATTGAGAGTACAGGAAGAGTAACTTAGAACACTAATCTTCGCTGATCGACACTGATCCGGATGAGGGAGGCCATCTGGATCAGTGTCGATCAGCGAAGATTAGTGTTCCAGATTTCTGACTCAATCACCCACTACGAGACCGCTCCGTGATCGGAATAAATTCCGTTCTACACACCGTCCCTTCATCGAACACTCTGTGCCGCCGCTCATGCCCCCTGCTCAACCGATTGTCATTGCCCATCGTGGAGCCTCGGGCTACTTGCCCGAGCATACGCTGGCAGCGAAAGCCTATGCTCATGCGGTCGGGTCGGACTTCTTAGAACAGGATATCGTCTTGACGCGAGATGATATCCCGATTGTGTTGCACGACATCCATCTCGACACCGTCAGCGATGTTGCGACTAAGTTCCCCGGTCGGCAGCGCCCGGATGGTCGCTTCTACGCCATCGACTTTACCTGGGACGAGGTGTGTCATCTGAACGCCAGAGAGCGATTCCATGCCAAAACGGGGATGGCCATCTTCCCGGCACGCTTCCCCGTTCGGCAGTCCACGTTCACAATCCCCTCGCTGGAGCAGGAACTGACCTTCATCGCTGGTCTCAACGCGAGTACCGGGCGTCAGGCGGGTATTTACCCCGAGATCAAGCAGCCCGCCTTCCATCGCCAGGCGGGCAAGGACATCTCGCGCATCGTTCTGGAGACCATCGAAAAGTCCGGTTGGGCCGCGAACAAACATCTCGTTTATATGCAGTGTTTCGACGCCCCGGAGACACGACGACTCCGTGAAGAGCTTGGCTGCCAGCTACCAATCATCCAGCTACTCGCTAGCGATCCGTGGGACGATCTCGTGAAGCCCGGTCGGCTGGATGATCTGGAAGAGGCCTTGAAGCGCGTCCGCGAATACGCCGACGGAATCGGCCCCTCGTTGTCGCAGCTGCTGCTCGCCCGGGACACTGACGGGTTCCTGCGAACATCGCCTCTAGTGGAAGCGGCCCACCAACTGCAATTGAAGGTCCACCCGTGGACCATTCGCCGCGACGGACTGCCGAAAGAAGTCGACAGCCTCAACTCCCTGCACGAGGTGCTGTTTTCGCAATTGGGAGTCGACGGGGCCTTCTCCGATTTTCCGGACCTGACCGTGCAGTTTGTGTGCGGATGGAAACGCGGGTCGTGAAGTCGTGAGTGAAGCTGGCGATCTCTGGATGGTCTACAGGTCGGGATTCAAGATACTTTGTGCCCAGACATAGGCCACGATATTCAAGAGTGCCGCCGAGACCAAAACGAGTTGTCCCGGAGTCTCCACAAACAGTCGCTCCACGCTGGCCGGATCGAGAAAGGCCCAATACATGGCCAGAATCGCTGCCGGGGCCAAAGACATGTACAGGGCTGACCGGCGGGACTGAGCCGTCTCGGCGAGAATCTTTCGTTCGAGGCGGTGCAACTCCCGAACCGAAACGGCGATCCGTTCGACAACATCGTTCAATCGACCACCGCTCTGACGACTCGCTTCCATGGCTGCGGCGAAGAGGGCAAAGTTTTCACTTTTGAGTCGATCCCGGGCCTCCTTCAAACAGACATCCAGAGTCTTGCCGAGCTGGTACTCTCCGTGGAGCTGTTGGAACTCTTCGCGAATCGGCCGAGGACACTGCGAGGCGAGAACATCGAGTGACTGCGGCAACGACAGACCCGCCCGGATTGCACTCGATAGCGAGACCATGGCGTCGGCCAACTGGTCCTCAATCTGCTCATGTCGTCGGGTCGCTAAGTTGCGGAGGATGAGCCACGGGACGCTCAGCAGCAATCCGATCGCACAGGCCGCGAACAAGGGCGATCCCATGCCGACCCACAATAAAATGCCGACAGCTGCGGTGATACTCAGCCAACAGATCAGATAGATCCGCAGGCGTGTCGTTGAGATCCGGAGGCGTCGCAGTTGATCGGCCCACTGGCGTTCGAGGTCATCGAGCCAGCTGCCGTCCGTCGTCATCATCCCCCAACTCGTGGCAGCAGCAGCTAAGCCAATCAGCAGCGTGGCGAGTCCGGGGAGCAGCATGAAAAGAGCCTTCAGTGAGTACCAGTGGGTCACGATCACTTAGCGCATGTTACCGAGTCGGACCAATTACTCCAGAAGTCGATCGCCAATGATCAGGAAAACAGCGTGTGATCCCAGGCACCTACATCGTGGCATCTGTTAGCAAACACGGGATCGTGGCAGATGTTGGCAACTTCAGTTGTTGGCGGGACTCGTCAGATTGCCTGGCAACTGCCGGGTGTTGTTTGATGGCACTGATTGGCGAATGAGTGTGGTCGATCTGCTGAGCAAGTTTTCCCTCTGCGGAGCGAGAATCGCAGCGGGTTCACTTCAGAACCGTCATTCCACTCGATCCTGAATGAGCGCCAGACTGTTGCAGCTCTTTCAGTGGTTCGATCGGAGTCGTCGAAGGGACAAGCAGGGGATCCCGTCCTACGCTCGAACGATGAGATCGAGAGCCATTGACACTCGATCACCACATGGACTTCATGGCTCCGCTGTCACAGTCACGAGTTCGTTCTTGAACGCGGGCGTCTTCGACTGAGGGTCGACCTGACGACCGAAGAGGATGTTGCACTCGGGGCAGTACATCATCGCATTGCCGGGGCGGACATCGAACTCGCGCACGCGCTGGTAGCGCATTTCGCCGGTCGCACTCTTTACAGAGACCTGCTGATCGACCGTCAAGCCAAAGCGGGCGATGTCGTCCTTGTGCATCAGGATGATGTCGCGTCGGTCCTGGCCCCGGTACAAATCCTCCTCCTCATAGACGACTGTATTGAATTGCCCTTCCGAGCGGATCGACATCAGGCGGAGTTGCAGGCCGGTCGCATCGTGCGCGGCGGGGATGACAACCGTGTGAAACTTCGCCCGTCCCGTGGGAGTCGGGAACTTCGGAGTATCGAGGGATCGACCGCCGATATGGAACTCCTTCTTCGTTTTCGCGATGTCGCGGATCGGCTCGAAGCCGGGGATCAACTCGGAGATCAGCTGCCGCACGGCGTCATGGCTCTCCAATTTCTTCCAGTCGACCGGACCGATTTCTCCCAGAACGGCCTTACCCATCGCAGCCAAGACCGACACTTCGCTCCGTGGTCCGGCATAGCGTGATGGCCCGCCATCACTGAGCCGTACGTAGCTGAACATCGACTCCTGCGTCGTCGGCTGCGGCTCCTCATCGCGCGGCAGGATCGGCAGCACAAGAGTCTCCCGCCCGCGTCCCCACGCATGACCGGTGTTCAGCGTGGTCGTGAGATAGGTGACTAGCCCGAGTTTCTTGATCGCCCGCTCGGCGTAGGCCGCATCCGGGTTGCTGCCGTACAGGTTCCCGCCCAGGCACAACGCCATGTCCATCTCGCCGCGCTCGGCGGCATCCATACACGCCATCGTGTCGAGTCCCGGCGAGGTCGGCATCGGCACACCCAGCTGGGCTTCGAACCGCTTGAGCATCGACATCTTCAGCTGCGGAGTCACTCCCACGGATCCAATTCCCTGCACATTGCTATGCCCGCGAATCGGCATCAGCCCGGCATGTGGCCGCCCGACCATGCCACGCATGAGCGCGAGATTGGCGATCATCTTGACGTTGTCGGTCCCATGCAAATGGTGCGTGATCCCCATCGTCCAGCCGAAGACGGCGTTCTTGGCAGTGGCATAGACCTCGGCGACCTCCTCGATCTGAGCACGCGCGACACCGGAGCCGCGCTCGATCGTCTCCCAGTCAGTCGTCTGGGCTTGTTGACGGAATGACTCAAATTCCTCAGTGGCATCCGCGATGAACTGAGTATCGACTGCGTTCCGGGCCAATAGCGACTTTGCCATACCGAGCATCAAGGCGATGTCCCCGCCGATATGCGGCTGGACATAGTGGCTGGCGATCTCGGTCCCGAACAGCAAGCTCCGCACGTCGCTGGGCACGCGGAAGTTCACCAGCCCCAGCTCCTTCACCGGGTTGATCACGATGATCTTCCCGCCTCGCCGTCGCAGCTGCATCAAGCTGCGCATCAAGCGCGGATGGTTCGAGGCCGGGTTGCCGCCGATCAGGAGATACAGATCCGCGTGGTCGAGATCCTCCAGCTGGATCGTCCCGGTGCCGGCTCCGACAGCGGCCCCCAGTCCCACACCGCTTGCCTGGTGGCAGTAGAACGAGCAGTTGTTGACGTAGTTCGTCCCGAACAGCCGGGCGAACAATTGGAACAGGAACCCCGCCTCGTTCGACGACCGACCGCTGGCATAGAAGAAGCTGCGCGTCGGCCCCGCAGCTTTCAGTTTGTCAGCCAATCGCTGCTGGGCCTCGTCCCAGCTGATCTGGCGGAAGTGCGTGTCCTGGGGACCGGCGTAGATCGGGAACACCAACCGACCGCTCTCTTCCATCTGCCGGGGCGAGAACGAACGCAGCTCGGCAAACCCGTATCGCTGAAAGAACTCCGCCGTGATCCCCGACTGCATGTCAGAGACCATTGCCTGGAAAGATTTCTTGCAGACCTCGGGGAAATAGCCCCCTTCGTTGACCATGCCGCCCATCTGGCCGCCCATGCCCAGCGCGCACGTCTTGCAAGTATTCTTGGAACGCATCGCCGTCCACAGCTTCCACCAGCCCACGCGATTGGCCATGCGAAGCGTGTAAGCAATGGCCTTCCAACCACCACCACTGCGGGGAGCTTTCATCGGGGAGTGTCTCATTCAGGGGTTCAGGGGGTGGATTGATCTTCGGAAATCCCACCTGCCATGCGACCATTGGCAATCGATCCGGTCATGGCCGACGATTCTTCCACCAATAGGGCCGGAGTCTTCGGGGTCCGACAAGGAGACGTAACGACCAGAGAGAGTGTCTCCCGTTCGTCGAAAATCCATGAGGTATTCCTCTTTGCAGAGGATATACACACGGTTCTCCGTCAGCCGAATTTCCGCCTCACCCGGATACCATCGCTTCTGATCCCCTTGGTTCCATCGCACAGCCCAAAGTCCTTCGAGTGTGCCGGGGGGACCGGAGATCATGGCATCATTCCAAGCCTCGTGATTGGGATCAAGATCCACCTCGGGGAGGGAAATGGTCTTGACGAATGCTAGTACATCGTCACCATCAGGATTGACCGCACCGGGGATGTTAAAGGGGTTCGGCGCCCCGTCTGTCCGCGGGGCGGGAAGTTCGTAGAGCGCGATCGGTGGGCGGTTCGTGTCGAAATGGGTCAGGGCGATACGAGCCATCTCCGGGCGAGTGATCCCCTCGACGTTTTGGGCGCGTCGAAAAGCTTTTGAACGCGCTGGCAAATACGACTCGACCTCGCCCAATTGCACGACCCCATCGTGGTTGGTGTCCGCCATTCCAGAGAGTGCCTCGCACAAGGCCACAACGAAATACCCATGAGGAACCAGAGGACGATCCTCTTGGCCGCTGGACTCTTCGCTCGCCCGACAGGCCACTTGATAGGAACAGCGAGCGATGGTCCTGGCGCTGCAATCCAGTAACCCGCCAGCACAACATGTGTCCACCCAAACAATAGTGCGGCCTTGGACTCGACTCAGAGCAGTATTGATCTCGATGCCGCGCACAGTATGTTTGAGTTCAGCTTCCTCGACGGCTTGACCCTGAGCATCCCAGTACCCGCTTGCGTAGATCAGGAACTGATTCTCCTTCTGCACATTCCCATGAACGGAGAAAAAAACGATCGCGATATCTTCGGGACCGACCTCTGTCGCCAACCAGTTCAACCCCTCCAGAATCGCTTCCCGGCTTGCCAGATCGGCTGTCAACGTGCGGGTATGAGTCGTCTTGTAAATGGGGGCTGCCGTGTTCAAAGACTGGCGGACGAATTCCGCATCCTTCCCGTACCAATCGGTTTCACCTTGCGATTTTACCTGTCCCTCTGTTCCCACTGACAGGATGTAAAGATCCTCTGCAGGAGCGAGTTCCGCCGCTGCCAATGAAGAGAGCTGCCACATGCAGCACCCAACTCCCACGACCCAGCAGGTCATGTTCCTGCTCACGCGATTGCCCACGCGGACCATGTCAATGATGGACTTCCAACCACGACCACTACGGGGAGCTTTCATCGGGGACAAGTCCTTGTTCCTGTGGTTTGGCCAGCGGCCCGTGGAAATAGACCCGCCGGATTTCCGAAGTCTCGGAACACTTTGGAAGTCTGGCGGGACGCAATCTCTGGACGGTCGCCTTGAATCCTTAGCTTACATCATGTCGCGAGACATTTGAACTGCCAACGGCAGTGATGTCATCGACCGAAACCCAGGCCATCAGCACGAGTCCGAGCGGAGTGCTCGGTATGGGTTTTCTGACACGGGGCCAGCATGTGCCGTGGCTCAACTACTCCGGCTTCGGCAGTATCGGAACTGCAGGCCGGACATTCTCCGGCGTCGGTGGCACCTGTTCCGTCAGTCGATTCGGCTGGCCTGGCTGCTTGTCGAGCGTGAAGGCATCGTACAGCCGACCGGTGGCTGTGTGAGCTTCATACTTTAACTGGTCGCCGTCGATGTGGATGATCTGGTAGAGCTGGGTGTCGTCGGCAACACGACTGAAGAGGGGTCTGCGCTGGGCGGCGTACATCTTGGGCCCGCTGACGGAGACGACATAGACCGTGCCAGACTGGGGGGCCTGCTTGGCGAGTCCGGTGGTGGTATTCACTCCGTGCAGCAGTCCCGTCCGTCCGTAGGAGTGGTCGTGCCCCTGCAACACGAGGTCCACCTTGTGCTTGTCGAAGACCGCTTGCCAGGCAGTCCGGATCATGGGGTTGTCTCGTCCGATGGCCGTCGAATAGAGCGGGTGGTGGAACGTCAGGATCGTCCATTTCTGGGGGTTATCGGTCAGTACCTGATCGAGCCAGGCGGCTTGGATGACATGTCGATCATTGGAGTCCAAGGAGATGATGCGGACCCCCTGATAGTCGATGAAGTAGCATGTCTCTGCGAGCTGTGGCGGGCCATTCTTCGGGAAGGCGAACGAGGGTTTCCAATACTTGGAGAGTTCGATCTTGGTGGGGATCCCGACAAAGCTGCTGACGACGCGATACTCGTGATTCCCCGGAGTCGCGATGCAGGGGATCATGGCGTGCAACGGCCCGCCCGCTTGGAACCACTCGCCCCAGTCGGCGTCGTTCTCGGACCGATTGATCAGGTCTCCGGCGTGCAGCATAAACGCGGCCTTCGGAGCATCGCGGGCCGCTTCGCGAATCACGCGCGACCACATCGAGCGGATGTCGTTCTGAGCATCGCCGAAGTAGATGAAACTGAACGGTTCGGGCTGCGTACTGGCCGTCTGAAACTGAAACCACTCGCTCCAGTTCTCGCCATCGCCGACGCGGTAGACGTATTTGCTTTGGGGCGTCAGTGCCGTGAACGACACGGTATGACAGCGGGCTGGCCCGGAGTCCGTATCAAGTGGGGTCATGACCGCCTTGACCTGGGTGGCGGTCTTGGGAAAACCGGGGCCATCGGTCGCGATCGCAATCTCGGCGATCCCCTGTGCCACCTCGGCGGAGGTCCTCCAGGTGACAGCCGCCGAAGTCGTCGGGTCGCCTTCCCAACTGAGGAGGATGCGGGCCGGGATGGCGGTCGGCTTGTGAATTTCGGCGTCGGTGACTTTGTGGGAGTGCGGGTGCGGACCGTCATGAGCCACTGCGAGTCGGACCAGACAGAGACTCAGCAGGACCGACAGGACTCGACAAAACATGAAGGACTCTCTCGCTTCGTCACGACTGGACCAGCACACTGAAATTGAGTCTGATCCGGCCTGGCCGTCCCGTCAATCCCCGAGTGAACTCGTATGACTCACGTTTGAGATCGGTGCGCGACGAGTCATTTCCGGTGTTCGAAGAACCCTCCCTCCCTGATAGAATCGAGTGCGTCACACCGTGGCGAGAATTTAGCACCTCGCTAACGCGGCAGACTTGATCGTGGAGTGACTGTCACCCCTGGATATCAAGTCCGGTGGCCACCCCTGATGACTCTCGTCCAGCAGCGATGTAGACTGACTGGGGTCTTGACCGTTCTTTCTCTCAGTTTGAAGCCACATGACCGACGCCGAGAATCCACCACCGTCCGAGGAGGAGGCCCAGCTGCGCGAGCGGTTGCTGGCCTCGCCGGAGGCAGTATTGGCCGAGGAGTTCACACGGCACCACGCGAGGTTTCGCCGGATGGTGTCATTTCGGTTGGAGCCGATGGCGGCCAGCCGGGTCGATCCGGATGACGTGCTTCAGGAAGCGTGGCTGGCGGCAGCGCAACGGCTGTCGAGCTACTTCGCTTCAGAAGGGATGACCTTCTTTGTCTGGCTGCGACTGATTGTGTTGCAGACGATCATTGATGTGCATCGACGGCATCTGGGGGCGAAGATGCGGGACGCCTTTCGCGAGGTGCCGATCGACAGCGATCGTTCGCGGGACACCTCGCACGCCATCGCCCGGCAATTGCTGGGAGGTTTGACCAGTCCGAGTGAAGCCTTGATGAAGGCGGAGACCGCTCGTCAGCTGGAGTGCGCGATTGAAGGGATGGAACCGATCGACCGGGAGATCCTCGCCCTGCGGCATTTCGAGGAACTGACCAACACCGAAGTGGCCGAGGTGCTGGGCATCCAGATTAAGGCCGCAAGTATTCGCTACATCCGAGCCCTCAAGCGTCTCAAGGAACTACTCGGGACTCTCTCGACCTTTTTGGAAAGCCCTCGGGATGCCTGAAGCCTCGGAGCAGCACGATCTTGGCCAACTCGCGGAGGAGTTCGTTTCCCGCCGCCGTCAGGGGGAACGTGCTTCCATCGAAGACTACGCCGCTCAGTACCCCGACCTCGCCGAGGAGATTCGCGAGCTGTTCCCCACTGTTATCGAACTGGAGCAGCTCAAGGTCCATAAGGTCTTCTCGTCGGGTGGGCCTGCCGCCTCCATCGGCCCGGTGCCGCTGACCCAACTCGGAGATTTCCGCATCATTCGCGAAATTGGGCGCGGTGGCATGGGGGTGGTGTACGAGGCCGAGCAGGAATCGCTCCATCGCCGGGTCGCCCTCAAAGTCCTCGGCACGCAGATGGGGATGTCGAGTCGGCAGCTGGTCCGCTTCCGTCGTGAGGCCGAGGCCGCAGCGCGGTTGCACCATACGAATATCGTGCCGATCTACGGTGTCGGAGAGGATCAGGGGCTGCAGTTCTATGCGATGCAGTTCATTGAGGGCGTGCCGCTGAATCGGTTGATCCGGGCGTGGCGAGATGCGGCAGGCGGCAGTCGTTCAGAGTCAACGTCCGCCCCCCCACTGAGCACGCCGGGGTCGCTGTCCCTCGTCGGTTCCGTGCGCGAGATCCTGGATGCCGAGCTGATCGCAGAGCCTGATGGCTCCCACGCGGGAGAAGCCCCGACGATTCCCGATGGCGCGGATGATTCGTCGACCTACCCCTCGCCACTCATGCAGGTGCAATTGCAGGACCGCAGTGCGGCGTCGGGGACGCCGCGTGTGATGGTCAGTTCGCCAGCGTCGGCGAACGTTCACTCGACAGTCTCACGTCTGCCGCTCGCTCGCGAGCATCGGGCATTCTGGAATGAGATCGTCCGACTGGTCATCGACGTGGCCTTGGGGCTGGAACATGCCCACCACCTCGGGATTCTGCACCGTGATGTGAAGCCTGCCAATCTCCTGCTCGACCTCACCGGATCGATCTGGGTGACCGACTTCGGCCTGGCCAAGATGGAGAGTCAGGACCATTCCATCACCCGCAGTGGCGACTTCATCGGCACCTTGCGCTATGTCGCTCCGGAACAATTGCAGGGGCAGGCCGACGCCCGTAGTGATGTGTACAGCTTGGGGCTGACACTGTTCGAGCTGTTGACGCTCCAACCGGCCTTCGCCGATGAGCCACTCGCCCAGATCATGCAGCGGCGGACGCGCGAGCTGCCGAAACAGCCCCGAGCGATCAATCCGATGATCCCGCGCGATCTGGAGACGATCACTCTGAAAGCCTGCGCGACCGACCCGGCGCATCGCTATCAATCCGCCGCCGAGTTCGCAGCTGACCTCCGCCGATTTGTCGAGGACCGTCCAATTCGCGCCCGCTCGATCACCTGGGTCGAACGGTTCTGGCGGTGGAGTCGCAAGAATCCGGTGGTCGCCGGTTTGGGCACGGTGTCGGCGCTGTTGCTGGTCGCGCTGATCGGTGTACTGGGGGTCGCCAACTACAAGATCAGCAAAGGGGCCGACTCATTGAAAGTCGCGGCGGACCGGCTGAAGGTTGAGAGCGGACTCGCCAAGCAATCGGCCATAGAAGCCAAAGCATCCGCGCTCGAGGCGCAGAGCGAGCGCGAACTCGCGGACGCCAATCTGAAGCTCGCGCTGCAGGCGTTTGAAGACATCATGGACAACCTCGCCTCGCGCGGCAGTCCGGTCTCGCTGGTGTCCGAGGAAGACGCGCCGACTCTCTCCGAGGCGGTCGAGGCCAGTCCCGCCGATGCCGTGTTGCTGGAGCGGATGCTGGAATTCTTTAGCCTCTTTGCCCAGCAGAACCAGACCGATCTCACCACGGAGATGGCCGCCATTCGCAGCCGCATTGGAGATATCCAGCTAAGACTGGGCCGCGTGACGGATGCGGAAGCGTCCTACATGGAAAGCGCGAAGACCTACGAAACATTGCGCGAGGCCAAGCCGACCTCGATCCCGCTGCTGCTCGCACACGCCAAGGCCTGGAACCGACTGGGAGTGGCGTACAGCCAGCACGGGCAAATCATGGAGGCCTTCGGTTCGCACCACGAGGCGTGCCGATTACTCGAAGAGACTTCGTCCGATCGGGAAGCTCTCGAAGTCCAGTTAGAACTCGGCCAGTCGTTGATTCTGGCAGACACGATCTTTATTCGTTCGGGGGCTTCTGAGGTCATGTCGGAGATGTTTCGCGACATGGGGAATCGACCGCCGCCGGCTCCCCATGGCATCGGTCCAGATCGTCGTCCTCCGGAGGGACGTGGCGAGAGCAACGACCCGCCTCGACGGGGAAGCAATCGTGGTCGTCCGGATCGTGATCGCCCCGAAGGAGACCGGCCCGACCGTGGTCGCGATCGGGCACCGAATATCGGAGCCGAACGCGGTCCTGGCCCGACATGGCAACGCCCTCCGGACGACTGGGACAAAGGGTCCATTAAAGCGGTGGCGCTGTTGGAAAAACTCTGGGCCGCTCACCCAGATCATCCCCAGGTCCGGCTGCTGCTCGCGCGGGCCTATCGCAACCGGTACTACGCCAATCGCTATCGGCACATCTCGGCGCAAGCGAACCTCGACCTGCAAACGGCCATCGATCACCTGACCGCTTTGGGGGAGATCGACTCCCACTCACCGACTTATCGTTTTGAGTTGGCGGACATGCTCTGCTTACCACTGGCGAAGGCGACCCCGCAGACTCTGGATGAAGAGACGACCAGCCGATTGGAGCGGTCGATCGCACTCAGTGAGCAGTTGCTCAGCGAGTCGCCGACGATTCCGGAGTACCAGGCGTTACTGGGTTTGGCCCTCCGGCAATTGGCTTCACTTCAACAGTTGGCACGGCAGGTCGAACCAGCCGAGGCGGGCTATCGCCGCGCTATCGAGATCCAACGTCCACTGGCCGCCCGATATCCCTCGACCAGCATCTACCAGGTGGCCTACGTCAAATCGCTGGCCGGGCTGTCCGACCTCCACAAGGGGCGCGGGCAACTCGCAGAAGCCAAGTCTGATCTGGATCAGGCCATCGCCGTGCTACACAACTTCCTCACCCAGCACGGAGAGGATTACTTGCTCCAGCGGTTCAAAGACCAACTGCAGAAACGCCGCGACCGACTCCACGAGCCCCCGAGTCCGCCCAGCGCCGAACCGTTGCCAGCTCCGCTGTCGTAAGGCGAACGGCCCGTGAAAACCTACCCGAGAGACTTCCGAAGTCTTTGGGGACGCGAAGTCTGGCCGCTCGCCGAATGGGGAGTGGCCAGACTTCGCGCACCACTCGGCTTCATGGGATGTGGGGTAAAGTACGCCTCACTCACCGCCATGATTCCTACACGTTGTGCAGCTTGGGGCTCACGACAAACATCCAGCCCGCAGCGCCAGCCAGGGTTTTCGGCACGCGGCCCTTGCTAGAGCGGTGGGCTGGCCAGCAAAACGCCAGATCACCCCTCCTTCACGGGAGAGGACACGGGGCCTCGAAGCCAACTCGCCAAACTTGGCTGGCCACGGAATCTGGCGGCACGCATTCATCAGGACTGACACCAGCCTGGTTGATTTCTTAGGAATCACAACTTATTCTGGCGATTCAGTCCTCTTCTCGACTTCATCGCCATCACCAGACTCTTCCGCGACTCGTTTGAAAACGACGGTGGGATCTGGTTGGCGAGCGTGTGGCTTCCTGGCTGCGAATTTCTCCTAAGGAATCAATGATGTCTGTTGCTCCAATCAGTCGTCGCCTGGCGCTCCGCCACTGGGTTTTGACGGGTCTCCTGGCCTGCGTGCTAAGCGGTTGCCCCGCGAAGACTCCTCCCGCAGCTCCTGGCACTCCGGGAACCACGCCGACTCCATCGACCGACGCGAAACAGGTGAAACGGATCATCATGCTCGTCAATGGTGACGACCCGTTCTGGGATGCCATGTACAAGGGGATGGAGCAAGCGGAGAAGGATCTGAAGCTGGCCGATGTGGGCTTGCGAGTGGCGATGGACAAGCCCGACTTCACCGAAGATATGCAGATCAACAAGCTCAAGCAGTACGCGAGCCAGACCGATATTGCAGCTGTGGCCATCTCGCCGGTAAATGCCTCGAATCAGGCGATTGCCGAGGGGATGCGCGAGTTACGGAAGAAGGGGATTCCGGTGTTCTGCATTGATTCGGATATGGGGAAGGAATTCCAGGACACGCGGATTGCCTACTTGGGAACGAACAATCGAGTCGCGGGTGGTGAACTCGGGAAGTGTGCCAAGGGGCTGATGGGCACTGGAAAGTACGCCACCTTCGTCGGCAAGGACGATGTGCAGAATGCCATTGAGCGGATCGGTGGTTTCGGAGAAGGGGCCGGAGCGACGTTTGAGCTGGCGACCTCTCTGACCGATCAGGCCGACTCGAACCAGGCTCAAGAGAACGTGAAGACCGCCCTGAACAACTTCCCGGATCTGAATTGTCTCGTGGGGATCTGGGCCTACAACGCCCATGCGATCGTTCAAGTCGTCAAAGACCGGGGCGTACGCGAGAAGACGAAGGTTGTGGTGTTCGACGCCGCGCAGGCCGCCATCGCGGATATGGAGGCAGGCGAGATCGACGCGATGGTCGTGCAGAACCCCTACCAGATGGGCTACCTCGGCACCGCACTGATGAAAGCATTCCTCGACAAGGATGCCACTACGATTCAGAAGACTTACCCGAGCTATGATCCGGCGACCGGCAAGTTTGCGGAAGGCGGCGACGTGTATGCGACTGAACTGCGTGTCGTGATTCCGGATGAGAAGTCGCCCGTGAAGCCGGAGATGTTTAACCCCGACACGAAGTTCTTTTACTTGAGGGACTTCAAGGCGTGGCTCACGGAACGCGGACTGGTCAACTCCTGATTTTCCGTATGTGATGAGTCCGTGGGATAGGCTTCCAGCCTGTCGTCTCTCGGAAAGCATGACAGGCTGGAAGCCTATCCCACGGGGCGTCGCCTCTTTTCGTCAGGTATCCCCACGCGATGTCCACCTCCTCCCAGAGCCTCTTAACCCGCTTCCGCAACGAGTTGGGACTCGTCATCGCAATCTTCGCGGTGCTGTCGATCACCTCGATGATTAACCAGGACTACTTTCGCGAACCGTGGCGGAATTTCCGCGACATCGCGCAGGAGACCTCGCTGGTCGGCATCTTTGCCCTCGGGGCGGCGATCGTCATCATCGCGGGCGGGATTGATCTCTCCGCCGGGACGATGATCCTGTTCTCGGCTTCAGTCTGCGTCCTCGTCACTTACGTGTTCGCGCCCGTCACTGGCGGGAGGCCGAATCCAGCGGCAGCCACGAATCTGATCGTCTGGTGCGGAATCGGTGCGGCACTCGTGACGGGGCTGCTGGTCGGGACGCTGCATGCGTGGTTAATCACCATCGTGAAGCTGCCGCCGTTTGTGGCGACACTCGCCACGCTGGTTGGGCTACGCAGCTTGACCAAGATCATGAACAGTGGCGTCACCGAATCGATTGGGATCAAGGTGCAATCGATCAACGCGAGTGCCGCATTGTTCGGCGACCTGCGCGTCTGGTGGGTGCCGGTCGTGGTGTTTGTGGTGCTGGGAATGCTGCTGTGGATGCTGATGAACCGGACGGTGATGGGGCGGCATCTGTATGCCTTAGGGGGCAATGAAGAGGCGGCCCGGCTGAGCGGGATCAATACCGACAACTTGAAATGGCTCGCGTATACCATCGGCTCCGTGACCGCTTCCATCGCGGGAGTCCTGTACGCCGCCAAGATCAGTACCTGCACTCCCTCGTCGATGGGAGTCGGCTATGAACTGAACGCGATCGCAGCTGCCGTTGTCGGCGGATGCAGCCTGCAAGGCGGCGTGGGGCTGATCCCGGGTGTGATGCTGGGGGTGCTCTTCCTGCAAGTCGTGATCGATGCCGTGGCGAAGGTCTTCAAGTCGAATCCGGACGACTGGAAGGGACAGATCGTCGGCCTGCTCGTCGTGCTGGCGGTCGCCTTCAACGAGATTCGGCGTGGCGGTTCCTCTGGACGCAAACGGATGTTTCCCGGGGCGATGGGCTGGGTCGTGGTCCCTCTGCTTTCGATGGTCATTACGCTAGAGGTTTTTGCCGCTGATACTCAGCACCGGCTGGGAGCATCCCTGGCCGTGGGAGCCGTGGCGCTCATCACTTTGCTGGGGCGAAAGCTCTATGAGGACAACGCCGGGCAGGCGGTTGTCGTGCGTTCGGAGTCGTAGCGAGAGCGCTGGACCGTGGGATAGGCTTCCAGCCTGTCGAGCATGCTTATCGTTTGCGCGGGCCAGAATGAGACGGACGATGGACGTCCTCGTCCGTCACTCCCCCAGGTGTTCCACACGGGCGGACGAAGACGTCCGTCCTACGAAATTTCTCATTCTCCCCAGCGTCCAGTTTAATAAAGACAGGCTGGAAGCCTATCCCACGAGGCTCGCCTCTGGCCCTAATCCTGCACCGCGCTGGTGCGCAAACTGGTGGCCGTCGCATCAATCGTGGGCAAGGTCTCCTCGACCGGCTGACTGGCCGACGGGGGGAAGGCGGGCTTGGCGGTTTCGACACGAGTCGGGGCGGTGGTGGGACTCTCCGGGGTTCCGAGTGCGATGCGCTGAGTGCCGACCTGGACATCGGCGATGTGCAGCGTGCTGGTGGTCGTGACACCGGAGACCGTGCGACTGAATAGCGGACGGGAGGTAACAGCTGCCTGGCTCGCTTGATCGGGACGCAGCATCAGCGTCACGACGGTCCGGTCCGGGTAGGTCATCTGCACCTTGAAGGCCAAGTTCTGGTGCGGCGACTCGAACGGAGCGCCCCAGTCGTCCTTCCCCGCGAATCGCAGCTGGTACTGTCCATTCTGCGTCGCAATCTGCGGACGGCCCAAGGGCTGGTCGTCGAAGAAAACCTGCATCGAGGCCAGGTGCAGTTGCCACGCGGGCGAGACGCGAACGACCAACTCGTCCTTGCCGAACTGGAACTGCGGCTGGGCATCGAGCGAGGCCATGATCGCTGGGATCACGGTCGCGGGGGTATCTTTGTCTCCCAGTGAAGCCGCACAGCGCAGCAGCAGCGGAGCGGGCAAATCGGCCACCACTTGCGGGTCGGACAGCACTCGCGCGAGCTTGGTCTTATCGCCAGACTTCTGATAGAGCGACACCAGGAACACCCGGCTGTTTGGCTTCTCCAGACTCGTGTCGAGGTTGCACAGGATCGCATCTTCCGCCGTGGACGTGCGCGCGTGACGTTCCAGCACACGGGCACACACCAGGTTCGCCTCCCACACATCGCGCGAGTACGACAAGGCCCGACTAGCCGTCGCCGCTGCGGTCAACTGGCCATTGTAGTCCTCAATGGCCGACTGATTCGCGAGTGCGGTGGCGAGCATGTCGTCCTTGCGGAAGTGCCCCTGACCGAGCTGTTCGAGGCGACCATACGTCACGACGGCCTCGGCCAGTTGCCCCTGCTCCTGCTGCGTGCGTCCGGTGTAATACCAGTACGGCGGGTAGCACTCCATGAAGTCCTCCATCCGCTTCAGCACGCGCAGGCGGACCTCTGGATTCGGCTCGCGCATGGCGACTTCGATGGCGTCCAGATCATTGCCCCGGATCAACCACTTGTCGGGAATCTTCTTCTTCTGAGCGAGCTTCCAGAAAGTATCCATGAACAGCGACGACTTGGCGACGACCGAATTGATGCGGGTCTTCTCGATCTTCAGCAGATCCTGATCCCGCTGAAATTCCATCGAACGATAGTCCCACCAGCTATTAGCTCCGCTGCGAATCGCGCTGCCGACTTGAGCTGTGGCGACATCGGCCCCCATCGCGAGGATGTCCCATGCAACCTTCTTTTGGATCGAGTTCTTGTGCTGCTCGCGATACAGCTGGCGTTCGTAATCAGCGACCCCGACTTGATTGATCTCATCCAGGACAGCGGTGTAGAGCTGGATCACTTCGGGATCGGCGACCGCATCCATGTTCAGGTTGTTGAGGATCTTCTCCTGCTCTTGGTGGAGCACGCCACGCGAGGGGTCTTTGCGGATGCGGTGGAACGACGCGCGGCAGTAGTTCAGCGCGACAGCGGTCGAGCGGTTCTCGACGGTCGTGAGAGGAGGTTCGATGGCAGCTGTCACCACCGGAGTCTCATCGGGGACGACCAGCAAAGGAGCGACCGGTGGACGTTCCTGCGCCACGGCCACGCCCGCGAAGGTGAACCCGGTGAGGAGCGTCAGTTCAATCAATCTCAGTCGCATCACGATCCAAAGTCTGCCAGACATGGGATCTCCTCCAATGAGCATCTCGCGAGCCGGGCCTCCGTGCCAGGTGCGTTTGGTCCAAGTAGGACGGGCACATTTGCCCGTCCGTGCTACGAGTGGTCGTTCATTGTGATAGCAGATCCGATCTGCCCTATATCACCCACCATCATCACCCGCCATCGACACTTCACTCTACTTCCCGGCTCAGCTGTCGAGTCGAGTGGAACTCGTTAAAGACGGCCAAGCAGTCGTTCCCCGCACACGACTTGCCGGTCAGGCAAACCTGCACGAGGCGGGACGATCGCGACAACCGGTGAGGTCTGCCCGACCGTCGGATGGGCACTCTTGCCCGTCCCCGTTCGACTTGCAGCAGTCGCGAGTCACCCACACACGTCGATCGCAGATTGCCCGATCTGTGGAAATCTGTGTGATCTGTGTCCCCCCAATCTCTTCCCGAACAGGCAGGAGAAATGGGTACACAGATTTCACAGATCGACACAGACCAAGAGGGATCACTCCCCGAGTCGCGTCATCTCCACATCCGCATGTCCACACGTTGTCGGGTCGGGCAGGAGTGCCCATCCTACGGATCGACAGCGAGCGGCGGACGTGAGTCCGTCGTGTTGTGGAGACGTGCTTTTGGTATGACACGCCCACCCAGCACGGGGGACTGACGTCCCCCGCTCGCTATCGATAGCACGTATGATGCCAAACCGTAGGACGGGCACATTGGCACGTCCCACGACGCTTGAACGGCATGATCTGCCGGTCCTGCGGCCTACCGCATGTCAATGGGGTCCATGTCGATTGTCATTTCTACGCTCATTCGCCTTCAGAGTTCCGCTAGAATCTGGCCATACACCACATCAATACTGGAGCAGGTATGCGTAAAACTCTATTTGTTGCGGCGGCAGTGATGAGTGGAATCATCGTCGGTTTTCTGTTTGGTGTTTCCATGGCCAAACGAGTGCCGCTGGGTGCGGAGGCCAGTGTCGAATGGCATTGGAAACGAGTGAATGACTATCGAGCCTTCATGCGCGATCCTCAGAATCTGCATTCGACTCCCAACGCTGGTATCAACGCGCTAACGCCTCCCTATGACATCGTCCCCAGCCTGATCGCTTTGGACGCGGCGGGTGAAATCGATTACGTCGATCTGATTCTCCCAAACGTTCCCTCCAACAGAGAAACAAATCGCTATTGGTTTGGATTTTGTGATGCCCACCAGGAAGACATCCTGAGGGCAACAGGCAACAGAAGTTACACAAGCTTCAAACCCTCGGGGATTCAACCATTGCATTTGAATCTCTGGTTCCGAAAGTCCGCAACAATTGACATCCAGAAGCTGATCGATGAATTGGAGGCGTTAGCGAGGGATCAGCGGGTTAATGACCTGCAATCGCCCATCGATCCACAGCCCGTCCTGGAGATCCTCGGTCATTAGACGTGTGGCACCGGACAGCAGGGCCGCTGACACAATCAAGCTGTCCCAGTATGAAAGCGAGTACGCACGACGCAAATCAACCGCACGGAGCATGACCTCCTCATCCACAATTGATACGGCATGTTGACGATGTAAACACCGGATCAACTCGGCGATCTCATCCTCCGACCGCCCCGCCTTACGCAGCAGGTTTACGCAGATTTCATTGACGACTTGGGTACTCAGACGACAACCCCTTTGAACCACTTCTCGGGCGAGTCGCGTTTTTGTGGGGTCGTCTCCCACCACCATCGCATACAGCCAAATATTGCTGTCAACGAATGGAGCCATTTCATCATCGCCCATGGGTCTCCTCTCGCGTCATTGGAGTAAATCCTGGGATTAAGATCGGTGCCACCAGCCATCGATCCAGCAACGACGGATGCTCGCATTTTTCGTCGCGCGTCACACGCACGCGGACCCGATCTTGAAACCGTTCACGCAGTGACTCTGGCAGCTCGATGCAACCATTTTTGACTTCTGCTTCAAACTCGGCACTGAACATGATGTGGTTTCCTGACGACATATCAGACAGACACCCTCATCCTAGCTGAATCGACCTGCTCGACGCGAGTTCTCTCTTGTGAAAATGTCCGAGCGAAAACCCGCTGGATTGATTGCGGCACAACGAGCCAGTTGGATACCTACCGCATGTCAATCGGGTCCACATCGATTGTCATTTCGACATCGGGATGGAGTTCGATCTTCGGTTGGACCTCGCGCCAGAGGGCGTAAATCGGCTCCAAGGTTTCGGACGACATCTGGAGGTGGAACCGCCACATCTTGCGGAGCCGAGTCAGCGGGGCGGGTGCCGGGCCGAGGATGCGGACGGTCAGATTTAGCTTCTTGGCAGTCTCGCGGTACAGGGTGGCAATCCGCCGGGCCTCTTCGTTCACGATCTTCTCATGCAGTCCGCGCAGGATGATTCGGGCCAGGTGCGTGAACGGTGGAGCTTTCAGTTCCCGGCGATGCCGCAACTCCCCCTCCGCGAACCCCAGGTAATCGTGCTTGGCGGCGCGCATGATCACCGGCTCTTCGGGGCAGCGGGTCTGCACGATCACGCGGCCCCCCTTCTCCCCGCGCCCGGTGCGGCCCGCCACTTGAGCGATCAGTTGAAACGTCCGCTCGCTGGCCCGCATGTCGGGCTGGTGCAGCAGTGTGTCGGCGTCAACGACACCGACCAGCGTCACGTTGGGGAAGTCGAGTCCCTTGGCAATCATCTGTGTGCCGAGCAGGATGTCGACCTCGCCATGCCGGAACTTTTCGAGAGCCTCGTCATGGCTCCCCGGTCCCTTCATCGAGTCGCTGTCCATCCGCAGAATGCGCAGATCCTTGAACTTCGCTGCGAGTTCCTGCTCCAGCCGCTGCGTCCCCGTGCCGAGATACTTGAGTCCCGGCATCTTGCAGTTGGGGCACACCTCCGGCGGTGGGGCGATGTAGTCGCAGCTGTGACAGACGACCTTCTGGCGGTCAGAGTGCCAGGTGAGCGTGAGATCGCAATCGGCACAGCGGACTCCGGCTCCGCACTTCTGGCACCACAGCACTGTCGAGAACCCGCGCAGGTTGAGGAACAGAATCGCCTGTCCACCGGCCTTCACCGCCGTCAGGACGCTCTGGTGCAGAGCCCGCCCGATCGCCTCGCCGCGCTGGATGTGCGGGTCGTTGCGAACATCAACGATCGACACCGGCGGCAGCGGGCGGCCCTCGACGCGGCTCGGCAGCGAGATGAGTACATCTTCCTTCCGCCGCGCGCGAAGCAGCGACTCCAGCGTCGGCGTGGCAGACCCCAAAATCAGCGGCACCCCCGCCAGTCGCGCCCGTTCGCGAGCCACCTCACGCGCGTGATAGCGCGGGGTGGAACTCTGCTTGAACGTCGTCTCGTGCTCCTCATCGATCACGATCACGCCCAGCTGTGGCGTCGGGGCGAAGATCGCGCTGCGGGCCCCGACGACCACCTGCACATTGCCCGAAGCAATGCGCTGCCACTGCGCGTGCCGCTCCGAATCGGTGAGGTGGCTATGCAGCACCGCCACCGAATCAAAGCGGCTGCGGAACCGGCGTATGGTTTGCGGCGTGAGGGAGATCTCAGGAACGAGGACGATCGCCTGCTGACCGTAGCTGACGATCTCGCGGATCGTCTGGATGTAGACCTCGGTCTTGCCGCTGCCGGTGATGCCATGCAGCAGGACCGTCTGGTGTTCCTTCTTGCGGATCAGTCCCAGAATCTGATTCATCGCCTGCTGCTGGTCTATATTGAGGGCCAGATCCGGCTGAGACTCGCCCGCCCCCATGTCATCGAGTTCCCACGTCGCCATGCGCTTCTTGACCGGTACGATCAGTTTCCGATCGCGCAGCCAGTGAATCGGAGCTGTCCCGCAATCGGCCAGCGTGGCGAGTTCGTCGACCATGATCGGCTCGGGTCGGGCGAGGAGGGCGTCGACTACCGCCCGCTGCTTCTTGCTCAGCTTGGTCGCCCCCAGCTTCTCGCTCAATCCCTCCGCTGCGGAGTAACAGACAATCTCGCGCGTGCCCGACTGCTTCTTGACCCCCGCCGGGATGACCGTCTCCAACACCTGACCCCAACTGGCGAGATAGCGCTCGCCGATCCACTTCGTCAGCTGGAGCATCTGCGGGCCGATGAGCGGTTCGCGGTCGAGTATCTCCAGAATCGTCTTGAGCCGCCGCGAGGTCGGGGCCGAGTTGCCGACCTCGACGACATACCCCAACGTCGGCACGCTCCCCCCCCCAAACGGCACCCGCACCCGCTGACCCGGCTGGATCATCTCGCGCAGCTCATCCGGCACCAAGTAGTGATACACCGTTTCCAACGGCCGCGCCAGCACCACCCCCGCCGTGACCCGATCCGCGTCCGCCGCCAGTTCCCACGGCATCGGATCGGGCGTGTCTTCGAAAAGGGATTTTTGCTGGGGCACAGTGAGGACAGAGTAACGACAAAGACTTCCGAGGTCTTCCGAGATATCCGAAGGGAGTGTGGCAAGGCAAAACGCCAGGGGCTACTGGCGAGGGCATTGACTCGCCAGAGCTGGGCGAACAGCGACATCGCGAGAGATGGTACGCGCTTGCAAGCACTGGCGGCCCAAAGGGACCAGTCAGTGGAACCCTGTAATCAGCCCTCATTCGGTGAGCAGCCTCTGTCGACAGTGAAACCTCACGATCTCTGTTCCCGATTCGCTGGGGTTGCGGCAACTGAACTCGCTCAGGCTCAACAGGTGGTCGCACCTAGCCCTGCTCGAAGTGAATCCCTAGAATCCTTATTACCGAGTCGAACCATTGTCCGAGTGCCCTTCCATGACTGTGCCGCCTGTCCCAGTTGATCTCAAGAACCCTGTCATCGCGGGTCTGCTGGCGTTTCTTTGTCCGGGGGCGGGGCATCTGTATCAAAAGCGGTTTTTCAAGGCGTTTGTGTTTGCTGCCTGCGTGTGGGGATCGTGGTGGACCGGCATGGCGATGTCCGACTGGAAGGCCTTGCAAGCTCCCGCCAAGGGGCATATGCAAACCGCCGTCGTCCTCAAGTTCGCTGGTCAGGGCGGAGTGGGACTCCCCTCGGTGTGGGCTCTATATCAGGCGCGACGCTACTACGATAAGGAAAATACCGCGCTCGATACGATTCCTGGCCCGCAGGAGTTTGCGTTCACCGGACAGGTGGATTTGCGTGAGCTGGCGGGCAATCGATCGGGGCCGGTCACGGGCACGCTGTCATTGATCCCGTCCGAGAACGACTACGGCCCCGCCATCGCGGGGCAGTTCATCGGCACCCTTGACGCACAACCGGTCACGCTGAAGCTGAAACCGAATGTCCGACTCGAGCAGCCGGTGCAGTCCGAGCGACAACAGCCCGTCGCGTGTTCACTGGAAGACGAACAGGGCGAGTACAGGGGTGAACTTCGGGGAACGATTCCGCGATCCGTGTTCAACTGGTTTGCCTGTCCGCTGAGTCCGGATGAGGAAGTCGAATGGCACCGCGACCGGGGCAAGTACCAGGAACTGGCGATGGTGTTTGTGTGGGTTGCCGGGCTGATGAATCTGCTGGCCGTCTGGGATGCCTTCGAGGGCCCCGCCTACGGGATCAACGATGACGAGCCCGTTCCGACCCCCGCTGGGTAGCGACGTTCGCCAGAACGTGGGTGACGAGAACCAGACACATCCCCGGAGATCGAAACATGATGTACACACTGAATCTTCTCCCACTGGCCGCCGTTGTCAGCCTGGTTTGGACGGCGACCCGTTATGAATCGACGCCGACAATCATGCGGAAGTCGGTGCGGCTATTCGTGCAGATTCTGTTCTTCATGGCGTTGATTCTGCTGGGGTTGTTTCTGCTGTCACGCGGGCTATGAAATAGAGGTCGTGGGATAGGCTTCCAGCCTGTCGTGGTTGAATGCAGGAGATGACAGGCTGGAAGCCTATCCCACGAGAGTCCTCGCGTGCCGCAGCAAATCCCCATCCTGAGCGTCTCCGAATTCACGGGCTTGCTGAAGTCGCACGTTGAGGATCACTTCCCGCTCGTCGCCATCCGGGGGGAGGTCTCGAACGTCAGCCAGTCGGCCAACGGCCATGTGTTTCTGACCCTCAAAGACAACAGCGCCCAGCTGCGAGCGGTTCTGTGGCGAGACACCGCGCGGCAGTTGAAGTTCAAGCTCAAGGATGGCCTCGAAGTCGTCGCTGTCGGGGCTCTCGACCTGTATCCATCTCGTGGGACATACCAACTCGTCGTCCATGAGTTGGTCCCCGAAGGGATCGGGGCGCTGGAACTGGCATTTCGTCAGCTGCGAGAGAAGCTGGCGGCGGAGGGTCTGTTTGCACCCGAACGCAAGCGGCCACTGCCTCGGATACCCAATCGCATCGCCTTAGTCACCAGTCCGCAGGGAGCCGCCGTCAAGGACATGCTCCAGATCATCCTGCGTCGCTGGCCCGCCGCTCGGATCGTTCTCGTGCCAGTCCCGGTACAAGGAGACGGAGCCGCCGAGAAAATCGCGCGAGGCATCCGACTGCTGCCCGAACTGGAGGGGGTCGATGTGGCCATCGTGGGTCGCGGGGGCGGCAGCATGGAAGACCTGTGGCCGTTTAACGCAGAGGTCGTGGCCCGCGCGATCGCCGCGTGTCCGATCCCGATCATCAGCGCGGTCGGTCATGAGATCGATGTCAGCATCAGCGACCTCGTGGCCGACCGACGGGCACTGACGCCGTCGGAATCGGGCGAGATTGTCGTTCCGGATGCTGCTGAACTGCTCGGCGAGATTGAACAGATCGAGCGGCGGCTGCGGCGGGTGCTGGAAAATAAGCTGGAGTCCGCAGGGACGCGACTCGACTCACTCAGTGGCCGCCCCGTCCTCGCTGACCCGCATCGCCAACTGACTCAATTGCGATCTCGCCTCAAGGACGATGGTCAACGCTTGACCCGCGCGGGGGTGGCCCGACTGCTACGTGGTGACACGGCCCTCACGCGACTGACTGCAACGCTCGACGCACTCTCCCCGCTGAAGGTTCTCGCGCGTGGCTACAGCATCACCAGCGATGCCAAGACTGGTGTCGTCATACAGGAAGCCCGTGAAGTGCTGATCGGCTCGCTCATCGAAACGAGACTTCAGTCGGGACGATTGCTCAGCCGGGTCGAACAGTCCTAGAGCCTCATCCTCGCGAAGACCTGGGGTTGAGCGTCGCCCGCCGGGAGGGAACCCCAAAAATCAACGTGGACAGGGCTCTAGCCCCGCAGCCCAATGGGTGGCCACCCCGGGGCTTGACTCTCGTTCGATCAACGCTCCCTGAGCCAGCGGCACGCATCTTTGGCAAAGTACGTCAAAATCATATCTGCCCCCGCCCGGCGGATGCTGGTCAGGATTTCCATAGCGACTCGCTGCTCGTCGATCCATCCATTCGCAGCAGCGGCTTTGACCATGGCGTATTCGCCGCTGACGTTGTACGCGGCGAGGGGGACTTCCGGATGAGCGTCCTTCACTCGACGGATGATGTCGAGGTAGCTGAGGGCGGGCTTGACCATCAGCAGATCGGCCCCTTCGGCGAGATCGAGAGCGACCTCGCGCAATGCCTCGGCTCCGTTGGCGGGGTCCATCTGGTAGGTGCGGCGGTCGCCAAATTGGGGCGTGCTTTCGGCGGCCTCGCGGAAGGGGCCGTAAAACCCGCTGGCATACTTGGCGGCGTAACTCATGATCGGAATGTGCGAGGCTTTCGCTACATCCAGCCCGCTGCGCAGTGCCAGGATCATACCATCCATCATCCCGCTGGGGGCGATCATGTCCGCCCCCGCCCGGACATGGCTGACCGCTTGTTGGACGAGGTTCGGCAACGTCGCGTCGTTGTCCACATCGGTGTGGCCCCCCAGCTCGTGCAACACCCCACAGTGGCCGTGATCTGTAAACTCACAGAAGCAGACATCGGTGATCACCAGCAATTCGGGAGCTGCGTCCTTGATACACCGGATGGCTTGCTGGACAACGCCGGAGTCATCCCAAGAGGAACTCCCGATCGAGTCCTTCGTCTCGGGAATGCCGAACAGGATCACAGCTGGAATCCCCAGGCCCGCAATCTCACGAGCTTCAGCGGCCAGCAGGTCGACCGTCAGCTGAGCATGCCCCGGCATGGAGCTGATCGGGATACGTGTTTGCTTTCCATGCCGGATAAACAACGGCAGGATGAAATCATTCGGGGCCAGTTCAGTCTCGCGGACCAGATCACGCAGCCGAGAATGCGCGCGGAGACGACGGAGGCGGGTCTGCGGAAACATCGATGGACTCATGATGCCACGAAGGCGGGAAGTCACTCTCCCCAGCCACGGCAAGTATGACGTACGGAGCAGGTTGAGGGCAACGAGGCGACCGGATCGTGAATCGGGCCAAAGTCGTGTCATCCCGTCACGGTAAAGTTTGCCCCGGCCCAACAACGCTCCACACCATCTCTGACAGTCGCTGATGTCCGGACTGAGTTAGATGAAGCGTGTCCACAGTTGCCCCCGGTGCAGCCAGCACATCGACCAACAGCCGCTTGGGGATTAACGAACATTCGTACTGGCGGGCGAGGCGGCGCTGGACGACTCCCCATTGGTTCTTGCTCGGCAGGAGTGGCAACTCCAGTATGACGATGGTTCGCTGGTGTTCGTGTAGGTAGGCCAGAATGCCGTCGAGGTCGTGTTCGAACTCCGCGCACGTTCGACCGCCGAGCAGATCATTCCCGCCCAGTTCGATAATGATCAACCCCGGGAAATGGTCCGTCGACTGGATCTGTCGCAGAGCATCTTGCGTCGTCGCCCCGGCCTCCGACAGATTGTGAACTCGCACCTGATGTGAGTCACGCAATTGGAATGGCCAAGGAGTGCCTTCCCCCTCTTCGAGCCCGGCGGAGAGAGAATCACCCAGAACGACTATCGACTGCTCTGATCCCAGAGCGACCATGGGGCAAGTGGTCCAAGGGATTTCAGCGGCGATCAGAATCAGCGAGATGCCCATGGGGAAGGCCAGACTCACCCACCGGGGCAATCGGTGAGTGGCCATCCACTCCCGTACTGACCAGCACCCGAGCGAGGCGATCAGCAGTGCGATGGCCCACCACGGAACCGCAGCTGTGCTGAGAGTGAACACTCCGCAAATCCAGACGACCGCGGTTGCCAGTCGGCGAAGATCCGGTCGAGTGATCCGCTCAGCCCCTAAAATCAAGAGGATCATCAAGGGGAGCCCGGTGAACAGAATCTGACCGCTAACGAGGTGGGCTACCAGCGGATTCATGGGGTGACTTTGAAAAGAGGGGGCAAGGGCCATTCGAGGTGACCCTCGCAAAGGAATGCCGGTTGTGGCGAATTGTCGCTTCCTGTGATACGTCGCGTGCATTGCTCTTTGACAAACAAAAAACCACACCGCACGATTGTCGTGTGGTGTGGTTGGAGACTTGAGCAGCGGAGAGGGAAGAGCGACAGGCTGGAAGCCTATCCCACTTACTCTCCATAGATTTTGGTCATCTCTTCCGAGGCCAGCGGTTCAGACAGTGAATCGCTCGACACCTTCGTGCGGAATCGCATGTTGCCGGAGAGCGTCCCCTTGACCTTCACACGGTAGGTGAGTGTCTTTCCAGCTGCAACATCAGCCACGGGTTGGAACACGACCAGTTCTTTGTCGTGGGCATGACTGGAATCTCCGCTGGCGGTGAGGAATTCCATCCCGGCGGGAAGTTCACAAGTCAGTCCGACGTTCTGAGCGGGAGCGGTGCCCTCGTTCTTGATGCGGATTTCGTAGGCGGTTTCGACACCGACTTCGACCGGATCGTCGAGGTCCAGCACATCGACCACCAGCGAGGCGGCCCCTTCGATGCGGGTCGAGACTTCCGAGTCACTGATCGCCCCGTGTTCCGAGGTCGCTCGGATGAAGTGCGTGAACTCACCCGTTGATTTCGCATTCAGGACCACGGCGACCTGCGATTCTTCACCCCGGTCCAGACGGCCCACAAACCAGTTCAGCATCCGGTTCTGTGGGTCGTACTGGGCTCCACGATCCGCCGAGATGAACTCAAAACCATCGGGAACCTTGTGCATGACGCGCACATTGTCGGTCGCTGCTGCCCCATCATTCGAGACATGCAGCGTGTAAGTCGCATGTCGACCGAGGTAACGCAGGCTCGGTCCTTCGATCGAAGCGAGCAGGCTCGGAGCGATGACGGTGACTTCCGAGGCAGCGGACTGGACTAGACCGTTATCGGCCGAGGCGTGAACCTCAATCACCTGGCGACCACCCGCCACGGCAGTCAGAGCCAGTCGGATGGGACGGTTCTCACCGGGGGCCAGATTGCCCAGCTCCATCGTCAGACGCTCACCGCGTGCATGCTCCAGACCGGCGGGAATGATCGCTTCCACTTTCACATTGGCCGCAGTTCCAGATCCGGGATTGCTGACCATCAGGGTCTGCGAGGCATTCTCCCCGACCATGACTTCGGTGCTCCCTTCGAGCTTCACGGCGAGCAGAGGCTCGGTCACCGCGAAGCTCGTCGAGGCGGCTCCGGTGAACCGCACATTGGCACTGGCGGCGACCTCACCCCGTTCGACGGGAATGAAATTGACATGGACGATCTTCTCTTCCCCAGGAGCGATCTCGTCGAACTCCCACACCAAACCGGTTCCCGATTCGGGCTCAGGGGCTGAGCTGACCAGTCGCACATTGGACGGAAATTTCGCCTCGATCTCCACGTCCTTGGCTTTCACCGAGCCGGAGTTTTTCACGACCAGATCGCAACTGGACTCTTGGCCCACAGTCACCGCACCCGTGGATCGCCATTCGACCGTCACGTTCGGGGACTGGCTCACTTTGTCCGCTGGCTTCGCGATCGGGTTGGCATATGTCGAGGTGAGATCGGACGATTCGATCACGGCAGCTGGGATTCTCTCGACGGGTCGAGTGGTAGAGCGAGTGACGGTCAGGCGACTCCTGGCGGAGGGTGCCGCAACCGGTTCTGGAGCGGGCGATTCTGGCTCCGTCGCCGAGGCTTGTGTCAATTTGTCGGAGGTGGTGTCTTCTTCAGGCTCCGCAATCACACTGATCGGTGTGCCCAGTCGAGGCTTTGTCGTCCGAACCACAGCTGGTTTTGCGACAGGAGTCCTCGCCACGGGTGTCTTGGCGATCGGTCGGGTGACGACTGTGGAATCGCGACGAGTGGGATTGACTGGTGGGGCTGGTTTCTTCGGCGGGGTTGGCTCGAAGTCTGCGGCGAGAACCTCCTCGCGAGCCGCTTCCGACGCCCAAGCGGGCTTGTCGGTCGATGCAGTTTTAACGGGGGGAGCGGCCTTGACCGGCGGACGAACGACGACTCGGGCTGCCGATGGTGCCGGACGAATGATCGTCTTGGCGGGTGCGGTCTTGGAAATCGGGTCCGCAGACTCCTGGGTTTCCTCGATCTCGTCGAGTGCTTCCAGCCGGTCGAGATCCTCGGAGTCATCGAGTAGCGAGGTCTTGGCGACGACGGGAGCCTTGCGGACCGTCATGGTTTTTGTATTCGCAGCCGCCTGGGGAGTGCTCGCGTCCGCTGGGGCCTGCGACTCCGTTGCATCCGCAGACACGGAATCATCTTGGGCCTCGTCCATCATTTTACGGACGGATTCCGGAGACGGAGCCTCCGCATTCGGCGCTGCAGCGGAAGACTGCTTGTCTCCAAAGAGTTCGCCGTAGTTCCTCAACTTGGAGGATTTGGCTGCCTCTTTCGAGGGGGCCGCAGCGGGCTTGGATCGCCCTAATCCGAACAGCGACTTCGAACGCTCTTGGGCCCAGCTTGGAACTGCCATTCCAGCAGCTCCACAGAGAGCCAATGCCCACAGATACTTTCGCATCACCCACTCCTTGGCAGTTCGTCGCGATGGGTTGAATTCATCGCGAGCCGAAGTTTCCGATGCGATACGCGCATCCACGGAGAAAAATCGGCGTCTTACTTCATGATCGGCTGTAGGGATTCTTCCACTTGATCGGAAGGATGCGTCTTCGCTGACTTTTCCGAATGTAATGGATGTCCGGGTCCAGCGGTCAGTGGCGACCTCGTGAGGACTGAATCGTTCAGTCACGATCACCAGCAGCCGAGATGCCAGACCGTTTATTCGGCCCCACACATCCCACGGGTGACTTCCGCAGATCACCGGACACCAGTCGTCCGCTCCGGGCAAGCCCCGTCGGACGTAACGAATAACACAGTCGACCTGATCGCAGCGTGTTCGAAAAGGCTGCCGAAGTGCGCTGATTCGCCACCGGCAAGGAACGCAGGATGGCGAAGAGGAACCTTCCGTTTTCCGGCAGAAAAGAACCGATGCTCAATCCTGTGCCTCTTCTGCACTTCGATTCCTGCTCTGGGTGGTGCCGGCTGATGCTGCGTTCCTTGCTTCGATATCTACCGACTGGCGAAAACCGCCGAAACGCCTGCGCGGCATTGCTCGTGCTGTTCACGTTCGGGTTCTATCATTGGAACACCGATCCCGAAGCGTGCGGCGGAGACCCCGTTGCATCGCCTCGGCGTCACAACCAGCTGCTGATGGTGTCGATCGCCACTCCGCTGCCGAAGCCTGTGGTCGCGCCGCAGGACATTCTGCACGCGGTGGAGGAAAAGCCCGCATCGGATTCGAGTACCGTAACCACGACTCCTTCCGCATCTCCGGATTTGCCGCCAGCGAACGAGATTCAGTCACCCGAGGGGACCGTACTGACCGGACGCTGGGCCCTGACTGCCAGTCAGGAACGCCTCCGCCGAGGCCAGGAAGTCCTGGAGAAAACTTCCGACTACTCGGCCCAGTTCCGCCGACAAGAACGCATCAACGGGGAACTTCTCGACGCGCAAGCGATGAACTTGAAAGTCCGTCACGCACCATTCAGTCTCTACATGAAATGGACTGAAGGAGACAAAGGTCGCCAGCTGATCTTTGCCGAGGGGCAAAACGAAGACAAGGTACTCATTCAAATTGGCGGAGTCGCCGGTCGGCTCACGGGAGCCTTGGCGATGGATCCCGATGACCCTCGAGTTCGGGCTGAATCCCGCTATCCGGCCACTTGTGCGGGGCTACTGGCTCTGACCAAGATCATTCTGAGCCACCACGAAAACGATCTCCAGCGAGCGACGGGGATCACCAGTGAAATGCGGGATGGCGAGTCGTTCGACAATCGCCCCTGCTTCCTCACAACGCTCGTCTATGACAGCCCGTCGATCAATGCCGACTATTACAAGTCGTTAATCTTGATCGACAAGGAGCTGTCAGTCCCCGTTTGTGTCCGCAACTACACCTGGGTGGAAGGTCAGGCCCCCGCCAAGGAAGACGAAGACAGTCTGATCGAGCACTACTCCTACACCGGACTCGAAATCAATATCCAGCTGACCGATAACGACTTCGGAAAGTCGAAGTACAAGATGCGGTAAGGCCGCTCCGCAGTGACTGAGGGATCAACAAATCTCCGATATCGATGAGGCACATCGGATCAATAATGGGACTTTGAGCGGATCGTCTGGTTTAATCGGAACTCAACGGATCGCTCAGCTGGATGGTTTTTATGGTGCGGAATCACAGAGTACGAATCAAGTCGTCGGGGATGGTCGACTCGATTCGATGTCTCGCAGCCAATGACTCGATATGAAAATAGGCTAGCTCAAACTGACGGGTCGGACACTCGGTCATGGTGAGTCCAGTAACGCTTCATTCCATTCGCCCAGTGTCTTCCAAGGAGGGACGCACTATGCATCGTTCGAAAATCGCAATCTGGGGGCTGGTTGCCCTCTCATTGACTGGCTGTGCATCGACCAAAACATCGAATACGGCACGCACGGCCACTGAACAGCTGCTGATCTGTAACGCGGTGGATCAGGCGCTCGATAAGATCGATTTCCGGGCCTTCCAAGGGCACACCGTGTTTCTGGATGACCGGTACGTGGACTGCCTCGATAAGCAGTATGTGATCGCATCGGTACGGCATCGCATCTTGCATCAGGGGGCCGTTCTCGTCATGAAACCCGAGGATGCCGAAGTCCTCGTGGAAATGCGTACGGGTGTCGTCGGGACAGATCTGGCTGAATCATTTCTCGGCATTCCCGAAGTCACTGTCCCCGGGATGCTGACTCTACCCGAAGTCCGAGTGCTGACTCGCCAAGTGCAAACCGGAACTGCGAAGCTGGGGATCGTGGCGGTCGATGCCCGGACTAAGGAAGTCCTCGGCGAAGGCGGCATGACACTGGCCCGTTCGGACGACAGCGCGTGGTTCGCTGCGGGCATCGGACCGTTCAAAACGGGAACGATCAACGGAGAAGTCAAGCGGATGACGAGCGGTCCGGCGGCGATCATGCGGGACCGATTGCCAGCCACCGTGGCATTCTCGCCTCCGCATTCGACACAGCCGCTCGAAGAGCCACCAGTGCAGTACACCAACACCACGCAGACCGCGTTTGAAGAGGAACCAGCCGCCGCAGAGGCTCCATAACCCGATCAGAACCAGCTGCGTACCTGCCCCGCTGGTCACCCTGAGTCCGGACGACATCCTTGAGTCGGATGTCGTCCGTTTTTGTTGAATAGCCTGCGACGGACTTCGCGTTTCAAAGACTTCCGAAGTCTAGCGGTTCAATTGGCACGGAAGGTTCCCCCTAGATTGAGCGATGAAGGTTCGGCTCCTGTGATATCGGCAGATTTTGCAGACTCCCAGGCAGTCCTCCGAATTCCGAATAAGACCTCTTGACCGAATTCGGGAACAGTCATAAGTTTCCCGCGTTCGATCGCTGACGCGAAAGAATGACACGTCGCGTGTAGATGCCAGCCAAGGATGGCTCGGCACGGTGAATCGAAGGCATGGAGGCCGACGATTCCCGCTTTTTCCTCACATGGCGGTGTTGTTCAGAAGCTGTGAGCGAATTCTCATCGCCCCCGGAAATAGCTTGAGTCCAAAGCCCCCCTAGGACTCGCTGTTTCCGGGTTTTTTTATTTCACGGTCTCTAGTTGGCCAGCAGGCAGTGGAATCGGTCCCTGCTGACATTAGATGTCTTGGAAGACCTTGGAAGTCTTTGAGTCCGCGAAGTCTGTTCACTCGCACCCGGAATAGCGCCCGCACCAGATTCTCGATGGATTCTTAAGGGCTGGTCACCGCACGACATCAATGCCTCTGAGACGCAGTGTGGTGGGCCAGCGCCTCAAAGCAGGCTGGTCCCACCCTGGCCTGCGCAAAAGTCGGCTTTTTTGGGGAGGAGGTCTATCCGGGAACTGTACGACGACTCTCTGGGCAGGAATGTCTCACGCGAAGGCGCGAAGAAGAGGAAGAAGGACGGGCTCTACTTCTTCTTCGCGCCTTCGCGTGAGGCACTCTCCTGCTCCCTGCCTCACGCGACTCCCCCCGGGTGCTGACGCTTCCCGCTCAGAGAGATTCTCGTGCAGATGGCAGCGTGGTCCAGCGCGGTCTCTGCCGGGAGTGACGAATACAAAAAAACCAGGAACAGAAACGCCCCCCCACTCCAGTCCAAGTGACGTGGCTTTTGCGCAGGCCAGTCCCACCCTACGAGTCGTGACTCTGATGCGGTAGGATGAGTTGTCATGTACCAATCGGACTCCCCTTTGCCGCACCGGACCATGGCTGACATCCAACCTGCGACTCCCACCGATGCCGAGGAAACGCCCCGCAATCATGCTGAGGCGGACATCGGAATTGTGGCCGCTTTGAATATGGAGATCGCCCCGTTTGCGGGGCGCTGCTTACCGGTCCAGTCCTACGTCGGCGAGAAGTTCCGGATCCAGGGGCTACTGCTCCATGACACCCGGCTGGCGGTCGTGGAGTCGGGGGCGGGAGCTGCGCGAGCCACTCGCGCGACGCATACGCTGCTGGATGGCCACTCGCCGAAATGGGTGTTGTCAGTCGGGTTCTCGGGAGCGCTCCAGTCGCACCTCAAAGTCGGGGATCTGGTCGTCGCCAATGCCATTGTCAATGCCGAGGGAAAAGGACTCAGCGTCCCGGTCCAAATGCAGTCTGCCCCGAGCGATGGTCTGTATGTCGGCAAGTTTGTGAACACGGACCAGATTGCCCGGACCATCGCTGATAAGAAACAGCTGGGGGAGTCGACCGGGGCCATTGCGGTCGATCTGGAGTCGTTGGCCGTTGCTCGCGTGTGTGCTGAGCGAAATGTCCGCTTCATGGCGGTCCGAGTGATCAGTGATGATCTGTCGAAAGATCTTCCGCCAGAAGTGTTGACCGTCTTTGGTAGCACGGGTTTTGTGAGGGCGGGAGCGGTCCTAAGTGCCCTCTGGAAACGACCATCGAGTTGGAGCGACCTGTGGCAACTGCGAGAGCAGTCGGTAAAGGCGGCGGCACGGTTGGGACTGTTTTTGCGGAATGTGATGGAGCGGCTCGGGGAAGGGTGATTCATACTGTTTTCGGCGACATGTCTCGAAACGCAGTGATTCGAAATGCCACGATGTCGTGATCGCCTGTGATCTGATTTCCAAGGATCGAAGGGACTCTGGGGTAAGCTTCCGGATCTCACAGTTCTATCGACGAAACCTCTCACTCCAGAAAAATAATCACAAAGGCCCAATTTTTGCGTCAATTGAATTGATTCCGAGGGCGAATCAGACGTAGATCAAGGATGAATGGAAGTTTGGCTGGAGACACGCCGATGTGAAATTCGGATGTCCGCTGGGCTTTCCGGGTGAATTTCAGTTCATCGTGTCGACAGGTCAAAAGCCCTTGACAGGCTGCAAGTGATTCGGGAACAATGATTTGCAGCACCGATGTTGTCCACCGAGTTATCCCCGGCGGTTGCTGGGATTGTTTTCCCACTGTCACAAGTCTCGAGCACACACAGGAGTGGAGCAATGATGCCCATTAAGCGTCACCGCGGATTCACGTTGATTGAGTTGCTGGTGGTTATCGCCATCATTGCGTTGTTGGTCGCACTGCTGCTGCCCGCTGTGCAGCAGGCTCGCGAAGCGGCTCGTCGGTCGGCCTGCCAGAACAATCTTAAGCAGTTGTGCCTGGGTCTGCACAATTACCATGATAGCCACAGGACTTTCCCACCGGGGCAGATTGCCAGCATTACTCCGAACGGCTCGAACCAAGTGGCTGATGGTGTCGGACGCTATGTGAATCCGACTGAAGCACAGCTGCTCTCGAACCCCGGAATCGGCTATCACGGCACGAGTTGGGTGGTCCACGTCTTGCCCTACATCGACGAAGCGTCACTCTACAACTATTGGAACTTTGGCTGGAATGTTCGCACCAACGGAGAGATCGGGATCGTGCCGCCGGATTTGAGCGCGGCAATTTTCCCACCGAAGACAGACCTGGAAGTCATGTACTGCCCTTCCCGCCGAACGGAGATGAAAGCGTCCAACGTCTACAGCGGTACAGAACGCATTGATGTGACCTGGGTCAAGGGGGGCAACGATTACGCGGCTGTGACTGGTGCGGGAATTAGCTTCAGTGATACCGCTCGTCAAACCTACTGGCTGACTCCCGTCCAGTTGGCAGCGACATTGACCAGTAACGGAATTTCCCCGTACTCACAACACGGCTTCAATGTGGGCATGTTTGGAGTCAACACCTCCACTCGGATGGGCGATGTGACGGATGGGACATCGAATGTCGTCATGGTCTCTGAGCGGCGTGTGTTCTTGAATCCACAGGTGCAGAACAATAACCAGAATGTGAATCTGAACCTGATTCGCAGTAGCGATGGTTGGGCCTTCGGTGGGCCAGCCACATTGCTGAGCTTCCGCAATTCACCACATACCGGATTGCATTACGATGAAGCGGACAGCATGCACGTGGGGATTGTCCAAGTGGGACTGGCTGACGGAACGGTGCATGGGGTCAGTGTGAACATCGACTCCCGCACCTGGAGAAACTTGGGCAACATGGCTCAAGGAACTCCGGTTGAGACCCCGTTCTAAGCTCGTTGAATCTTCGAAAAACCTGCCGGGCGGTTCCACGACATTCGTGGAACCGCCCTGTTTTCATGTATGCTATCTTTGACTGTCCGTGATTCTGCTGCGGGACTAGTCCCTTTACCCCAAGTGAATCCCTCCCTGTCTCTCCGGTTGGCCGCTATGACGATTCGCGTGACCTGTGATCAGTGTGGATCGGTACTCAAGATCAAGGATGAACTGGCCGGAACCGACGGCAAGTGTCCGAAATGCAAGACTCGATTTGTCGTCCCTCAACCCTCCGCGGAAGAGGCCGTGCCCGAGGGGGTGATTGAACCCACGACTGTGGCGACACCGTCGAGTGTGACCGCTGAGTCAACCCCATCGTCCCCCGCCAAGTCGTCTTCGAAATCCGCTTCGAAGGCCCCGGACAAGCCCGCTTCGCCCCCTGCCGAGAAACCGAAACGGAAGCCCGCCGAGGAGGAGGAATTTGACCCAGTCTCATTCCTGATGGATGGTCCGAAGAAGAAGCCTTCGCTCGATCCCGACCCTGTGCCGGTCTCGCGCAGCCCGATGACGGAATCCAGGCCGAGTCGGAATGGCGGCGGCGGTGGTTTTTCGCTCGATGATGACGATTCGGCCCCGGAGCAGGAAACCGATAAACCCGCCCCAGCCCCCACCCGCAAGTGGGGAGCGAAGAAAGACGCTGCGGCTGGGGAGAGTTCGCTCGACGGTTCGAAAAATGCCGCCCGCGATCTGCTGGCCAAGTCGATGGAGGAAAGCCGTGTCCGTGCCTCGGAAATGCCCGAGGTGGAACCCCGCTTCAACTTCGATTTCGCGGGATTCTTTCGCGAGATCGGCGTGAAGGGGCTGGGCTCCGTGCTGGGAGTGATCGTGGCGGTGTTGGGAGTCTGGTGGGTCATGAATGGCATGATTGGGCCTCGGGTCAGACTGCCCCCGCTCGGCTATGTCAGCGGGACGGTCACTCTGGGTGGTAAGCCCGCCGCTGGAGTGAGGGTCAACTTCATCCCACTCGATGGATCGATCGAAGGGGCAAAGGCGAAAAAAGAACACGCTCGTGATTCCGTCGGGGTCACCGATGCGGAAGGCCACTTTGACATGTACTACACCGCAGAAATTGAGGGGGTCAAAGTGGGCGCGTGCCGAGTGACAATCGAGTCGAGTGACCCGAAGGTCGTGATCCCTCCGAGCTACGGAATGGCATCCGAACATAAGGTCGATGTCACCTCGGGGTCGAACCCACCCCAGAAGTTCGAGCTGTGAGCCGCAGGTCCACCGACTGGAAGGATGCCGGAGCCGAGTCCCGGAACCGATTCCCGATGAAGATCGAATTCCGCTGTGATCAATGCGACCGACTGCTGCGTGTGGCCACGATCCATGCGGGCAGCGCGGTGACTTGTCCGGCGTGCCATCGGGAACTCGAGGTGCCGGACCCTGATTCCGCATGGGAAACCGCGACTGCGGCTCTCCCCGTGGCTGCCGAATCGGTTTGGGATCCTCAAACGGTCTCACTCCGGGGCATCTTGCATGACACCTGGACGCTCTATGTCGATAACCTATGGCTGCTGCTGGCCGTCGCCCTGATCGATATCATGCTCTGGATCGTCGGGATCGTGCTGATCTTTATACCGGCTGTCGGCACGTTTGCGGTCCTGCTGAAGGCCATCGGGCTTGCTCCCCCGCTCTCGGTCGTGGGGATGTTTATCGTCTGGGGCCTCGGGTTCATGTACCTCATGAATGCCATGACCTGCAGCCAGACGAAGTTTTTTCTGAAGATTGCGCGCGGCGAACCGACGAACATTTTTGATGCCTTTCACGTGGGCTGGGGCCGGGGGGCGATCACGATGCTCCCCACCATCTTTGGCGTGATCTGTCTGTTTGGCCTGTTGACATTCATTGTGCCGGGAGTCTTTGTGTACCTGTTCTTCTGGCCCTATATCTGGATCTGGGCGGATCGGCAGACGGGGGGGCAGGACAGCCGCGCCTTCGTCCTGGCGAAGGATCTCTCCCAGCGCAACTTGGCGACATCGGTCGCCATCTCGGCCATCAGTCTGCTCGTGACCATCTTTGGCTTCAAGCTGTTCGGGCAATCCTGGAATGGGGTCTTAAAAGCGGTGGCCTACTTAAAAATGAGTGGTCAGGAGGTCACGGGAATCGTCCGCTATCCCACTGAACCGAGCCTTCCGAACGAGGGAGTTGACCCGGCATGAAGCGAGTCATGATCGTCGCCGCTCGTCGGACTCCCTGCGGTCGTCTGAACGGCCCGTTGGCGTCGGAGACTCCGCTGGTGATGGCTTCGACAGCTGCCAGTGCCGCGCTGGGGTCCATCACACCCGAGGCTGTGGATCTGGTCGTGCTGGGGAATGTGTTCAGTACCGGACAAGGGATGAATCTCACTCGGCAGGTCGCCGTGCGGGTCGGTGTCCCCCTCGCTGCCCCGGCTTATGCTGTCAATATGATGTGCGGCTCCGGGATGCACGCCGTGGCCTTGGGGGCACAGGCGATCCGCTCGGGCGAAGCGAAAGTCGCCCTCGTCGGCGGTGTCGAGTCGATGTCCCTCGCCCCCTTCGCCCTGCCCCGCCCGTCAAAGGGACAAGCCCTCAATCCTGAAGCGGCCATCGATACGCGGCTGCACGACGGACTGATCGACAGCTTCAGTCGCCAACACATGGGGCAGACGGCTGAGACGCTCGCTCGCGAGTTCCAGTTGACCCGCTTGGATCAGGACGCCTTCGCGGTCCGCAGCCAGTTCCTCTACACCGCGGCTCATTCACGGGGGCAATTCAAAGACGAACTGGTCCCGTGCGGAGGACTGACACAAGATGAGCCGCCGCGTCCGAACGTGACGCCGTCTGGTCTGGCACATCTGCATCCCGTCTTCAATTCCGCCGGGACGGTCACGGCGGGGAATTCGTCTGGGCTGGCCAACGGGGCCGCCATGCTGGTTCTGGCCGAGGAGCAGCACGCCCGCGAGCATAGCTGGCCGATCCTGGCCGAATGGATGGACTGCGTGACAGTCGGTTGCGATCCCCAGCGAATGGGCTTGGGGCCAGTTCATGCGATTCGAGAATTGTTTCGCCGCCAGGGAATGACCTGGGGCCATGTCGACACCCTGGAGATCAATGAGGCCTTCGCCGCCCAGGTGCTGGCGTGTGTGGGAGAACTCGACCTGTCACTCGATCCGGCCGATTCATTGAATCCGAAGGTTCATCATCAGGGCTCGTCGATCCAGTTTAACTCCGCAGGCGGCGCAATCGCCTTGGGACACCCGCTGGCTGCCAGCGGAGCCCGCTTGCTGACTCATCTCGCCTGGAAAATATCTCGCGGTGAATCCCGGTGCGCCGTCGCCGCACTCTGCATCGGCGGTGGGATGGGGATTGCCTCGGTCTTGGCAGCCAGGAAGAACTGAGTGTCACATCCGCATAGCTTGCAACGTTTTTTCCCCGCCGGGCCGGAGAGGTCAGTGTTGTGAACACAGTCGTAGTCGGCGATGTCGCGCCGCGACTCGCATTCCGTCTGCCGCAGCCGCCATAGGGCGTTGAGCAACAGGAATCTCGGTCGCCGAGCGACATGAGCGACGGCCAGAGATACGATGGGGACACCGCTGAGGCAGGGGCACGTTTCCGACCAGCGATTCCCGGAACCTGTTTTTCACCGGGGCTTGGCTCTGGGTGGTGCGGAGAGGGTTGGGGAAAAGTGCAAATTCGAAGTCCGAAATTCGAAAGCAGAGAGCTTCTTCCTACAATGGCAGGGAGGGCGGGAGGTGATCGCGGGGGACTATGGGCTATCGCAATCTTCAAGAGTGTGTTCGCGATCTCGAACGGACCGGGCAGCTGGTCCGGATCTCGGCGGAGATCGACCCGTATCTGGAAATGGCGGAAATTCAGCGGCGCATTTACCGAGCGGGTGGGCCAGCGCTCTTGTTCGAGCGCGTGAAGGGAACGCGGTTCCCCATGCTCGGCAATCTGTATGGGACGATGGAGCGGACGCGGTTTCTGTTTCGTGACACGCTCGATCTGGTTCGCCGACTGGTCGAGATCAAGATTGACCCCGGTGTCATCGCCAAGTCCCCATTTCGCTACCTGCGGGCTCTCCCGGTCGCCTGGGCGATGAGACCTAAGCGAGTCTGGCGGGCTCCGCTCCTCGAGTGCGAGACAACGCTCGACCAGCTGCCCAGCTTGCAGTCCTGGCCGAACGATGGCGGGCCCTATATCACGCTACCAGCGGTCTACACCGAGCATCCCGACACCCCCGGCTGGGCCAAGTCGAACCTCGGCATGTACCGCATTCAGCTCGCTGGTAACGACTACCTGCCCAATCGCGAAGTCGGCCTGCACTACCAAATTCATCGCGGGATCGGCGTGCATCACGCAGCGGCGATTCGCCGTGGGGAGAAGCTGCACGTCAACATCTATGTCGGTGGCCCGCCATCGTTGCCACTCTCCGCCGTGATGCCGCTGCCGGAGGGGTTGTCGGAACTGACCTTTGCGGGGGCGCTAAGTGGTCAGCGGATGCGGATGGTCGCAGCTCCACACGGTGGATTGCCGCTACTGGCGGAGGCCGATTTCTGCCTCTCCGGGACGATCGATCCGTCGAGCACCAAGCCCGAAGGGCCGTTCGGCGACCACCTCGGTTACTACAGTCTGGCCCATGATTTTCCGATGATGACCATCGACAAAGTCTACCACCGCCGCGATGCGATCTGGCCATTTACGGTGGTCGGTCGGCCTCCGCAGGAGGACACCTCGTTCGGCGAGATCATCCACGAGATCACCGGTCCCGCGATCCCTAGCGTGCTGCCCGGAGTCAAAGCTGTCAATGCCGTCGATGCCGCCGGAGTGCATCCACTGCTGCTCGCCATCGGGAGTGAACGGTACGTTCCCTACGCCGGGCTACGCCGCCCGATGGAGATCCTGACCCAGGCCAATGCACTGCTCGGACAGGGGCAGTTGTCTCTCG
This sequence comes from Planctomycetota bacterium, assembly GCA_031431195.1. Classification (GTDB taxonomy): domain Bacteria; phylum Planctomycetota; class Planctomycetia; order Planctomycetales; family Planctomycetaceae; genus TH-plancto1. Next base: position 1,018 of record JANPCU010000140.1, on the reverse strand, counting down.
CCAAGTATCTGCTGATCGTGGCGGGCGAGGACAACCCGCAGCTCGACATTCACGACATCGGAGCGTTCCTCAAGCACCTGCTGGAGCGAGTCGACTGGGAACGCGACCTGCACTTCCAGACACGCACTACGATGGACACGCTCGACTACTCGGGGAGTGGACTCAATTCCGGGTCGAAGGTTGTCATCGCAGCGGCGGGCGGGGCGCGGCGGTCACTGCCGACTTCGTTGCCGGACGGGTTGAAGCTACCACTGGGGTTCAGCGAACCACGTGTCGTCGGTCCCGGCATTCTGGCCGTGAAGTCCCCAACATTCCGAGCGGACTACTCCGACGCCAGTCGATTCAGCAGCGACCTCGGCGTGGACGAAGCAATCAATCAGTTCCCGCTCGTCGTGCTGGTCGACGATAGTGCGTTCGTGGCTCACGACCTGACCAACTTCCTCTGGACGACGTTCACGCGGTCGAACCCAGCTGTCGACATTGACGGGATCGGGGCGTTCACCGAGGACAAGCACTGGGGCTGTCGCGGGTCGCTGGTGATCGACGCGAGGCTGAAGCCACATCACGCCCCGCCCCTGATCGAAGACCCCGCCATGTCCCGACGAGTGGATCAACTCGCCGTCCCCGGTGGGCCGTTACATGGTTTGATTTGAGAAAATCGGTCAGTGACCAGTGATAGTTCGCGCTGGCCAGAATGAGACGTAGGACGGACGTCCTCGTCCGTCCGTGTGAAACACCTCGCAGAGCCACTGACACGTGTGCATCCAAAAAGTCGGCAGGTAACAGCCAGCGAGGACTTTCGCGAGAAGTCCATCCTCCGTCGACTCTCCGCTGAACCTCTTCATGATCTTGTACTCATGATCTTGTGAACTTTCCTCTTCTCCATCCGAGCCGCCCGCAGGACCGGAAGAGGATTCACAAGATCATGGCTACAAGATCATGAGGAGGGGGTGGTTTGCAGGGGCTTGGACCGGTCGAGATGTCACACAGCCGGATCGCATGAGGCCGCGAGTTTTAT
>JANPCU010000139.1:0-2210 GCA_031431195.1 Planctomycetota bacterium | reverse complement strand
GGCGAGCCCCCGGCGTGAGCTGGGGTGTTCCCTCCAAGACGTGAGGCCAATGGAGGAGTCTCCCGGTCCTTTGCAATTCAACTCGCTTGAATTCTCAATCCACGTTATCGCGTGATAACACCCCGGCTCACGCCGGGGGCTCGCCTGAGATGAGACCGACCCTATGACTCTCCCACCGCTCAACGGTCGCAAGGCTCTCCTCACTGGCATTACCGGGCAGGATGGCTCGTACCTCGCCGAGTTCCTGCTGGCCAAGGGGTACGAGGTCTGGGGGTTGGTGCGGCGTAGCTCCACCGAGAATCGCTCGCGGATTGCTCATCTGCTCGTCCCCGAAGTCGGCACGCGGCTCAAGCTGCGCGCGGGGGATCTGGCCGATAGCCCGTCGATCCACAACGCCCTCGACGAAGCTCGACCCGATGAGGTGTACAACCTTGCCGCCCAGTCGCACGTCCACGTCAGCTTCGAATGTCCGGAATACACCGCCGAAGTGACCGGCCTGGGGACACTGCGAATCTTAGAGGCGATCCGGCAACTCGGGCTGACGACCCGGTTCTATCAGGCGTCGTCGTCGGAACTGTTCGGCAAGGTCGTCGAGACCCCACAAAAGGAAACGACCCCCTTCCACCCCCGCAGCCCCTACGGCTGTGCGAAAGCATTTGCATATGACATCACGCGGAATTACCGGGAGTCGTACGGTCTGTTTGCGGTGAACGGCATCCTGTTCAATCATGAGTCGCCGCGCCGCGGAGAGACGTTCGTCACTCGCAAAATCACACTGGCGGTGGCGGAGTTGAAGAAGGGGCGGACCGAACCGCTGACGCTGGGGAACCTCGACTCCCGCCGCGACTGGGGCTTCGCCGGGGACTTCGTCGAGGCCATGTGGCTGATGCTGCAAGCGGACCAGCCCGAGGACTTCGTGATCGCCACCGGCGAGACGCATACCGTCCGCGAATTCTGCGAGCTGGCCTTCCAGCGGGCCGGGTTGCGGCTGACGTGGACCGGCAGCGGAGTCGACGAACGCGGGTTGGGGCCAAGCGGCCAAACGCTGGTCGCAATCTCACCGCAATTCTTCCGTCCCGCCGAGGTCGATCTCTTACTTGGAGATGCCACCAAGGCCCGGACTCAGCTGGGCTGGACGCCGCAGGTGAGTTTCCGGCAGTTGGTCGAGATGATGGTCGATGCGGATTTGGCTTATCGACCGGCCTGAATACTGTTCACATTTTTCGGAACCTCGGACCGATCCGGGTGTTTCATGGGTGTCAGGCACTCTTCCCGCGACATTCGAACGCGGGTGTTTGCCGATCTCCTCTCCAAGGACAGAGTCATGAAGAAAACATACGGGTTGGCCGCACTGGCCACGGGAATCGTGGTGGTAGGATTCAGCGTCGCCATGGCTGAAGGGCCGGGCGAAGGGGACCGTCCACCACGTGGAGGAGCGCGTGAAGGGGGGGCCGGTGGACAGGGTGGTGGTCGCCCGGGGGGACAAGGCGGCGGGCAAGGTGGGCCTCGTGGCCTCGGTGGCCCAGAGGCTATGCGATTCGTCCCGATCACCAGAGCTCTCGACACCGATCAAAACGGTGAGATTTCTGCGGATGAGATCGCCAATGCGTCGACGGTTCTTAAGTCACTCGACAAGAACGGTGACGGCAAGCTGACCGCCGACGAGCTGCTGCCGCAGGGCCCTCCTCCCGGTGGCCAAGGCCAAGGGGGCCAGGGTCAGGGCGGTCAAGGGGGCGGTCGTCCCCCCGGACAGGGTGGGCAGGGCGGTCGCGAAGGGGGCCAGGGCGGACCTCCTCCCGGTGGTCGTGAAGGCGGCCAAGGCGCACAAGGCGGCGGCGAACGTCCTCGCCGTCCCGAGTAGTCCGATCTCGACGAATTGATTCAACCACGCGGGCCGGGGAACTTGGCTTCTCCGGCTTGTTTGTTTTAAGTCATCAACAGTCATCCGGAGCAGGGGATGCCCCTATCAGCCCGTTGAACAAGGTCGTGGCACGGGCTTCCAGCCCGTGATTCCTTGGACTTGACGCATGGGCGGGACGCCCATGCCACGTTTTTCAACGGACTGCTATGGCTTCGCGGGCTGATTGAGCGCTTCGCCCAGGAACTCGTACGCCACCTGGTGTGTCTCCGGGGGGAAGTCGTGGGCACTGTCCGGGTACTCTGCTCGCAGCTGTTGCTCCGCATCAAAGAGATGGTAGATCGGCAGTGCA
>JANPCU010000138.1:0-2618 GCA_031431195.1 Planctomycetota bacterium | reverse complement strand
CGTGACCTCCCGCGATGATCCCCTGCAGTCTCCCGCATATGGCATTTCGCCTCTGGGCATGAACGGCAACGGGTACGTCGTGATCCCGAAATGGTTCGTGTCGTTCCTCAGCTTCACGGTCTCCGTGATCTTTGTCGGAGCAATCCTGTGGGCCTGGCAGATGTCGTCCGACATGGCTTCCATCAAGGCCGAGGTCCGGGCGCAGAACGAGCTGCGAGGAGCCGAGGTGGAAGACATTCGGCGGCGACTGGCTCGGCATGATGACCTGTTGGATCGGCTTCAGGCGTCAGGCTTGAGGCTCCCGGAAAGGAGCCATGAAACACCATGAGTGTTGAGGTCGCTCCCTCTTCCCTGAAGCTCAGAGCCTGGGGCCTGAAGCCTGATTCCAAGGGCCTGAAGCCTGGCTTCGAACCCCTCGACATCGCTGCTTGTTACGGCACCGGGTTCACCGCGAAGGCCATCAGCTACGGGACAGCTTCGCTGCTGGCTCCGTCGAGACTGAAGATTGGCCCGTCGCATGTGGCGACGTTCTGTGAGTACCAGCAACGGATGGTCTGGATCGAATCCACCACGCTCTGCCCGCATCCGTGTGACATCACCGGTCGCAAGATCAACGGGTGTCAGGCTCACGACCCCGCAAGTCGGATTGCGGACTACCTCGCCGATGGTGGACGAGTCGATCTGTATCGGCTCTCCCCCATCGAGAAACTCTCCCGCGATGAGCGGGATCTGCTCAGCCGGATTCTCATCCGGCACTTCGTCGGACGCGAGGTCACGTATGACCTCGGCGGGGCGCTGCTCTCCGGGACGCGGCTGTTCAAGCGGACCCGGTTACTTCCCTCAGCGGACCTGAACGAGCTGTTCTGTTCGGAGTTAGTGGCTGCGGTGTGCATGCGACTGGGGCGGATGAACCGCTCGAATCCCACGCAGTTCAATCCAGCGTGCTTGCTCCGGGAACTCGTCCGTCAGGGGACGTTTCAGTTCTGTCACTCTTTCACCAAGGAAACGATTTGATCCTCTTCTCGTTCTGCGTGTCGTTGTGTGCGTATGGCGTCGCCCTCGTGGTGACGATCTTCTGGGTGCTGAGAAACCGACTGCCCGTGCTGCTGCTGATCCTCGGGATCAACAGCCTGGCTCAGGCCGCCGTCCAAGATGCCGTGGTCATGGTCGGTGACTGCTCGGGGGTCTGTGTCGATCCCTCGGGACTGGTGCTGACCGCCAAGCACTGTGACCATCCGCCGGTCGTGGTTGTGAAGTTTCGGGACCGTCAGGTCAGCGCTCGCAGGATCTATGTCTGTCCCGAGACCGAAGGCCCGGTCGTGTTCGACTGTGATGGCGAAGGGTTTCCTTTCGCTCGCGTGGTGGAGCATGTGCCCAACGTCGGCGACACAGTCTGGTCTTATGGCTATCCCGAGGCCACCGGCGAGCGTGAGTTGCGGTGGATCAAAGGACCACTGCTGCGGTGCAGCACGTTCGAGTTCCAGGGCAGGAAGTTCAAGGGGAACGTCACCGGTTTCCCGACCCGGCCCGGTTGGAGCGGTGGCCCGTTGTTCACCCGCACCAGCGAGGTCTGTGGGCTGCTCAACAGCAGCGACGACCGCACCAGCGTGTTCATCTCGTTCGCCGCCACTCGTGAGGCGTTCGACACCTGTCGCAACCGTCCGCAGACCAAACCGACGCTGTACGTGTTCGGCTCGCCGACATGTGGACCATGCCAGAAGTTCAAGCAGCACTACGCGGAGCAGACGGTGTTGCGGCAACGACTCGATGCGAAATATGCGGTGACGTATATCGACATCGATGTCTATCCCGCAGCTGCCGAGCAATTCGGCATCCAGCAGGTGCCCGCGTTCGTCGTGCCGGGGCAACCAGTGATCACGGGGTACGAACAGCCGGATGAACTGCTCCAGAGGCTCGGTCTCGATGGCGAACAGAAGCCAGAAGTTCCGGCACTCTTCACTCCGCCTGCCATCGAGAAGCCACAGACGCCACATCCTACGGAGCCAGCCACGGCCAAGCCTGCAGCTGAACCTCCCCCAGCGACAACGCCAGTCGCAGCCACGCCCGAACGCACGCTCGGGGACCGCCTCGACAAAGTCGCGGGCGTTGCCCAGACCGCGATCACCATCGCGACCTGGCTTGGCGTGACCGGAGCCACGGGTGGTACGAGCGGTCTGATCCTCGGGGGGATCGCGCTGTGGCGGACGCTCCGTCGTCGCAAGGAGTCGATCACCGCCCGCGATCCTCCCGCTGTCGTGAAGCCCCCACCCGTCATCACTGTCGAAAGCCCCCCGCTACCACAAGCGATCGTCCCCGAGACGCGGTTCGCTCCCTATGAACGTGACACGTTCGCCGAAGCATTCGCCTGGGCCGAAGCGGAACTCGTTCGTAAGTACCCCGGCTCGGTCTCGACGCTCGAAACGATGAAGGGACTGATCGATCAGTTCCTCTCGGCCAAAGGGATCAAGCGGAGCAAATATACTTCGCGCGGCTGGGAATGAGGTCTTGGCAGGATCGCTGTTTTCGGAGAAGATTCGCTTCGGTTGGCAGAGGGACGATCGAACAGCGTGACGCAGGAGTCAAGGATGGCTCGACTGGTGTTTACAGAGTCTGAGCGG
>JANPCU010000137.1:0-2757 GCA_031431195.1 Planctomycetota bacterium | reverse complement strand
CAACCCCTCGACCCGCACCCACTGCTCGTCCGATAACTCAAACCGCCGCATGACAATCCCCGTCCTTGAGGTCCAATTCCCAAGGCGGTGGTCTACCCGGTTGGCCCGTTTTCGGATAGATGATTGTCAACACGGCCTAGGCTAGGCAATCACAGGCTCACGTTTCACTTGCCGGTGTCTTCGGGATGCGATAACATAAGCAGTTCCAGCTGCTGGGGGCCTTTCTGGGGCGTTCCCCGTCCCAGTGGTTGGAGTCAGGATTTCCACGCCATGCACAAGCTCATTCACGTCGCCGAAAAGCCGAATCTCCGCGCTGTCCCCCTGAAGTTTGAGGTCGGTGACAACGTCGATGTCCACACCCGAATCCTCGACGGGGACAAGGACAAGGAACGCATCCAGACTTTCGCGGGCGTCGTGATCGCCCTGCGTGGACGTGGTGTGGGCGAGATGTTCACCGTCCGCCGCATCGTCAACGGCGAAGGGGTTGAGCGAACCTTCCCGACCAACAGCCCCAAGATTGCCGATGTCGTCGTAAAGCGTCACGGTATCGTCCGCCGGGCCAAGCTCTACTTCCTCCGCGATCGTATCGGCAAGGCCACCCGTCTGGTCGAACGCCGTGCCAAGGCGGCACCGGCCTCCTGAAACACGATGTCGAATTCCAGCCTTCGCCGCAACTTTGCGGCGAAGGTTTTTTGCTGGCTTACCAGTGTCCAGACTATCAATTCGTGCAACGTCTTCGCCGGTGGACGGATCGTGCCGCTCTTCGTCTGGCCATTGATTGAAACCACCCTAAGTTCCTCTGTCGCGGCGAGCGGAGCATTCCCACGCCTCAGCTCCCCACCCTCGACCACCGCGGTCTCCCTCGCCAGACTCCTCAAGAGATTCCGGACGTAGCGATTCGAATGCTTTTTTGATGAAGTTTTGGAGAATGAGTCCCTGATGAAAAACCCCAAATTGACTTCGAATTTCGAGGGCGATATTGTTTCCGTTGCATTTCCTGGAACGTAACTCGCGACCCGCGAGATGCGACAAGGGCGGTCGAACCTCGGGAAGACAATTCATGTTGGGCCAGCTGGTCCCGGTCGGCGGAGGGGATCCCATACCACTCCTCAAGACTCCGTTGCTCATCGGGCGTCGCAGCCGCTGCGATATCGTACTCGATTTCCCCAATGTCTCCTCGCAGCATTGTGAGTTGGCATTCATCAACGGGTTCTGGCAGATTCGCGACCTGGGCAGTAGTAACGGAATCAAGGTCAACGGCGAGCGACTGGATGTCAAGTTCCTCCAGCCCGGCGACATGGTGACGATTGCGAAGCATCAGTTCACAATCAATTTCGCTCCGGGGGCTGCTGCTCCTCCGGAAGAGGAAGAAGACCCGTTCGCGATGAGCCTGCTGGAAAAGGCGGGCCTGGAAAAGCGTCGCGACGACGCCCGACAGCATCGCAAGTCGGCCCCGTCTGTCAAACCCCCGAAGCCGAAAACCTTCTCCGCCGATGAAGATGAAGCGACCCGCTGGCTTTTGGAAGAGGAGTAACGTTGGCCGAAGACCGGAACCGCAAGATACGTGTTCGCTTCCACAAGAACCGTGGCCATCGCACCCGCCAGGCCGACCTCACACGCCAGTCCCAGGACGACTTGGCCGACCTCCCCAGCGATGAACGTGTCTCCGGCAAGGGGGCACAATCCCGCCACCGCACCGTGGTGGTTAAGTCCGGCGAGGACTCCACCGGAACCGTTCGCGATATCGATCTGGCCGACTGCCAGCGCGGCCGCGTGCTCTGGGCCGTCGGGGCCAATCACAGCTGTGTACAGGTCGACAATGGCCGCACGTTTGACTGCTCGGTCCGCCGGGTGCTGCGGACACTGCAGCGCGAGGCGCGCAATGTGATTGCCGCCGGGGATTGGGTCGTCTTCCGCTCGACCGATGGAGCGACGGGGGTCATTGAGCAGATCGAACCGCGCACGTCGACACTCGCTCGCGGGGTGGGGCGGACCTCCCAAATCATCGTCTCCAACGTCGACCAGGCCGCCATCGTCGCTTCGGCCAGCGACCCACCGCTCAAGCCTGCCCTCATCGACCGGTTCCTCGTCAGCTGCGAAGTCGGCGGAGTCAAGGGGATCGTCTGCATCAATAAGGCCGACTCGATCGATCCGGCCCAGCTGCAACCGCTCATTGGCCAGTACGCTCAGCTCGGTTGCGAGGTAATCCTCACCAGTGCCACACGCGGTGATGGAATCGACCGCCTGCGCCAACTGATGAATGGCAAGGCCACCGTCTTGACTGGTCAAAGTGGCGTGGGCAAGTCTTCGCTGCTCAATGTGGTCCAGCCGGGACTGGGGCTCCGCACCGCGACCGTCAGCTCCGACACCGGCAAGGGGCGGCACACGACCCGCGTGGCCGAACTCGTCCCGCTCACCAGTGGCGGCTGGGTCGTCGACACGCCCGGCATCCGCCAGTTCCAGCTGTGGGCTGTCGAGGCTGTGGATGTCGAGGCGTACTTCATCGAGTTCCGCCCGTTCGTGGCTCATTGCAAGTTCGCCGACTGCACGCATACCCACGAGAAGGGCTGCGCGGTTCTCTCCGGAGTGTCGCAAGGACTCATCTCGGCGTTGCGATATGAGAGCTACACGCGCATCCTGAGCGGCGAGGCCGAGCGGCTGGATGAGGAGTCGTAGGCAGAGGGCGAACGGACAGAAAAAGCTGACCGTGGGATAGGCTTCCAGCCTGTCTTTTCACGGGAGTTGACAGGCTGGAAG
>JANPCU010000136.1:0-19070 GCA_031431195.1 Planctomycetota bacterium | reverse complement strand
GCGTCAGCCCCCGGACTGGGTCGTTGAGCGGCCAGGTCCGGAGGCTGACGCCATCCGGCTCGCCGGATCGGCGCGCTGGAGACGCACAGACTCCGCGACTCCTTCTACTCCCCATCCGCCCAGCGTCAGCTCGTTTCACTAGGCCAGGGCCGACCCTCTCCACGGTCGAGTCGGTCCCGAAAGTCGCATCGACAGTCGGGGAGAGGGAGCAGAGAGAGCGGAATACTGCCAATCGGCGAATGCACCCCGTCGCTCGACTGTGCGAGAAAGCCCTTGAGTTGGCGCTCCTGCGGGGATTACACTCTGATGAATGAGGTGCTGCGCAAGAATTCGTCCACGGGACGGAATCCACCGGGCGAGTCACAGGGAGGTGGCGAGTGTTCTCGATACGATCGATTGGCGGCAAGCTGGCGTGCGGGCTGTTTTCGCTGCTGGCATTGCTGCTGCTGTTTGGGGCCATCAGTGCCTTAAGCTGGCGCGCACATTCCCGCATGATCGGTAATCTGGAGACCAGCATCAAGCGGGCTCCACATCGCGAGGATCTGATCGCGGCGTTCGGAGAGTTGGTCTCGCCGTTGGTCGTTCCCACCCCAGTCACCAGTGATCCTTCCAAGCTTCAGGCCTGGGCCATGTTGCAGAAGGAACTGTTCGATGTCCGTCTGAGGTCAGCCCAGATCCGGGTCCGTGATTTCTACGATCAACTCCGGGAGTGCGGATTTCTGGCCAAGGGCTCATCCGGCCAGAACCGTGAAATTGAGATTCTCTTCGAGGGTGTTGACGAGGGATTTGAGCAGCTGAGTGCGGCGTCCCCAAGCCTCGGCGCCCCCGAGACGCGGGAACGGCAGGCCCAATGGATGCTCGGGATCACAGCAGGTTTAATCGAACGCGCCATTCGGATGCCCGACCCGGAAGCTCATTTGCTCGAATTGCTCGTTCAAGCACAAGCCGATCACCAGCGATACACGATGTTCACTTTGGGGTTTGGTGTCGCCGCGATCGGGTTGGTCATCGCCCTGGGAGCGGGCGGCTATTTGTGGATTCACAAACCACTGCGGTCACTGCAAGCGGACTTTGATCGAGTCGCTGCCGGGGACTATTCGCATCGGGCCAATGTCACCACTCGAGACGAGATCTACTGTTTGGCGACCTCGTTCAATCTGATGACGACGAAGTTTCAAGATGTACTGCGGAACCAGGACGACCAGATTCAGATGCAGGCTCAGAAGCTGCTGCAATCGGAACGAGTGGCCGGTGTCGGTTTCCTGGCCACGGGGGTCGCCCACGAGATTAACAACCCGCTCGGCGTCATCTCGATGTGTGCCGAGTCGATCGCTCGGCAGTTCACCGTTCCGATCGAGAACTGGAAGCCCGCCGATTTCAACGAGGGACGCGACTACAGTCAAATGATCTGCGACGAGACGATGCGTTGCCAAAACATTACCCATCGCATGCTCGATTTTGCCCATGGGTCAAGCGGCGAGAAAAACTTCTACGATGTGACCGCCATCGTGCGCGAGGTCGTCAATTTGGTCGGCCACCTCGGCAAGTACAATGATCGCAAGATCGTGTTCGAGAGCCAAACTCCCTGTGAAGCCTGGGTCTGTGGTCAGGAAATTCGGCAAGTCGTCCTCAATCTAGTCGCGAATGCCCTCCAGGCGATGACGCCGGGCGGAGTCCTGCGGATCAGCCTGAACGAGACCGCAGGTGAAGTCGACCTCGCCTTTCAGGACGACGGCTGCGGCATGACTTCCGAGACGTTGCAACAACTCTTCGAGCCGTTCTTTACCACTAAGGATGTGGGGCAAGGCACTGGATTGGGACTGTCACTGACCCGCAAGATCATCGAGTCACACGCGGGTTCGATCTCGGCCAGCAGCCCTGGACCGGGGCTGGGCAGCACCTTCCGCGTACGGTTGCCACGCGAATCAGCCGCTCAATCACGTGCGGCTTAAGATGTACTTCCCGATTCGACTTTGAACACGAAGATCGCGAAGGAAGCCAAGAAACGTTGCACGGAGCCCTTTGCTTCCTTCGCGACCTTCGTGTTCAATTCCTCTGTGGCGATCGGGATGTTGTTTTGTCCCAAGTTCTGAGTGCCCAGCGAGGAGACTGCACACCATGCAACGCTTTTGGCCACTGATTCTGATGGCCGTCGGCTGGCTCCTCATCGTCGGAGGTTTCCTGTGGGCTGGCATTCCTGACCAAGACCCGACGCCCGAGATGTCAGCACGCTTCGCTTATCACCATGCTGTCGCTGATCGGATTCTCCAAGTGGGTGGTGGACTCCTTCTCTTCGGTTCTCTGGCGGGCACGATCCGCGTGGTGGTCCAACGGTTTCAGTGACCTGTGAGAGTTTATCTATGCTTCAGGAGAGTGTGCGTTCCAAACCAGAAGCACTGCTCATACAGATCTCGCGACAACCGCAGCTGACATCTTAAACGCGACGGACCGGCGGAATGAAAACGCAGAGTTCGCAGAGAACGCAGAGTTCGGAAGGAGTGCCTCAGTTCTCTGCGTCCTCCGCGCCCTCTGCGTTTCACACTTCCGAGACGCTGACTTGAGGCTTCTCTTTCGCGGTGGCCGGGAACGGTCGTGAATCGCAGAGGACTACTTGGGGTACACTCCCCTGTCGTGAATTTCCGAGAACTGCCTACTGTTGTGATGCACACACGACGCGGCCAGCCCCCTCCAGTCACTTGAAACCGGCATCGCCAGAAGCCACATTGCAGCTTCTCTCTCAGCGACCTCCCCACTCCTCGAAAGATCAGATCATGGCCAAGAAGAAAGCCGCCAAGTCGAAAACCAAGTCCGCACGGATTGTCATGCGGACGGGCGAGGCACTCGTGGAAGTCGAAGGCGGCCCAGCTTACCTGGCCTGCGAACCCGAGGTGGTGATCGGCGAACTTGATGGCCCGGTCGGTTTCTCGATCGCGAATATGATTGGGAATCAGGTCCAGGGCCACTCCAAGGTGTTCGCCATCCTGAACTGCGATGTCCAGGTCCGCCCCACCACCGTCATGGTCAGCAAGGTGACGGTCAACTCCACCGCTTACACCAACATCCTGATGGGCACCGTGCAGGCCGGAATCGCCCACGGGGTGCTGGATGCCGTGCGCGCGGGTGACATCCCGAAGGAGAAGGCCAATGACCTCGGCATCATCGTCTCGGTCTGGCTCGACCCCTCGGTCGTCAAAGAAAAGAAGATCGATCACCAAAAACTGTTTGAGGTCAACCGCGCCGCCACGGCGAAAGCGATCGGCAAAGCCATGCGCTGCGAGCCGACAATCGATTGGCTCTTGAAAAACCAAGCGAGCGTGACGCACTGCTTTCATGAAATGGGAGTCAACGGTCAACTCTAGTGGTCCACCCACATCAACTTGTGGGCTTCGGCGACCGCCTGTTGGCCTCAGCCCACGTTCTGGCGAACTGATACTTCTCGCGGGGAGAACTGAGTCCATTTCGTAGGACGGACGTTTTCGTCCGTCCGTGAGGAAAACCTCGAACAGCGACGGACGAGGACGTCCGTCGTACGTCTCAATCCGTACCGCGTGAAGTATAGTTACCCGACAAGTTCAACTTGGTGGACCCCTAGGGCATTTTTACAAACCGTCTTCAACGAACAAGCAGATAGGAATGACGGAGACGTGGGGCAGACATTCCTGTCGGCCTGTTCTGCCCACCGACTCTGAATCTGTTTTCCTCGGGAAACCGTGACGCAGCCCTATGGACGAGCCGCCTTCTTGCCGCGTTCCTGCAAGTCGACGGGGGTCTTTTCGAGCAGGTAATCCACCACCTTGTCCGAGGTGATGCCTTCACTGTTGGCTTGGAACGTGGTCACGATGCGATGCCGCAGCACGGGGTGGGCGATCGACTTCACATCTTCCGTCGAGACGTGGAACCGTCCTTCCAGAATCGCGCGGGCCTTGGCACCGAGGATCAGGTACTGACCGGCTCGTGGTCCGGCTCCCCAACTCAGATACTTCTTGATGAATTCGTCCGCGCCCGGCTCGTTCGGGCGGGTCGCCCGCACGATGTCGCGGGCGTACTCGAAGACGTGCTCGGCGACGGGCACCTTACGTACGACTTCCTGCAGGGCCAGAATCTGCGCCCCCGTCAAAGCCTGCTTCAACTCCGGCTCTTCCCCGCCGGTCGTCTGCTTCAGAATCCGCAGTTCCTCGGCAGCGTTCGGATAATTCAACACGATATTGAACATGAACCGGTCCAGCTGGGCTTCGGGCAGGGGGTAGGTCCCTTCCTGCTCGATGGGGTTCTGCGTCGCGAGGACGAAGAACGGAGCAGGCAACCGGTAGGTACTCGACCCGACGGTGACGTGCCGCTCCTGCATCGCTTCAAGCAAGGCCGCCTGCGTCTTGGGCGGCGTGCGATTGATTTCGTCGGCCAGCAGCACGTGCGTGAAGATCGGCCCTTGCATGAACTGAAACACGCGGCGACCGGTCTCGGGGTCGTCCTGCAACACATCCGTTCCGGTGATGTCCGAGGGCATCAGGTCGGGCGTAAACTGGATACGGCGGAAGCTGAGCTGCAGGATCTTGGAGATCGTGCTGACCAGCAATGTCTTGGCCAGACCCGGCACGCCAACCAGCAGACAGTGCCCCTTGCTGAACATGGCCAGCAACAATTGGTCGACGACATCATTCTGGCCAATGATGACTTTGCCGATCTCCTCTTTCATGCGGGCATAGGCATTCGCCAAACCCCGAATGGCTTGGGCCTCGCGCTCACGGAGTTCTTCAGCGGAAACAGCGGTGTCGTTTTCAGAGCTCATGGCAGCCTTTGGGCGATGTCACATGGATTGAGATGTGCTTATGGTAAAGACCCGATCAACCGTAGGAAAGGACGATGATCGAAGTGGCTTGTGAGCGGACGCCGATCGTCGAGGAAGCCGTGATCGGCTTCAGCGGCCCGCGGCTACTTCCCCTTGATAATGTGCCCGACTTCGCCGAGAGCGGCGTCGAGGGCCCGGTCCTTGCCGCCTTTGATCCCGGCCGCTGCGACGCGCATGGCGGCATCGAGGAGGCCGCCCGACTCGGCGTTCCCGCCGGGACCGTCCGAGGGAAGAATCCCGCCGGTTGGTGGGGTGAGCAGCTCTCCTTGCGGCTCGTGACGTTTCACAGTGAACAGATCCGAGCCGGAAGCGTGAGCGCCCGGAGTTTTCCCCTTCGAGCGTTTCGCCGACTCAATCGCCTCAACGAGCTTCTGCAGCTGTTCGGCGGGGCGCTGGAACCAGTCCCAGCACCAGACGTGGTGGAGGGCCCACCCCTGGCCGGAGAGGACCGAGTCACGCAGGCGGTCGCGGTCGCGGGCCGTGCGGGAGGACTTGTACGCCTCGCCATCGCAGACGACACCGAGCAGATACCGCCCCGGTTCGGTCGGGTCGACCACGGCGAGGTCGATGAACACGCCCGCCACGCCGACATGCGCCTCGCATCCGTACCCGCGTTTCTTGAGTTCGGCGAGGATCACCTCGGGCAGCTGGTCGTCGCCGATGGCTCCCTTGGCGGCCACGGTCGGAGCACCGGCCTGAGCGTAGTCGAGGAATGCCCGGAAGACCGCTGGCCCGCGCCCGGTCGCGCGGGTCAGGTCGATGTCCTCGGCCTGCATCGAGGAGAAAATCTCGCAACGGCGTTTAGCCCGCGTCATTAGCACGTTCAGGCGGCGCTCGCCTCCCTGCCCTGACACCGGGCCGAAGTTGAGTAGGATCTTCCCGTTCTCATCGGGGCCGTAACCGACGGAGACAAAGATCACATCGCGCTCATCCCCCTGGATGTTCTCCAGATTCTTGACGAAGAACGGATCGGGGCTGCTGGGGTCGAAGAAAGACTCCAACCCAGGGTTCTCCTTACGGAGCTTCTCGACGGATTTGAGGATCGCATCCCGCTGTGTGACCGAGAACGCCCCCACTCCGAGCGTCCACTTCGGGTGCGTCTTGGCGTGGTCTATGCACGCCTGGGCCACGGCTTGAGCCTCGATCAGATTGACACGATCAACGAACCGCCCGGCCTCAATGAACCGGAACTTCAAGCCCATCTCACTGGTGCGTTCGGGGCTGGGGATGATGTACAGATTGTTGTCGTAGAACTCGCGGTTCGAGACGGCGATCAGCGACTGGTGCTTACTCCGGTAGTGCCAGCGAAGCATTCGCTGTGGCATATTACTGGCAATGCACAGGCCGAGCACGCTCTCGACATCGCCTGCTTGCATGTCGGGTTCGTCCGCGTCGTGGGAGTCGACCTCACCGAGAACGGTGCCGAAGAACTGCGTCGGCGGCATCTGTTTGTCGTCCCCGACGCAGACCATCTGCCGGCAACGGGCGGCGGCTCCGAGGGCTTCCACCGGGCGAACCTGGCTCGCCTCGTCGATCAGTAGCATGTCGAAGTCGAGAATCCCCGGTTCGAGGAACTGCGATACCGACAGCGGACTCATCATGAACACGGGCTTCACCGCCTGGATCGCACGGCCCGACTTGATCAGCAGCTGACGTAGCGGGATCTGGCGGCGGGACTTCTGCATTTCGTGCCGCAGGATGTTGACCTCTTCGTAGAACGGCAACTTGCGTGGGCGAGTTAGCCCCTCGAAATGGCTGGTCGCAATTTCCGCGCGGGCCAGATCCATCCGCTGCAAATCGAGCTGGCGGAACTCGGCAATCGTGCGTTCAAACTGGCCGCCATCGAACTGCCCCAATTCGGGAATCTGCTTGAGCAGATGCCGGAATAGAGCTTCGAGCCGGGCAAAGGAGAGAGCCTGCGCCGCGCCCGTGGGAGCAATTCGCCCCGCGTCGATCCGTTGCAGCAGCGCTCCTTCGGCCACCTTGCCGACCTGCTCCCGCAGCTGGGTGTACTGCCTCCATTGCAGCAGCCCCTCGGGCTTGGTGTGCCAGGACGCCAGACGAGACATCAGGTCCCCGATCGGTGTCACCGTCGCGCCGCAGAGCTTTGTGAGAGTCTCGCTCAGCGGTGTGGTGACGCCGATGGCCTTGGCCGGATCGGGAATGGCCGACACGGCGGGCAGGAAGGCGTGCTCGACATCGAGCTTCAGTCCGGCGATCAGCGTCTGAAAGTCTTTCAGTCCGTCGACGAACTTTTGCTCCAGCTGGTCAGCGAGGGCCTTGATCCCGGCGGGCTCATCGACGCGCGGTAGCATCGCGCGGTAGCGCGGCGAGAGATCGCCCGCTGCGCAGTCGGCGTCCCACTTCTCGAATGTCCCGACCAGGTTCCAGTCGGACTGCTTTCCAGCCCAGAATTTGCCGAACGCCTTGGTGCCGAGGTCGCTGGCCTCGTCGAGGGTCTTGATCCCCTGAAGGCGTTCGGCGAGTAGGGTGAGGATCTCCAATCGGGCCGCGAAGTCCTTCGGCTGCGGCCCGGCGAGTACGCTCTTGAAGGTCTTGCGAGCGGCCCGATACGCCCCCCGGAACATGCGAAAGAAGCCCTGTCCGTACTTCGCATAATCATCGCGAGCGGTCGCCACATCGAACTCCCACGCCGAGTCGACGACCACTCCGTTGAGCTTTTGTTGAGCAGTGATGATCGCTCGGGCCGATTCCCCGAGCTTAGCCACCGCCGCACGATGATCGACCCACGCGGGATTAGCCAGCGCGGCGATGTCGCCCTGCGGAACCGCGAGTAAGGCCCGGATGGTCCGTAACAGCCGATGCACCCCATCCAGCGTCTGCGGCACATCGTCATTCAGCCTCGCGGCTAATGCGCGCCCGGTGTCCTGAATGTCTCCCAGTTTGGTCGACACCGCGGGCACCGGAACCACCGCCCGCTGGAGATCAAGCGGCTGGAGGGCGTCGAGCTTGGACCCGCGCCACGGGTGCTGGCTCGCATTCCCCATCACATCGAGCAGGCGGGCGTAGTCGTAGAGTTGGCGGCCTGCGGCCTGCATCTCTTCCGGCTTCCACTTCTCGGCCCCAGCGAGTTCGAACTCCGGCATCGGGGCACCTTCAGCTCGCAACCGAATCAACTCGGTTAGAACTTGATAAGGCGTCAACCCCGAGGGGGCGATCTCCGTGTGCATGCGGTCGACGTGCTGATTCAGTTCGTCGCGCACCAGCGTCAAACGTGCGACCGTCTCGGCCAGCTCCGGTGAGGCCAGCGGCTCCCCGAGCTTAAGCACTCGCTCGATCTCGGCCAGGACGACCTTCTTGTTGAGCTTGTCACTGTGAAGTTCGAGGCATATATCCCCGATGCCGACCTTCTCCAATCGCCGCTTCACCACTTCGAGGGCGGCCATCTTCTCGGCCACAAACAAAATCGTCTTGCCGCTTTTCACCGCAGCTGCGATGAGGTTGGTGATCGTCTGCGATTTCCCAGTGCCGGGTGGTCCCTGGATGACGAGGTTGCGACCCATCGACGCTTCGGCAACGACCAAGGATTGCGAACTGTCGCAGTCGATGACATGACTCGTCGAGGCCGGGGAGAGCAGGTGGTCGAACCGCTGGCCGTCTTCGACCAGTGGCGGAGCGGCGGCGAACCCCTCGCCGAGCAGGGCGCGGATCAACGGCCGGTCGGTGAGCTGGTTGTCCTCGGGCCAGTGGGCCGGGTCGAGGTCACGGTACATCAACAGCTTGGTGAACGAGAAGAACCACAGCACCATGTCATCGGGTAGCACCTCCCAAGTCTTCTGGTCTTTCACCGCTTCAGCGACCTGTTTCAGGTACATCGACGGAACGAGATCCTCCATCTCCTCGGGCGGAGCGGGCAGATTGATCCCGAAGTCCATCTTGAGCCGGGTCCGCAGCGTCAGATTCGATTCGATGTCATCGCCGGTGTAGACCAGATTGAATCGCGATCCGGCACCCGCCCGTTCGAGACGTACCGGGATGATCAGCAGCGGGGCAAATCGCGGCGTCTGCGGATCGTCGGCCTCGAACCACTTCAAGAACCCGATGGCCAGATACAGGACGTTGACCCCTTGCTCCTGAAACGAAGCGGTGGCATCGGTGTAGAGGCCGAGCAGCCGCCGGTCGAGTTCCTCGGGATCGAGGACGGTGTGGAGTACGGCGTCGCTCTGTCGCTCTTCCGCCGAGACTGGCTTCGAGGGGGCCACGACTTTCGCCGCCGAGAGGGCCTTCTTAGTGACACGCTTGGCGGTGGTTTTCGTCGCCGTCGTCGCAGTCGTCTTCTTCGTGGTTCGCTTCTTGGGAGTGTCGACGACATCCGCGAGCGGCTCTTCGGTCAGCGGCTCAGTCTCAGCGGGGGAAACATCCTCGGTCGCTACCACGGCCGCCAACTCACCCTGCTCAAACCGCATCGGCTTGGCATCAGTGACCAGCAGGCGGAAGACCTGGTCCGCCAGCTCATCTTCAATCTCCAGACTCAGCCCCGCGTCCTGGTCTCGCTTGGTATCCAGTAGACGATTCTGCGTCGACAACTCCAACAAATCACGCCGCGCGACTTCCAGTTGCTTGAGAAGTGGGTCACTCGTGGACATCGGGGAACTCAGATTGCGTGTATCGGCTGAGGGGAGCCAAAATGCTACCGCATGGGGATTCAGTTCGCATCTACGACGAGGGAAGAGAGGGAGTGCGAGCAAAGCGATAGGTATTACTTGATGCGTTCCCTCTCAGGGGAACACAGCATGTCGGTCGACTTCTCCAGCTCCCAGTGATCCGACATGCTTCCGCGTGATCAAGATCACATTCGGAGGAGCAGGCTGGGTTCGCGGCCACTTGATGGGGCGCTGTTCAGCTAGGCGTTCCGACCGAACACCAGCAGTGTGATGTCATCGTTCTGAGGATGTCCGCTCGCATGTTTACGCACATCGGCCCGGATCGCGGTCCCGATGGTCTGTGTCTCAGCAGGCTGCTTCTTGACGAGTTCTCGCAATCGATTGACTCCGTAGAGGTCGCCCGCGGCATTCATCGCCTCGCTGACCCCGTCGGTGTAGATCACGACGGTCTCGCCCAGGCCGATGTCGCGCATGACCACATCGAAGGGGTATCCGTCGACAACGCCTAGCGGTACGCCGACGATCTCATCCGGGAATTCTTCCAGCGAGCCGTCGGCTTTGCGGATGATCGGGGACATGTGCCCCGCCACGGTCAGCGACATCGTATGCTTCATCGGGTCGAGGATGATCAGCACAAAGGTGACAAACCGCCCCTCGACCGCCCGAGCGCACATGTGCCCGTTGATCTTCTCGATCGCCTGGCTCACATCGTCCACGAACTCGACCACCGATCGGACCACGGTCGAGATCCGCGACATGATCAGGGAGGCGGGCACCCCCTTGCCCGCCACGTCTCCGAACGCGATCGCGATCTTTCCATTCTCCAGTGAGAAGACATCGTAGTAGTCGCCGCCCACCGCCTGGGCCGATTCGTACATGGCGAAGAACGAGTACCCCTCGACCTCGGGCATCCGCTCCGGCAGCAAGGCCAGCTGGACCGCGCTGGCGATGTTCATCTCGTTGTCCTGCTTCTGCTTCTCGACATAGGATTGAAGCAACCGGGCTCCCTCATACGCCAGTGCCGCTGGCACCGCGACAGCTGCCAGTAGTTGAGCATCATCGTTTCGAAACTGAGCCAGAGGGTTTTGTGTGTCGATGTTGATGACACCAAGAACATCTCCATTGAGACCAATCATCGGAGCACACATCATCGACCGGATCGAGAGCGAAGAGATTGACTCGCTGGCACTGAACTTCGAATCGCTTGACGCATCCGCCGAGAGAATCGTCTCCTTGGATTCCATCACCGCTTTCAGGATCGTCCGCGACAGTTTCACGGAATCGTCGGCGTCTGCTCGCCGGTGTTTCATCGCCCGTGGAATCATCTGCTGAGTTCGGTCATCCAGCAGTAGCACGCACCCGCGATCCGCATGTGGAAAAATCGAAAACAAGGTGTCCAGCACTTTGGGCAGGATCTTGTCGATATCGATCGTCCCGGCCAGACTCTTGGTGATGTCCAGCACTGCCTTGAGCTTGGCGGCGGGCTGGACATCGAGCATGTCGTACGCACTGCCCGCAATGCGGTCCGTGATCGTGGAAGAAGAATCGTCCGGGTGGTAGCTCACTCCCGCTGTCAGACTGGAGTCTGGTCCGGGAGAGGACGAGTTCCCTTCGGAACCGTCCCCCTCGTAACGAAACAGGATCGGGCCGAATTTGATCCGGTCATTCGTCTTCAACAATGTCGGGGCTGTGATGCGTTGCCCGTTCACGAATGTGCCGTTCCCACTCGTGAGGTCCTCGATGAAGTACCGACCGTCTTTGGCAAAGACCCGGGCGTGCTTACGCGAGACCAGGTTCGAGTCGATCTGGATGTCACAGTCGGGCAGACGCCCTAAAAAATTGTCCGCTTGCTTGAGCTCGTAAGTTTTTGCTTGCCCTGCAACAAGCAGAATCAGGTTGGCCATGAAGACAGCTTTCAGAAGATGCGGTGAGGAAGCCACCCGGGAGGGGAGAGTCATACAGCGCGCTCAATATTGATTATCATCTCCTGCGACCGTCACCGCAATCGGTCGGGCATTCGATCGCTTGATTCCAATCAATTCCTCATGCTGACCGGCTCTGTTCTGCCCCAGGCACGTTCAGGGGGTGGGGAGTAAAAATTCTTCCCTGAGTCCAGTAAAAGACGCCTCTCTTCAATGCACAAACGCCACCGGGGCAGGGAGCACCCGGTGGCGTTGTGGCTTCCAAGTTGTCGCGTCAGGGGGAGTCGGTCAGAGGAAGTTCGTGGGATAGGCTTCCAGCCTGTCGTTGGGGGCAGCTGGCATGACAGGCTGGAAGCCTATCCCACGATCCAGTCAGGCCTACCGCTCCACGGCGGGAGCGGATAGTTCTTCGAACACGCGGGGAGCGGAGACTGGCTTGGTGCCTGGTTTCCGGCTTTGTCCAGCGGCCTTGGCGAGTTGCTGCGGCAGCCCGGATTCGATCGCTTCGAAGGCCGATTGCAGATCGTGATCCTCCACCAGGCTCGCAGCTGACTCTTCATTCGCGACCTGCACCACGTAGTCCGGGGTCACCCCAGCACCGGCCATTTCGCGTCCCGTCGGGGAGTAGAACTTGGCGGTGGTCAGCTTCAGCACACCCGAGACTGTGGTCAGCGGGAAGTGCGTCTGCACGGTGCCCTTGCCGTACGAATTGCGACCGACGACCACTCCGCGTCCGTTCTCCTGAATCGCAGCTGCGAAGATTTCGCTGGCACTGGCGGAGTTTTCATCGACCAGGACGACAAGGGGCAGGTTCCAGGTCTTGGCTCGCTTGGCCGATTCGGTGGTGTTGTCCGAGGGAGTCCGGCCCTTGGTCGACACGATCACGCCACTGGGGAGGAACAGGTCGGAGACTTCAATCGACTCGGTCAGCAGGCCACCAGGGTTGCCTCGCAGGTCGAGGACCAGCGAGTTCATTCCGGCGTTGTAGAGTTTCCACATCGCCTTCTCCAGGTCTTCGGCGGACGATTCTGAGAACTGCTTGAGCTTCACATAGCCGACCTGGCGAGTCGCATCGACCATGGTGGCTCCGGTCACACTGCCGACGTAGACCGACCGGCGTTCGAGGGTGGCTCCGTACTTCTGACCGGCTCGATCGATCTGGATGTCGACTGTGGAGGCCGCTGGTCCCGAGACGAGTTCCGCAATCTGGTTCAGGCTCATCCCGGTCAGCGACTGCTGCCCGATCCGGATCAGGACATCGCCCCGCTTCAGACCGGCTTCAGCTGCGGAACCCCCTTCGACGGTTCCCATAATCAGGGCTCCATTGTCGTGTGTCTTCATCTCGATGCCGACGCCGACGATGCGCTCTTCGAGGCCCGCCGTGGCCAAGTTGGCCTGGGCACTGGGGGCGTTTCCGACCTTGTTGGGCATGAAGGAAGAGTACTTGTCCAGTGAATCCAACGTCGCATTGAGGAATTCGAGGGCCACAATCTCCTGACGAATTCCGAGTTGTTGATTCAAGGTGTCGGCAGCCCACTGCATCACTCCTATGGCGTCTTCCGCCGAACGGGCGGGTTGTTGATTCATCATTTCATCGAGGCTAGTCGTCGCCTGTTGCAGGTCAGCATCGCTGCCACGTGCCCCAGCCACTTTCAGGAACTCGGGATTCTCTAAAGCTCGAACAAGACCTTCGAGAGCGGCGGCTGTGCGGACTTCGTAGGAGGTCGGACTGACATGCCGGGCATCGATGGTCTTCGAGACTTCGAGGAAGAGTGAGGACATCTGACGCATGTTCGTACTGTTCAGAACGGACAGCATCTTGGGGTCCTGGTAACGCGAGCTGATCCGCAGCTGGAGTTTATCGGCGTTGTTCTCTGCGGGCTGGGTGACCGGCTTTGACAACGGTCGCTGGACGGGTGCGGGGAGGTCGATGCTGCTCGGAGGGGCATAGTTGACCGGCTGGTTTGTCGCTGGTCGGAGAACCTCCGGGCGAACCACGACTCGGAGGAGGTCCGGGGGTTGTTCGGCTTTGAGGTGCTGGCCGAGGTGGTGAATCGCCGGGGTGTTGAACTCACCGTGCAAACGATCGGGCGCGGTCGGGAGACTCCAACCTTCGAAGGTGGTCGGGAGGACCAACCGGGTTTCCTGAGCGAGGCCGAGGGTCACACCTCCCAGAATCAGCAATAGGGAGAAGACAGCGGAGAGTGTCCAGAGTGGGCGACGAGAGGGAGTGTTGTGAAGCATGAGAAAGTCCTTTTCAGCCGGGCCGCACACGGCGACCGTGGGGGGACGAGAGCCATCGTACAGCTCTCGGGGAGGAGATATCAGGGTGAGCGACTACTTGGCGGCGATGACGTGGCGACGGGCGAGAACCCGGTCACGTAGGGTCTGAGTCGGAATCATCGGTGCATCCGGCTCAACCGTCAGTTCGGCACGGACAACGCGGACGTCGTTCGGGGCTTCAATCCCGATTTTGACCTTCCCATTGCCGCAGGAGATCACCTTGATGACAACATTGTCACCGATTCGAATCATTTCACACTTCTTGCGGGTCAGAACCAACATGGCATGTCTCCAGTTTGCAGAGGTTTGGGTACTTCTAGGCTCCCCGACAGGTGCCCTCGCGATCCATTGTGCGAGGGGTTTGTGTCCTGTCGTTGCCGTCGCAAAGTGATAATGCACGACCCGTGCCAAACTCGTTTCCCCTTGTGTATTTGCTATGTATTCAAGGATATTCACTTGTCGCATTCTGGTGCCCGGTGAGATGGCGCGAGATTTTGTAGTAGTTCCTAGAATCCGGGAGATCTGTGAGTGTATCGTTTTCAAGTACATTTCTGCCGGTTTGCTCTGGATGACAACAGCAGGGACTGCCGTACCCGTCATCAACTTGGAAGTATTTGCGGGTTGTAACGGCAGTTTATGCCGGTTTTGGCCCTGGAGTAGCTCCCTAGAGTCGTCAGTTTACCCGGCTGACTGACTCCGATCAGCGGCGCTCCGAGATTTCAGCCAAACTGGTATTGTAAGAATGGGGTACGGGGTCGTCGCGGAAGTCGGGAAGTCGTCAGACTTTCGCCGCGTCCGCACCCTGCAACATCTCGCGGCGGATGATTCACTGTTTACCACGCTTGTTTTCGGCGACCTCACATGGATATTGTGGATCGCATTCCAAGCGTTCACCAAAACTCTACGGACCCAGACGGCACTCACCGGATGGATCTCCTCTCAGACTGTGATTAGGCGAACGGTTTGAGGAAACTTTCCGTAGCCTGGCCCCCTAGGTCCGGGCGAAACGGACCTGGGGGCCTGTTACACCTCTCGCGGGGAGCACTGAGACATTTCGATAGGACGGACGTCCTCGTCCGTCCGTGAGGAAAGCCTCGCCGAGCGACGGACGAGGACGTCCGTCGTACGCCTCAATCCGTCCCGCGTGAAGTATGTACGGGTCAGTCAACACTCACCGTTCGCCTTACGGCCAAGCAGCTCTGTTCGGGGAAGATCATCAGTTACCATATTCACATTGGCTTGTTCGTATCGCTCGCATTCGCTCTTACGGGGTGTGGACCCGACGGGGTGGGGACGGTGTCTTGTTCCGACCCCCAGCAGTCGAAGACGTGGCTGCTCGGCGAGGTTGACCAGAACATCGAAGACAAGACCGAAGGGGCCTTCTCGTTCCCTTTCAGCAACAGTACGAGCCAGCCCATCCAGATCCGTGTGCGATCAATCGGGTGCAGCTGTTACGCGATTCGGCGGGGAGAGGCCCGACTGAAGGTCGGAGACGTGTTCGAACTCGGGGCGGGACAGGCCGAAACACTGACGCTGCACCCTCCGCGTCCGACCGCTGACCGCGCCTCGGACTACCAATTTTCCGTCGAGTACGAGCCCGCTCCCGCAGCCCCGAAAGAGGTGATCAGCTGCCAGGGGACACTCGTGACGATTGCGGAGTACCGCATCAATCCCGGACTGATCAGTGCGGAGTTTGTGAAGGACTCGCCCCCGCAGGCGGTCCGCCTGGAGATCACTCGTACGGCCCGAGATTCCCAAGCCGCTGACCATCCTCCCGTGATCACCGGATGGCCAGTGGGCGCGCAAGCTCAAGAGCCCGTCTCGCTTGGCCCCGTGTTGGAGGTGCCAGCGTCGGAGCCGGGAGCACAGCTGTGGCGGAAGAGTTGGCGTCTGTCTGCCACCATCGCCCGGCCGGAATCATCCGCCGCAGGCCGGGACGATTTCCGCACGCTGACCGTTACGGGAGCGGAACCTGGCTCCCCCCAGGCGGAGGTCAAGCTCGCCTTGCGATTCCGCAGTGGGCTTTACGGACCGCAGATTGTCCACTTCGGCGATGTCCCCGCCGGGCAACTGGTCACTCGCCGGATTCAGATTCTGGCGAGAGACGACCAGCCGTTCCGAATCACCGGGCCCTCCGAGGACGGGCTCGCCTTGTCGATTGAGTCAGAGTCGGATGCCCCCGTCAAATCCCACTGGGGGAATCTGACGTTCACTCCCACGGAGACCGGTGACTTCCGGCACATGCTGGAAATCGCGACTGATCACCCGGAACAGCCCACACTTCTGGTTGAGGTGCGGGCACATGTTATCTCCGAGTAGGTCTACATGAGCAGGTTCCCATCCCCGAAAGAGGGGCAGGAACAGAGAAGCTCGGCAGTCTTCGTCGATCCCTCAAAGCCTCAATCGTTTCTTGTCATCCGCTCGCATCCGCTCGGACGGTCCGTTATCATTTTCTCCCTGACTCCACCGTCTCAGCTTGGGTTGTCTGCGCTGAGGTGTTTCTCTGGGGTGGGCGTTCTCATTTTGACTCGAAGAGGTTGCCGTGATCATCGTCCTCAAGCCTGGCTTTACGGAGGCCCAGCTCAAGCATGTGACGGATCGAATTGAGGAGATGGGCTTTCGCCATGAAGTCAGCCGGGGCGAGCACCGAACACTCGTCGGGGTGATTGGCGACGAGGGGAAGCTGAGGAATGCGCCGCTGAAGGCCATTCCCGGCGTTGAGGAAGTGATGGGAATTTTGAAGCCGTACAAGTTAGCCAGTAAAGAGTTCCGTCAACAGCCGAGCGTGTTCGACCTGGGACACGGCGTGAAAATCGGGGGCGGCCATCTGATTCTGATCGCCGGGCCGTGCGCGATCGAAGGCGAAGAGTTGCTCTATGACATCGCCACCCAGGTGAAGGCTGCCGGAGCGAACGTGCTTCGCGGCGGGGCCTTCAAGCCCCGCACCAGCCCCTACAGCTTCCAGGGAATGGGCGAAGATGGCCTCAAGCTGCTGCGCCAGGTCGGCGACGAACTCAAGATGCCGGTCGTGACAGAAGTCATGGACCCCCGCCAAGTTGAGCTGATCGACCGCTACACCGATATGTTCCAAATCGGGGCTCGGAACATGCAGAACTTCAACCTGCTCAGCGAAGTTGGCCAGACCAAGCGACCCGTGCTGCTCAAGCGCGGCATGAGTGCCAGCATTGAAGACCTGCTCATGTCCGCCGAGTACATCTTGGCCAGCGGCAATCAACAGGTGATCCTCTGCGAACGCGGTATCCGCAGCTTCGACAAGTCAACTCGCAACCTGCTCGACCTGGCTGCGGTGCCGAACCTGCAAGGGTTGTCTCACCTGCCGGTCGTCGTCGACCCCAGCCATGCCACCGGTCGTCCGGACCTGATCCCCAGCATGTCGCTGGCCTCGATCGCAGCTGGGGCCGATGGTGTTCATGTCGAAGTTCACAGCTGTCCCGAGAAGGCGACCAGCGATGGCCCACAGGCGTTGCTGCCCAAGCAGTACGCGGAACTGGTCCAGCAGATGCGGGCGATTGCGACGCTGATGGGCAAGACGATCGACCCGCTGCCGGTGTAGAAAGCCGTTAGCGATCAGCAGTCAGCCAGCAGAGTAGTCAGTCATCAGTGAAAAGTAGCGTGTCGAATGCCAGCTCAGCGGTTGCACCCGCTGGGCTGTGCCCACAACCCACAACCCTCAACCCTCAACGGTCTTCCCCATGCGACGTTATCTGATTGCCGGAAACTGGAAGATGAACACCACTTTGGCTTCGGCAGTGGCCCTGGCGAAGGGGGTGGTCGCGGCGGCTCCGCATAAGCTGGCCAAGGTCGATGTGCTTCTCTGCCCGCCGGCTCCATATCTGCTGGCTGTGCGTGACGTGGTGCAGGGGACGGGAGTTTCTCTAGGGGCGCAGAATGCCTCCGCTGAGGCTCCGGGGGCCTTCACCGGGGAATTGGCCCTCGACATGCTGCTCGACACGGGGTGTACGTCGGTGATTCTGGGGCACAGCGAGCGGCGGGCGCTGTACGGCGAGACGGACGCGATCGTCAATAAGAAGGTGCATGCCGCCCTCTCCAAGGGACTACTCGTGGTGCTGTGCGTCGGGGAATCGCTGGAAGAGCGAAAGGCCGAGCGGACCAACGAAGTCCTCGACACCCAAATGGCGGGGAGCTTGGCCAACGTGACCGCAGAGCAACTCAAGAACGTGGTCATCGCTTACGAGCCGGTATGGGCCATCGGGACCGGTTTGACCGCCTCTCCGGCCCAGGCTCAGTCCGCCCATGCCCATCTTCGCAACTGGCTGCTCGTTCGTTACAATGCCGCGTCCGCCGTGGCGACCCGCATCCTCTACGGAGGGAGCGTGAAGCCGGACAACGCCCTGGAACTTCTGGCTCGACCAGATGTGGACGGGGCTTTGGTGGGTGGTGCCAGTCTGAAGCCGGAACTGTTCGTCCCGATCATCGAGGCGGCAGTGGCAGAGGCTCGCTAGTAAGACGTGGGATAGGCTTCCCGCCTGTAATCTTCCGCATTTGAATGGCGGTAAGCCTATCCCACGCTGAGAATTGAACAACAGATCGCTCTCCCTTGATCGGGTGAGCGGAACATTCGTCGGATGAAAGGGATCGGTCCGGTGTACATCCTGTCCATTGTCCTGCAGACACTGATTCTGCTGCTCAGCTTCTTTATGATCGTGCTGATTCTCCTGCAACGGGGACGCGGCGGCGGCCTGGCGGGAGCCTTCGGCGGTTCCGGTGGGCAAAGTGCCTTCGGAGCCAAGGCGGGTGATACATTCACTCGCATCACCGTGGTGGTCGCCATTCTGTGGGCGACCACTGCCGGGATTTGCGGCCTAGTGATGCGTAAGGCGAATGCGGAGAACACTCGCGGCAAGACATTGCCCGCCGCCGAGGTGAAGGATGTCGAAGACCTCAAGAAGGAATCCGGCACTGGCGGGGCCAAGGGAGCTGGAGCCACAGCTGCTCCTGTGGGAACGACCGCTCCGGCCACGACTACGGGGCCAGCGACGAAGACCGGCCCGGCGATTCCAGTGGGTGAAGGCGAACAGCCCGCCACCACTCCAGAAGCCCTAGCCGACCCGCAGGCTCCAGAAACCAAGCCGGAAGGTGAAGCGGCCAAGCCCGCGGACCCAGCGGCTCCGAAGACGGAAATCCCTGCTGATCCTGCGAAGCCCGCCGAGGGCGAGAAGCCAGCGGCGGCTCCTGAGGCGAAGCCCGACGCTCCTGCGACGGAAGCTCCCGTCACCGAGAAGCCCGCTACTCCCGCACCTGAAAAGCCAGCGGACGCGGCTCCCGCCGAGACGCCGAAGCCGTAAGGTGTACGGCCCCGCTCCGTGGGACAGGCTTCCAGCCTGTCGATCCCGTGAGATGACAGGCTGGAAG
>JANPCU010000135.1:0-6785 GCA_031431195.1 Planctomycetota bacterium | reverse complement strand
CCCGGCTGGAACACACCCGAATGGGGCGAATGAGGTCTAGCCGTTGAGCCGTAGGGTGGGTCCAGCCGCTCTGGGGGCAGGCCCACCATTTGCTCGGGACAACATCGAATATGGTGGGCCTGCGCTCCAAAGCGAGCTGGTCCCACCCTACGATTCATTAACAGCTCACGGTACGCTGCAGAGGTTGGCGGTGGGCCGACGTCCACGTCTCTCCTTCGAAGAACCCCGTAGGCCCACCATTTGCTCGGGACAACGTCGAATGTGGTGGGCCTGCGCTCCAAAGCGAGCTGGTCCCACCCTACGATTGCTGCATGCAAACCGGAGAGTGGTGGGCCTGCGCCCAGAGCGGCTGGTCCCACCCTACGAGGCTCGCCCGGCTCGACGGTGGAGTTGGGCTCGTGGAGCTTTGGGGATGCACCGGGTTTTGGCCAGCAAGTCCGTGTCCATGCGGCATCCGAATGCGGAGGCCAAGCGTCCGCTGACTTTGGGGCAGACGGTACGACTTTTGCCACGAAGCCATCGGCGATCCGCCACCATTTGGCGAATGCCTCTGCGTTACTTAGAATGCGATCTTCTCCTCGCACATCCGGTTCGCCGGGCTCAGACGTTCAGGCAGTCGCTCCATGCTCGAAGGCATTACGAAGTCACTCACCGAATCGCTCGGCAGCATGTTTCGCGGCAAGCTGAGCGAAGGGAATATTCGTGAGGGAATGCTGAAAGTCCGGCAGGCTCTGCTCGAGGCCGATGTCAATTATGACGTGGCCAAATCCTTCTGCGACAAGGTGACGGAAGAGGCGGTCGGGGAGAAAGTCCTCAAGTCGCTGAACCCGACCGAGCAGATTATCTCGGTAGTGTTTCAGGAACTCATCAATCTGATGGGGCCGGTCGACCACTCGATTGAGATGCGACGCGGTGAGCTGACCGTGCTGATGATGTGCGGGTTGCAGGGGTCGGGGAAGACCACCACCTGCGGCAAGCTCGCCAAAATGCTGAAAGAGCAGGGGGCCAAGCCGATGCTGGTCGCCGCCGACCTGCAGCGACCCGCCGCCATCGAACAGCTGCGCGTGATCGGCGAGCAGATCGGCGTGCCGGTCTATTCGGAGGATCCGGCGAACTCCAGCCCGGTGAAAGTCTGCCTCAATGGACGCAAGGCGGCGGAAAAGCAGGGTTGCAACATCCTGATCCTCGACACCGCCGGTCGTTTGCACGTCGATGACGGTCTGATGAAAGAATTAATTGAGATCGACAATAAGCTGATGCCGCATCAGGCATTTCTGGTCTGCGACGCGATGACGGGGCAGGATGCGGTCCGCAGTGCCAAGGCGTTTAACGACGCTTTGGAGCTGGACGGGGTGATCCTGACCAAGCTGGACGGGGACACTCGCGGGGGGGCGGCGCTCTCGGTGAAAGCGGTCACCGGGGTGCCGATCAAGTTCATCGGGACTGGCGAACAGCTCGACAAGCTCCAGCCGTTTCACCCCGACAGAATGGCACAACGCATTCTGGGACAAGGAGATGTGGCGACACTTCTGGAGTTGGCTCAAGATAAGCTGGATGCGAACGAGATCGAGCAGCAGCAGGAGCGAATGCTCAAGGGAAAGTTCACGCTGGATGACTTCCTGGCGTCGATGCAGCAGATGAAAAAGCTGGGTTCGATGAAGAGCCTGTTGAAGATGATTCCGGGGATGGGGCAGGTGGCCGCCGCTCTGGATCAGTTCGATGGGATGGACCCGGATAAAGATCTGAAGCGTATCGAGGCGATGATTCGGTCGATGACGCTTGACGAACGCAGAAATCCTGACAAAATTGATCGCTCGCGCCGCAACCGGATCGCCTCCGGGAGTGGTACGGACCCTGTCGAAATCAGCGAACTGCTCAAACAGTTCAAATCGATGTCGGGGATGATGAAGCAGATGGCTGGCTTGTCGATGGTGGACAAGATGCGTGCCATGGGTGATGTGCAGTCCATGCTCCAACCGGGGGCAATGATGCCCGTCGAAAAGCAGCGATCTGTGCGTGGACCCGTCATGCGTGACGAGGTTCGTGACCAGAAGAAGAAGGACCGCAAGCAGGCTAAGGACGCTCGAAAACGCAACAAGAAGCGTTGAGAGTTGTGGCTGGTTCGCTTGGTCTGCGGAAGTGTGTTTGATCGGGTTTGATCAAGGGTTTGGTGCCTCGATTCGAGGTCACCGTCGGGAGATTCGTGTGACAGTTCGAATTCGAATGAAGAGAATGGGCCGGACCCACCGCCCCTTTTACCGCATCTGCATCATCGATCAGCGCAAGGCACGGGATGCCCAGGCGATCGAAGAAGTCGGCACCTATGACCCCATGGTCAAGGACAAGTCGAAGCGCGTCACGATGAAGCTCGACCGCATCAAATACTGGCTCTCGGTCGGCGCCCAGCCGAGCGAAAAGGTCGCTGTCCTGATGGACAAGTTCGAAAACAACCGCTGGGGCGAATCCAAGGCAGCGGCTCCCCTCACCGCTCCGAAAGAGCGCGTCAAGCCCGAGCCTGCCGCTGCCGAAGCTCCCGCTGAGGCCGAAGCCGCTCCCGCTGCTGCGGAGTAGCCCTTTGGCTTGGCTGTGAATGGACACCAACCCCGGTCGACTGACCGGGGTTTTTCATTGGGAAGACCGTTGAGAATTGAGGGAATCAGGATTAGTCCTCAATCGACAAGAAAGTGTGAGCCACAGATGAACACGGATAAACACGGATAGGGGAGCAGTCAGAGAGCGGATCGGTTGATGTATCATCCATGCGTCAGCGTGGGGAACAGTCCTTCTGATCTGTGTTCATCCGTATTCATCTGTGGCTAACCCCCAACCATAAACGACTAACCATACCCCTCCCCATGCGTTTCGACCTCCTCACTCTCTTCCCGGCTCTTTTCGACAGCTATCTCCAGCAGAGCCTGCTGAAGAAGGCGATCGACGCTGGGCTGGTCGATATTCAGGCGTGGAACATCCGCGACTGGGCCGTGGGCAAGCACCACTCGGTGGATGACCGCCCCTACGGCGGTGGGCCGGGGATGCTGATCCGCTGCGAGCCGGTGTTCGAGTGCGTCCAAGCCGTCCAGGCCGCTGCCCCCGCTCCGGGCCAACTGGTGATGCTCACTCCACAGGGCCGCCCGCTGACGCAATCGCTGGTGCAGGAGCTGTCCCAGCTGCCGAGGCTGTTGCTGTTGTGCGGTCGGTACGAAGGCTTCGACGATCGCATCGTGCAAGGCCTGAAGCCGCTGGAAATCTCGGTCGGGGACTTCATCTGCAACGGCGGCGAAGTTCCCGCCATGCTGATCATCGACTCGGTCATCCGCCTGATCCCCGGCGTCCTCGGCGACGAAACCAGCAGCCGCTACGACTCGTTCGCCGAGTCGCAACTGCTCGAACATCCGCAATACACCAAGCCCCGCGAGTACCGCGGCATGACCGTCCCCGAGGTCCTGCTCAACGGCAACCACCAGGAAATCGCCCAGTGGCAAGCCGAGCAGAGCCTGCTGCGGACGAGACAGCGCCGCGGGGATTTGCTCCCCCCCAGCGAGCGGCAGACGTAAGTCTGTCGAGTCCCCCGCGAGCCGAGCAGCATTAGCCCCCGGATTCCTTGCATTTGATGATGCGAATATTGTCACCCGGTCTTCCTTTTGACGTAAGTTCCAGGTAGCATTTAATAAGCATCGAATTCAATGCGAACGCGAGTGAGGCTCTCATGCTCGATCTGGAACGCGGAATAGACTCTCTGACCAACTTTAAACGTCAGACCGCTGAATATCTGCGACGACTTCACGACACGGGTTCGCCAATCGTGCTGACCGTGAACGGCAAGGCGGAAGTCGTGGTCCAGGACGCCGTAGCCTATCAACGATTGGTCGAGCAGGCCGCGAAAGCCGACCGAGACGAGACGGTCGCGGCCATTCGTGAGGGGCTGGCCGATGTGCAGGCGGGTCGCGTGAAGCCAGTGCGTAAGGCCCTGATGGCACTGGCCAAGAAGTACGGTCTCTCGACAGCGGACCAATAAACGTGGCTGACCGGATACTCCTGACCGATAAAGCCGAAGGCGATATCGCCGTTGTGCTCGCTTGGTTTCGAGATCAGCAGGCGACAGCTGCGGGCAGTCGCTGGCTGGAGGGTCTGCAAGACAAGATCGATACGCTCAGTACCAAGGCAGCGACCTGCAGCATCGCCTTCGAGTCGGCGGAGATCGGGCCAGAGATTCGAGAACTCATCTACGGAAAGGGGAAATTCAAGCATCGCATCTTGTTCCACATCGTCGTCAAAACAGTCTATCTCCTGCGCGTCTGGCACAGTTCCCGAGACTCCATTTCTCGCGATGATCTGGGGCTGTAAAGCGAGCGGCCAGGGGAAACTTACCGCCAGACTTCCGAAGTCTTCGGAGACTTCGGAAGTTTCTGGGCGCAACGGCAATCATCCGGAAATCGCCCAGTGGCAAGCCGAGCAAAGCCTGCTGCGGACGAGAGAGCGACGGGGGGATTTGTTGCCGGATCAGAGCGAGTCGTTGAAACGAACCGGCGAGCGTCCGGCGTCAGCCGGATGGTTTCTCGAGCGCAGTGTGCCACTGGCGAGGGCGGTGACGCTCGACCACGGATTCGACGGTTGAAAGCTGGGTCAACGCGAAAGCACTGGCGACCGCCAGTCGCACCCACCAGGGTTCCTGACTCGCCAGTTGGAAGCCTCATTGTCAGTGCCACCCAACGCCGAAGCAAAGTGGCTTCGAGTCAGTGATGCCCGCTCATCATTTATTTTTGGTTCTCATTCGACGGAGCACCGATCGATTCATCATATCAGCATTCATGAGAGACATCTGCAGCGTGCCTTCTGGCTTTTGACCGGGTTCGACAATCAAAGTCTGCCGTGCGAGTTCGAGCCCTTCTCCGTAGTCGATGTGAAGAGAATTCGGCATCTGAAACACAGTGGGGTAGAGCTTAAACACGAGTGTGAAGCGTCCTGTCTCGGGGACTCGGCAATGACACCATTGCCAGATTGCTCCTGTGGTCAAAGACTTGGGAGCGTCCGGTGACTCCCACACCAGCTGACCTTGTTGGTCGCCAATCTTCTCTTCCGCAAATTGTTTTTTTCCACGAAACATGCCAGACCATCGGGACTTGTCGTTCTTGTCGAGCGCATTCATCACGATAATCCATTGATCCGCAGGGAGTACCTTGCGATCCCCCAGCACCGTTGGAGGTTTTACGGCTTCGAATTGAATCGTAGGATCAACTGGATTTGCCTGAGAAACGCTCCATTCGTTGGGCAATGCTCGGCCGTCACGATCCATGATTCGGATGTCTTTGATGAACTCTGTCGCGGGGGGCAATTCGGGGGCCTGATGACACCCCCACCCAGCCAAGATTCCCAAGGCAGCCAACACTTTTCGACGACTGAGCATGGCGTCTTTTCCGATTTGTTCGATTTAGAAAGGGGAACTGATCGCCTCGTTCCCGTTGATCGTTCCGACGGCTTGCCAGACCTTGGCGTCGATCGAGTCGGACACGAATGACACATGGCCATCGACAAAGAGGGCGTTCACCCCCCCCGTATGGAAGCTGTTGGCAGGCATGTACGCTTTGATCGCCGGATCGTTCACAGGGGCGTTGTTCCAACATCCTCGGATATTCGGCGTGAACATGTGTGTGTAACCATCGCTATAAAGGTGCGTAAGAATAAGGGGAACCGGTGAATTTCCGGGGCTTCGGCAAAGATCGATGAACTGTTGTTCCGTTCCGGGTGTTGTCATTGGCATCGAGATCCACGCTGGGAACTTCTTCGGAGTATCTTGTGGATTGGTCTGATCAGCTTCATTGACCAAAGCCCGCTCGGAAAACGCAGTCGTTTGCGAAAGTCCATCTGTAAAATCTGAAATACGACGAAAGTCCTCGACGCCGGGGGCAGGCGAGTACGTCAGATAGCCATTACCCGAGCCGTACTGTGTCCCATTCGACATCTCGTATGAAAGATCGCCTCCTGTCATGGTGTTGGGGTCAGCGGGGCACTGGAGCAACGAGGAGCCAGGTCGTCCGACTGGGACGGTTAACGGATCATACCCAGGGACACCCAATCCATAATGATAGATCACATGCATATCACAACTGAATTGTTGTTTTGAATCCTGGACGACATGTATCGCCAATCCGATTTGTTTCAACCGATTTCGACAATCGGCCAACCGTGCAGAGCCACGAGCACTCTGCACGGCGGGGACGATCAATGACATCAGCACCCCGATCACTGCCAGTGAAACGAGAACTTCAACGACCGTGAATGCCGAACGTCGCATGAATGCTCTCAATTTAAGGCTGCGTCCAATGGTCTTCACTGAGCCAAGTGTATGTGTCGTTGGGTGCTGTACCAGTTTGCGTTTCGTGTACGACTGCATACTGCACACCCGGTGTGAGTCCCGTCAAGTCTCTACTGTAGGTGAAGTAGAAGTAGCCTGGCATGCCAGTCGGAGTCGTGTTGGTGAGCGGCACATCAAAACGATTGAAGCCGTCCGGGGGGAGGAGTTCGACTTGGGCCCATCGCGGCATTCCGTTCACTGTCACCAGCTTCCAGAGTGCAGCCTTCACCGTTGAAGATTGTGCGCCACCAGTCGCCGCGGTGGTCGTATGAGTCGTATCCGCGAACAGGTCCGCCGCCCCGGCTCCGGCGAACAGTACCACAGACGCCACTGCTTGCAGAAGTGATCTTCTCAAAAATCCAGACATTGCCCACATCCTACTAAATTGAGTTTCGATCTCCATCCTTGAAGTCATTCCGCATCCAGAATCCTT
>JANPCU010000134.1:0-9855 GCA_031431195.1 Planctomycetota bacterium | reverse complement strand
CGGGGCCATGCGCAAAGCCTCCTGACCCCGCCACCCGGGTTTTATCCATTCGGAAGACCGTCAGGTAGCTATCCAAGTCGGTGGGGCCCTAGGGCCGGTCTGATTCTCGGCTTGTCTCGCCCGATTGGCTCTCCCTGCGGGTCACCACTAGAATCTGATTCATGATGGCGACCACCGGTCAGTCCCGGTTCTGTTTGTGGTGGGATTTATGGATGCACAGTTCTGGGCTTTGGCGCTCGCGTTCCTCGGCTTCTGCCTGATCGCGGCGGAGTTCTTCGTGCCGTCGGGCGGGATGATTGCGTTGTCCTGCGCGGGCTCATTCGTCGGGTCGGTCGTGTGCGCACACTCGGCGTGGTATCAACATTCGCCGAAGATCTTCTGGTCGTTCAGCTTGGGGCTGGGAGTGTTGATCCCAACCTTTCTGGTCTTCTTCCTGCGCACTCTGGAACAGACCTCATTGGGCAAGAACATTTTGCTCCCCAAGACCGATCCCGAAGATGTCGTGCCCTACAAGGACGAGGCAGCGGTTTTGGAACGGCTGATTGGTCGGGTGGGCACGACCATCACCCCGATGAACCCCGGAGGGATGGTGCGGGTCGAGAACGAGCGCTTGCACGCCACCACGGAAGGTTTGCTGATGTCGATCGGAGACGCGATCGAGGTCATCGGAGTGAATGGGAATCGTGTGATCGTCCGGCGTGCCAGGCCGGGCCTGCTGGCCTCCGCCGGGCAGGCGAGCGCTGAGGAGACCCCCACGTCGCCTCCAGAGCCAGAGCGACTTGACTTCGATGTCCCGCAGGATTAAACCGTAAGTAGGGACTTTACGTCCGATCTCAGTCCCTCTTCAGAGTTTCCTCCCGGAGCATCACATGCGACTGAACACTCTTCTAGCAGCTGAGGGCGACCCCAACGGGCTGGTGATTGGGATTGCGTTGTTTATCGGCGTGATGATCCTGGTGGTGCTGGGAGTCTTTGCGAGGTTTTTTAGCCTGTGGGTGCAATGTAAATTTACCGGCGTCGGGATCTCGATGGGCAAGCTCATCATGATGTCGATTCGCAAGGTGAATCCCAGCATGATGGTGCGTTGCAAGATCATGGCGGTTCAGGCGGGTCTGCCCGATATTTCCACACAGGCTTTGGAAGCGCACTTCCTCTCCGGAGGAAATGTCCCGAACGTGATCCGTGCTCTCGTGGTCGCTCATCGGGCGGGGATCGACATGGAATGGCAGGATGCCCAAGCCATCGATCTGGCCGGACGCGATGTTCTGGACGCGGTCCGCACGAGCGTGAATCCACGCGTGATCGACTGCCCGGACGCCCGGCAGACCAATGCCACGCTTGATGCCGTGGCGGGCGACGGGATTCAGCTCAAAGCGCGGGCGCGCGTGACCGTCCGTACGAATATCAAGCAGTTAATCGGGGGAGCGACCGAAGAGACGATTATTGCTCGCGTGGGTCAGGGGATTGTCCGAGCGATCGGCTCGACCTCCTCTTACAAAACAGTGCTATCGAATCCGGAGTTGATCTCGCAGACCGTACTCAATGAGGGGTTGGAGGCTCAGACCTCGTTCGAGATCGTCTCTATCGATATCGCCGACATTGATGTCGGCGAGAACATCGGCGCCCGTCTGCAAGCCGACCGCGCCGAGGCCGACGTGCGGATCTATCAGGCCCATGCCGAAGAACGCCGAGCTGCCGCTGCCGCTCGTGAGCAGGAGATGGTGGCGTTGACGCAGGAAAACCGGGCTCAAGTCGTGCTGTCCGAGGCCACGGTGCCCATGTCGATCGCGGGTGCGTTCCGCAGCGGACGATTGGGATTGATGGATTACTACGAACTGAAGAATGTGCAGGCCGACACCAAGATGCGGTCGACCATCGCCGGGATTAAAGACGATTCGATGGCCTAGCGCAGTTCCGTGGCAGTGGTCGTCAGACTTCTGCCGTATGGTTCTGGCCTCTCACTGCGGGAGTTATTACATGCCGTTCTTCCGCCTGTTGGCCTTTGATCCCGAAATCGTGATTGGACTACTGTTCGGTCTGATCTCGATTGGTGCAGCGATCGTCAACGCCATCAGCAGCAAGAAAGAGCCTCCGCGGAGAAATGCTGGCGGGCGACCGAAGGACGCCAAGGTTCGTGACGAGATCGAGGCGTTTCTGGAACAGCAAAGCGGAAGACGCCAGCCCGCTCCGATTGAGCTCGGTCCGGATGACATCGAGCTCGTCGAAGAAGCTCCTCGCCGTCGTTCCAGTCCGGTGGTACAACCGACACGGAAGCCCAAATCCGGCCAGAAGCCCGTCGTCCCAACGCCTCGTGGAGCCACTCCGAAGCCGGTCAAACCCGCACCCCGCGCTTCGGCTTTGCCCACTCAGGTGACCAAGCGCGGAGAGCGCCCCGTGGGTTCGACTGACCTCGGTGAGGGGTTGCGAGAGCATGTCAAGACGGCCATGGCCGAGCGGGTGGCTGTGCAAGCCCAGCGCGACCTGCCACACCTGACTTCAACCGTCGATCAGAGAGTCCGCGAAGACCTCGGGGCACCGGATACTCAGACCTTCTCCGTCTCCGGAAAAACGGATGCCGTTCGTTCCGGCTCCTCTCCGCTGGTCCTCATGCTGCAAAATCCCAAAACCGCCCGACAGGCCGTCCTCATGTCCGAGATTATGGGACGCCCCAAGGCCCTGCGCAAGTAGTCCCTCGAAAGTTCGCCCACGCATTCGCTTCTCATGGCCACCCAGGAACCGAGCATACTGCTTCTCGCCGGGAGACTGGAGGTTCGCGGTCGAACGTCACAGCTGCTCTATCTGGCCCGCCGGCTCCCGGAACACGGCTTTAAGGTCCAGTTGCTCTGTCCCGATGCCTCGCGATTGGGGAAAGAGGCCACTCAGGGCATTCCGGTTCGCGAGGCCTCCTCGCTCGAGTGGCCGCTGCTCCATCGTGTGGCTTGGTCTTGGTTGCTCTGGGAACTGGACGACAGCCCACCCGACCTGATTCATATTTACCAGAGGCGTATGCTGCCATTTGGGACCTGGCTGGCCCGTCAGTTGCGGCGTCCGTATGTCGTGACGTTTCACGACTTCCTGCGACCGAATGAGAGCCTGACGACTGACCAGGTGCTGTGCCGTCGATACCTGGCGGTCAGTGAGTCGATTCAGGATCAGCTGCGCGCTCAACCGCGATATCCGCATGAACTGATCGAGGTGATTCACAGCGGGGTCGACACAGAGTTCGCGTTCGAAGAGCCAGAACTCCTTGTTCCCGGGCGAGCCCCAGTCATCGGCACAGCGGGTCCGCTGGAGTCCGACAAGGGGCACGACGTGTTTATTCGCGCCACACCGCTGATTCTGCAAGCTTGCTCCAATGCTCAGTTCGTCATTGCCGGGACAGGCCCCGAGGAACCTCGACTACGCCAGTTGGTCCGTGATCTCAAAATGACTGAGTCCGTGACATTCGTATCCGGTATGGCTGACTTGTCGGTGGCCATTGAAGCGATGGATATCTTCGTACTCCCCTCCCTGCGCCAGGGCCTCGGCACCATCATGCTTGAAGCGATGGCCCGCAGCCGCCCCGTGATTGCGACTCAGTCGGGCGGGGTCTACCAGATCGTCCGCGAGGGCGTGACCGGATTGCTGGTGCCTCCTTCGGATACGCCCGCGCTGGCTCAGCGCATCATTGAACTGCTCCGCAATCCCGAACTCGCCCGCCAGTTGGGACAGGCCGCGCGGGAGCAAGTGCGGAATGAGTTCCGCGTGGAGGAGATGATCGAAAAGACTGCGGCAATGTACCGCAAAGTTTTGGTAGAAATGCCGAGCGCGAAGGATGTGGATGCGTGAAAAAGCCCACCGGTTGCCACCGGTGGGCTTTCCACGGGAGTTACTTGGCAATCGGCACTAACAACTCCGGCTGATCGAGCACCAGATAGTGCCCGTGGTCGGCGGTCACGATCAGCAGTGACTCGTCCCAGTTGCTGTGCTTCTCGACCCAGTCGGTGATGACTTTTACGGCCTCATCGCCACTGACGACAGCACCGATCGAGTTATCGATGTTATTGTCGTGGTTGGCCCAGTCGACATCGCCCGACTCGACCATCAGCCAGAACCCCTGCTCCCGCTTCTCCAGGACGGTGAGAGCCGCCGCAGTCATTTCGGCCAAGGTCGGGTTCTCCTCGATATCAGCGGGCGTGTACTGTTCGGCGGTCTTCTTGCGACCGAGAGTCGGAGTGTAATCGCCGTTCGCCGTTCGAAACGGTAAGTGACCATTGTATTTATTCGAAGGATCGAACCACCCGTAAAACCCGAGCAGTCGCTCCTGCTTGTCTGCCGCCAATTGGGCTTCTTCCATCAATTGCTCACCTCCGCCCACGCCCGAGGCCCTCTGCGACACGCGATATCGGCCTCCGTGGGCTACATCAATCGTCTTCAAATCGGCATCGGTCAGGTAGGCATTCCCCGGCACGAAGTTCTCCCCCTGGACCTCTTCTTTGGGGTCGCGGATTCGCTTTTGTCCGAAGCCCGCTCCGATCAGCACATCGACGCCCGCTAGCGGCTCGCGCGGATGGCTAATCGAGGGCAACCCGAGCAGATCGCGGGTCAGGTCTTGATAGTCATCGCGGTCGACATTGTGCGAGTACGCGCAGGCCGGGGTCGCGTGGCTGATGGGGACACTGGTCACGACGCCGATGAGATAGCCCTGCTGTTGAGCCTCGTGAGCGATCGTCTTCACGGGGACGCCGGTCGCATCCACATTGACGCCGTTGTTATAGGTCTTGATTCCGGCGGTCATGCTGCTCGCCGAACTGGAGGAGTCGGTGTAAGCGTGAACGGGAGGCGACTTCTTGTTCCGCGAGGTCGGGTACTCGTTGTTCGGGGCCACCGCCCACGGCGTGCGTCCGGCCAGCGCGGGGGCGTATCCGCCTCGCGTGGTCCCGCCCGGGTTGGTGACGGTCTGTGTGTCGACGTTGACCTTTGTCCCTTCGTTGTGAGGACTAGTCACCATACAGCCGAACTGGGTCTTGCCACCCGCTTCATAGTCCTGGAAGTGCAGCCCGGTTCCGCGTCCCTCGGTGTACTCGACTTTCCGGCGCTGATAGATCGCCGCAGCGCGGGTCGTCTGCCAATCCATCCCATCAAACACGACCAGGAATATATGCTTGCGACCCGCTTCCAGAGCCGCCTTCTGGATGTTGTAGAGGTTCGTCTGATCCATCCAGTCGGCTGCCGGATCGACCGTCCCTTCCGGTGGATACCCGAAGAGGGCCATCACTTTGGTGGGATCGCGATACAAGCTTTTTTCACCGATGTAGCTCGCCAGATCCATCCCCGGCCCGGCCCCCTTCGTCCCGAATGTGTAGACCGGAATCAACCGATTCGAGTGCGAACCCCACTCCATGTAATTCGTCGATGTCAGACCCCAATGGCCAAACGGCGAGGAGCCCGACTCCACAGCTGAGCTTTGCAGCAGGCGGATGTAGTCCCCCGCCTCGCTGGTATGAGTGGAGCAACCCCAGAATGCGATCAAGGCAAGACAAAACAGGCGAGTCATGGAGTCTCTTTTCGGGACGTGAGAGGCAATATCAACAGGCAGTATGTTCCATCGGCGGTTGCCTGAAAACCATCGACAACAAACCTCGCGGGACATTCACAGCCTCCTGATGGAAGCTTCACAGACTTGATGAGGCACTCCCCGAACCGCCTAATCAACTGTTAGGCCGCTCCTTGTCCAGGAGAGCGGAAACACTCGACCAGGTAGCGACGCAGTACGGGACCACGTAGGTGAGGCCGATCTGGAACAGGCGGAACCGAGTCATCTCGCCGTGCAGGAGAGCGGGCAGATGATTGATCACGACCAACAGTGTTCCGACGACGACCGAGACCTGGATCGCGCGGTGGATGATGCTGGGGCGGCGAGCGACTTGGAACCAAGACTTCAGCGACATCAGGGAACGCTCCAGTGTGTGAGGAAAAAGTCATGACACTATCGATTCCCCAGGCACATTTTCGACAGCCTCCGCATCCAACCAGGCACGTCGGAAACGTGCCCCACGGCGGGCGATCACTCCGGCAGAGCGACTCGCCCGCGCTGGCGGAAGGCGGTCGAATGGACGATCCCCAGCACATACGCTGAGACGCGATCCCCATCGGCCTTTCCGCTTTGCACAATCGCCTGGAGCGCACACTCGTCGTAGAACTCCAACCCCCGACCCAGCGAGTACGTCATCAGCCGTTCCGTGAAGCACCTCCGGAAGTCATCCGACCGCTCCAGCAGAATTGCCCGCAGCTCCTTCGGCCCTGTGAACTGCCGCCCATCGGGCAGATCGCCAGTGGCGTCCACATCGGCATTCCCATCGTTGGTCCGCCACACCCCGGTGGCGTCGTAATTCTCCAAGCCGAAGCCTAGCGGGTCCATCAGGACGTGGCACGACGCACACGCGGGGTCCGCGCGGTGCCGGGCCATACGCTCCTTCAGCGAGAGTTCGATCGGCTCGCGTCGCGTCGACTCCTTGAGTGGTGGCACTCCGGCGGGTGCTGGTGGCGGCGGCGAGGCCAACAGATTATCCAGAATCCACTTCCCGCGCTTTACTGGCGAGGTCCGCGTCGGGTTCGAGGTCACGGTCAGGATGCTCGCCTGCCCGAGTAACCCCCCGCGCTGCTCGGGATTGACGGTGACGCGGCGGAACTCGTCTCCTCGGACCCCCTCGATCTTGTAATGCTCTGCCAGTCGTTGATTCACGAACGTGTAATCCGCCGAGAGGAACTCGATCAGCGGGCGGTCCTCCTTCAGAATCGTCTCGAACAGCAGCTCCGTCTCGCGCCGCATGTCGGCTCGTAGCTCCTTCGTGAACTTGGGAAACCGCCTCGGATTTGGACTGATGGTCGCCAGATTCCGCAGCTGGAGCCATTGCCCGGCGAAGTTCTCAACGAGTGATCTGGAGCGCGGATCAGCGAGCAGCCGCCGCGTCTGGCGATCAAGTTCCGCCGTGTCGCGAGTCAGCTTCCCCTCACTCGCAGCTGCGAGCAGTTCCTCGTCCGGAGTGCTACTCCAGAGGAAGTACGACAAGCGGCTGGCGAGTTCGAAGTCATCGAGAGTCCGGATAGCTGCGGGGTCGGAGTCGGTCGGTTCCTGCTCCAGTCGAAACAGAAAGCGGGGAGAGACGAGGACCGCTTGCAGGGCGGTTTGAATTCCGCGTTCGAAACTGCTGCCATCGGCAGTGACCCGCTCCACGAGCGAGACCAGCCGATTGATTTCCTCGTCCGTGGCCGGTCGACGCCAAGCCATTGGCACGACGCGGGAGAGGATCGCTCGGGCGGCGGCGGGATACTCGTCCGTCGACTTGGGCGATTGAATCATCAGTCGGCGGTGCGGCTCGGGAAGCTCACTGGACAACACGCCAATCGGACCCGCCACGGCCAGCGACACAATGTACAAATTGCGGTCGCTATCGGGTCCATCCTGCGGCTGGTAGTAGTCGTTCAGGAATGCCGCTGCCAGTTTGAACTTCCCAGCAGGCACCTTGAATCGCTTCTCAATGAGCTCAGTCTCGCCCTCATTCTTGGCTTGGATTTCGTACTGTTCCAGCTCCTGACCATCAAGACGCAGCGACATTTTGGCAAGGTCTGGTCCCGCCTGATCGGCGTATGTCCGAACACGAAGCAGATAGTATCCCTCATCCGGGAAATCGAACTCCTGGCTGATTTCAGTGGTCGAACCGAGAGTGGCACCGTCCTTCTTGGTCTCGGTCACGAAGTCCTCATCCGGGGCCATGATCGTTCGGCGAGCGACCTGCTCCGCCGCTTCGAGATACCGTTCCAGCAACACCGGCGGCAGTGTCAGTACATCCCCAATGTTGTCGAACCCATACCCGGTGTCATCGGCGGGGAATGTCGACGCCGGTTGGAAGTCGACGCCGAATAAATCGCGAATCGTGTTGTTGTACTCCGCCCGATTGAGTCGCCGGATCGTCACTCGACCGGGATAAACCACATCGCTGCATCGCACCGTCAAGGCGTGTGAGCCCACCCAGTCGATCAGCTTTTGCCGCTCCTCGTCCGTCGGTTGGTCTTCCTTCACCGGCGGCATGATCTTGTTGGACAGCTGGACGTGAATTTTTTTCCAGGTCGACCGGTCACGGGTGCCCGCTCGCTCTTCGTTCAGCTGATCGAAGGCCACCCCCGCTTCGCCCTTGTCCCCCTGATGGCAATCGCCGCAGTATTTCAGCAGCAACGGCCGGACCTCGTTGGCATAGCTCAGTTGAAGTCCGGGATCGGCGACGGGATCGGCTCCCGATGCCAGTGGGCAGGTGGCAAGAGCCATCAGCATCAGCATGAAACGCGGCATGAGAGGATTCCGCCGAGGTGGGGATCAATCGGTGGGGAACCAAGAGGACCACTGGCCACACCTCCTCCGGTTCAGCAGGGTAGGAATCGCATTGTAACCAATGTCGGGAGCGCTGCGTCGAGTTCAAATGGGTACGGGCATCGCTTTTTGCAAACGCGTGCCACAGCAAGCGTCGGGTGTGCGACCTCGCAACCCGTAGGCGATGTCGCTCCGCGACTCGCATTCCGCCTGACCAGAGACTCACCGCCGGAGGCTTCACTGGCATTCAGGAGCCTGCCTGGCTCTCTGCATCCTCATTAAGAACAAGGAAACATATCGATCTGCTCTCGAAATGCGAGTCGCGGAGCGACATCGCCTACGACCGGATGGCCGCTCACCATCCTCCCCTCTATTATACGCTCCGCCCGGCCATGCGAGTCGGGCCTAGTGATATCGTGGGAATCCCGGCAGGGAATCGAGAGAGCTTTCCGATGAAGTACGACGTGTTCGGAGTGGGCAACGCCCTGCTCGACATTCAGGCCCGTGTCGCCGATGCGGTGCTGACCGATCTCCACTTTGCCAAGGGGATCATGACCCTCGTCGATGAGCCGACGCAGGAGCAGGTACTCAGCAAGCTGCACGGGGCGGGATTGCATCGCTGTGCGGGGGGATCAGCTGCTAACACGATCATGGGCGTGGCCGACTTCGGTGGGAAGGCGGCCTATGTCGGCAAGGTCGGGCGCGATGAGATCGGCGAGTTCTTCCTCGGCGACATGCGGAAGAGGGGTGTCAGTATCGAGGCCACCCCGATCGATGGCCGGACCGGCACCTGCGTCGTGCTCATCACCGAAGACGCCCAGCGGACGATGCTGACCAACCTCGCGGCCTCGAGTCAGTTGGGGCCGGATGACATCCTCGAAGCGGAAATCAAGCAGGCCAAGTACGTCTACATCGAGGGGTATTTGTTCGGAGGCGAGCCGACGAAGAGTGCGGCTTTGCGAGCCATCGAGCTAGCCAAGAAACACGGCGTGAAGGTGGCCTTCACCGTCTCAGACCCGTTCCTGATTCAGTACAACCGCGACCTGTTCCTGCAGCTGATCGAAGGTCCGGTCGACCTGCTGTTCTGCAACCTGGATGAAGCCCGCGCGCTGACCGGACGGCATGACCCGATCGAGTGTGCGCAGGAGATCCACAAGCACGCCGAGAACGTCGCCCTGACCCTCGGCGGCGATGGGTCGATCCTGATGCATGAGGGGCAGGTGATCCCGATCGAAGGGGTGTCGGTGAAGGCCATCGACACGACCGGAGCCGGGGATATGTACGCCGCAGGAATCCTGTACGGTATCACCAATGGGTTGAGTTGGAAGCAGGCCGGGCATCTAGCCTCGCACGCCGCAGCGCGTGTGGTGGCTCAGATGGGGGCGCGGCTCGATCGGAAGTTTACGGCGAAGGAGATCGCGGAACTGACCGGCCTGAAGTAGTCCGTGGGATAGGCTTCCAGCCTGTCACTTTTGGTGGGAACATGACAGGCTGGAAGACTATCCCAC
>JANPCU010000133.1:0-25969 GCA_031431195.1 Planctomycetota bacterium | reverse complement strand
CCGGAGCTTGGGAA
This sequence comes from Planctomycetota bacterium, assembly GCA_031431195.1. GTDB lineage: Bacteria > Planctomycetota > Planctomycetia > Planctomycetales > Planctomycetaceae > TH-plancto1. Next base: position 25,955 of record JANPCU010000133.1, on the reverse strand, counting down.
CGAGAACCCCAAAGTACCACTGAACAGTCAATACCGAATTTCTCAGGTGATTTCGCGGCTTTAGTGAACAAGAACATCAACTCTTAACGCTTGGATCAACCAGATAATGAACAGTAATCACTCTCGTCCATCCGGAACCCAGCGTTTTTCCTTGTCTACAGGGCGTGAACGGTTACCACTGATTCAATAACGGTCGTGCCTTATCGCCCGATGATTCCCACTTCCAATTGATACCAATCCCTTTCCCGCCTATTGTTCTCTAGCCCCACTCGGAGGCACTTCGTCTGACAGTAGGATCGCCCCCATGACCAGTTCCGCCCAGCGCTATTTCGAACAAGCAGCCACCCTTCTGGGCATGGGAGCCAGTGAGCAGAAGTTGCTCCTGACTCCGCTGCGCGAGGTCCGCGTGCAGGTCGCCATGCGGATGGACGATGGCCAGCTCGCGACCTTCACGGGTTACCGGATTCAGCACGATAAGGCTCGTGGCCCGATGAAAGGTGGCCTGCGTTATCACCCCGAGGTCAACTCGGCCGAGGTGCTCGAACTCGCCTCGCTGATGACTTGGAAGACAGCTGTCGTCGACCTGCCGTACGGCGGAGCCAAGGGGGGGATCTCGGTCGACCCGAAGACGCTTAGCCTCGGTGAACTGGAACGGATCACTCGCAAGTTCATCGACGAGATTCACGAGGTCATCGGACCGGACCAGGACATCCCGGCCCCCGATATGGGGACCAATGCGCAGGTCATGGCCTGGATCGAGAACCAGTACGAAAAATACCACGGCTACAGCCCCGGCTGCGTGACGGGCAAACCGGTCGAGATGCACGGGATCGATGGGCGTGAGGAGGCGACTGGTCGCGGCGTGGCGATCATCTTGCAAGCCACGCTGGCTCGATTGAAGCGACCGCTGAAGGGAATCAGCGTCGCGATCCAGGGGTTCGGCAATGTCGGGTCATTCGCCGCGCGCATCCTCCATGACATGGGGGCCAAGGTCGTCGCGGTCTCCGACGTGCTAGGCGGCACCTACAATGCGAAGGGACTCGACGTCCCGGCCCTGCAAGCCCATGCCGCCCTTCCGGACAAGGTCTCGGCCTTTCCCGGTGGCCAGCCGATTATTAACGCCGAGCTGCTCTCTTGCGACGCCGAGGTCTTGATCCCCGCTGCGCTGGGCGGAGTGTTGACGGGGGACAATGCGAAAGCCGTCCGGGCCAAGATCATCATCGAGGCAGCCAACGGACCCACCACTCCCGAGGCAGATGAGATCTTCAACCAGCGCGAACTTATTGTCGTTCCGGACATCCTGGCCAACGCGGGCGGTGTCACCGTCAGTTACTTCGAGTGGGTGCAGAACCGCCAGCACTTCAAGTGGGAACTGGCCGATGTCCGCGACAAACTCGCCAAGCAGATGACGCGGGCCTTTGACGATGTGTGGAACATCGCGACCGAGAAGAGGCTGCCGCTTCGCACAGCGGCGTACCTGCTCGGAGTCGGGCGAGTGGCCCGGGCGACCAAGCTGGCCGGGATTGAATAATGGTAGCCAGCACTCGTCCAGTTTCAGATTCTATTCTCAGTTCACGCTCAGAGCGAACTGCCAGACAACACCTACCCGCGAGACTTCCGAAGTCTTAAAAGACTTCGGAAGTCTTTTGGGACGCGAAGTCTGGTCGCTCGCCTAAGTGGAATGTCTGTGTCGTGGATCAGTGGGGCCAACATTCCTGTCGGCCTTTCCTGCAAACCCATTCCAAATCGGCTCACCGACTTTTGTCAGGCACACACAGACGACTTCTCCGGCTGGACACCCCCGGCTCAATTCGGGAACATACATGGTCGCGACTTCCGGTGGGGGCCCGTGCCCTGCCACTCTCTGCGAGGTGACCGCCCGTGAAACATGCTGCTTCTCCGAAGACTCTCCCCCCCGAGGTCGTCGCCCGCATCTCCCGGCTCGAAATCCTCACGCGCGAGGTCGTCGAGGGGTTCCTCTCCGGCATGCACCGCAGCCCCTACTTCGGACAGTCGATCGAGTTCGTGCAGCACCGCGAGTATGCCCCCGGCGATGACGTGCGCCGCATCGACTGGAAGGTCTGGTCGAAGACGGACAAGTATTACCTGAAGCTGTTCGAGGAGGAGACGAACCTCCGCACGACACTTCTGGTTGACATCAGCGAGTCGATGCAGTTTGGCTCGGGCGCGATGACCAAGTTCGACTACGCCTGCCAGATTGCCGGGGCGCTGACGTATCTATTACTGAAGCAGCAGGACGCCGTGTCGCTGACGGCCTTCGACGATCAGATCCGGGCGCAGGCACCCTCGCGCAGCACGAACACACACCTCGGCTCGATCCTCTCGGTGCTGTTCCAGCAGAACCCGGCCAAGAAGACCGACCTCGAAGCGATCCTGAAGCAAGCTGCGCAAGAAAAGTCACAGCGCGGGATGGTGATCCTGATTTCAGACCTGTTCGTCCCGCGCGAGGGGCTGTTCCAGGGGCTGCGGATGCTGCGCAAGCGCGGGCACGATGTACTGGTGCTGCAAGTTCTCGACCCCGAGGAAATCGACTTCAACTACTCCGGCGTGACGAAGTTCGAGGGGTTAGAAGATGCGGGCCAACTCGTCTGCGACCCGCGCTCGCTGCGCGAGGGCTACCTGGCCGCGATGCAAACCTTCCTGCACGAAGTCCGCCGCCGCTGCGCCGCCGAAGGAATCGACCACGAGACGGTGCGCACGAACGAACACCTCGACGCCGTGCTGCGCAGGTATCTCAATCACCGCCGTATGCTGATGCAGAACATCGGTCGGTAGACTGTAGGCGATGTCGCTCCGCGACTCGCATTCTCTCAGCCTCACATCGCGTTTGAACCATTCGGGAGCCAAAAATGCGAAGGCAATTGGGTTGGGGCGCGGCGATTGTTTTGTGCATTTTGATCCAAGGGGCAATCTTTGGGATCGGGTTCTTGTTCGGGGCGTTGATCGGTGAACACGGCTCTGCTCAACGGCATTACCTTGAGGAAGAAGGAATCATCACTCCTGTCATTGACTCGGACCCTGCGTTCCAGGAAGTCGAAGTATTGCAAGGCTGTGACGGATCACTATCACTGGGGGGAGAAGTTGAGACACCCGTCGACCTAGACCGCTTGCAAAGCCAAGTCATCCGAGCCTTGGCAGAATCTCGCAGCGAGGAAATGCTGCGTCCTGTTCAAGTCAAGAACGTGCCGTAGGCCCACCATTCAGGGAATTCGCAGTACACAAGGTGGGCCATCGCTCCCAAGCGAGCGTGTCCCATTCGACATCGAGTGAAACACATCTTTCAGGGGAGAGGGGCCGAACATGCTGTTTTTGGTCGCAGAATTTGCGAAGGATGGAGTCACTGTGGGCTACGCCAGTTGTTGGATCGCCGATGATTCATGTGCGAGTGCTCAACTCCGAGCTCAATGTCTCATTGAGTCACAGGGTTACTTGGTTGTGGCTTTCCCTGAGTGCTATGAAGTCTCTGCGGATGCTTACGCCGATGACCAGATGGGACTTGAATACTACGAGCAAGCACTGCTGGACGATGAGGTGTGTGTTCTTTACACCGAGGGAGAAGAGGACGAGGAGGGGTAAACGTAGGCCCACCATACAGGGAATTCGCAGCACACAGGGTGGGCCAGCGCTCCCAATCGAGCTTGTCCCGCCTTGCATGACTTGCAGCTGTCTTTGATCCCGAAGGGATTTCAGCCCATCGCCGGTGGTCGAGCGCAGCGACACCACAGGAAAGCAGGCTCGCCCAGTCGGTCTATCCCGAAGGGATTGCAGCCCTTCGAATCGCTCGAACGACCACGGCTGCTGGAATCCCTCCAGGATTCAAGAGACAGTGGGAACGGGTTCCGGTGGTATCGCTGCGCTCAACCACCGGCTATGGGCTGCGACCCCTCCGGGGTGGGCATTATGATGATATTCCCCTCATTCCCAAGCAGAGCTTGGGAATGAGGAAAAGACTCCTTCTCTCGGAAGGCAACAGGAACCCTCAATCATGTCCCCCATCCAACGTCACGGCGTCACCCCCCGCTGGTCCGATGCCGTCGTCCACAACGGCGTGGCGAACTTCGTCGAAGTGGCCGATGACCCGTCGCAGGACATGCGCGGGCAGGTGGCCCAGATTCTGTCCCAGATCCACACTCGACTGACCCTCGTCGGCAGTGACCGCACTCGGCTGTTGCAGGTGCTGATATACGTCACTGACCTCCACAACACCCCCGCGCTCAACGCACTCTGGGACGCCTGGGTCCCCGACGGCCACGCCCCTTCCCGAGCCTGCGTCCAAGCCGGACTTGCCCCCGGATACCTCATCGAGATGGTCGTCACAGCTGCGGTGCGATAGTCGAGGGAGATGCGGTGACACGGGTCGCATGAGGATTCTCTGGACTCTGGTCCCCTTTTAGACAGAATTACACAAATCGGAATCTCCTGGCGTTACCGGGCGAGATCTTATTGACCTGCTCTTTACTCCTGTGTTACCAACTCCGATAGGGGAATCGGCGGATTCAGCCATTGCTCCGTGGCGAGTCCCATCACCCCCCACCACTGGGCTTCGCCCCGTGCCCCACATCACACTCAGTCTACCCACCCCGAAAGAATTCGACCGAGCGAGACCGCTCCGAGTCCACTCTTTCCTGTTTCTGTGATCGAAAGTCATCCCCATGTGCGGAATCGTCGGCTATGTCGGTCATCGCGACGTCAAAGAATTCTTGCTGGAGGGTCTGCACCGGCTCGAATACCGGGGCTACGACAGCTCGGGGATTGCGGTCTTGGGCAAGGAGGGATTCGCCGTTCGCAAACGAGTCGGCAAGGTGGTCGAACTCAGCAATCTGCTGGACGCTTCCCCAGTGCATGGCACGACCGGGATCGGACATACCCGTTGGGCCACACATGGGGAGCCGTCCGACCTGAACTCGCACCCGCACACCGGTGGGAACGGCGAGGTCATCATCGTTCACAACGGGGTGATCGAGAACTACCAGACGCTGAAGAACCAGCTGATGGAACTGGGCTACACCTTTCGCTCGGCCACGGATACCGAAGTCGTAGCTCATCTGATCGCTCATCATTACGAGGAGCAGACTCGTCTGGGTGAAGACCCGACGGATGTGCGGACCTGCCTCAAGGCGATCGAGGTCTCGCTCCGCAAGCTGAAGGGAACGTACGGTCTAGGCGTGATGTTCCGCGACCATCCGGGACTGCTGATCGGAGCCCGTAACGGCAGTCCGCTGGTCGTGGGTGTCGGCAAGGGGGAACACTTCCTGGCCAGCGATGCCAGCCCGCTGGTCGGGTACACCACCGAGGTCGTGTACCTCTCCGATCACGAGATCGCGGTCCTGACCCCTGAGCGACTCGACTTGCTACACCGCGACACGGGCCGCATGTCCCCCTCGATCCAGACGCTCAACCACGTCTCGACCGACATCGACAAAAACGGCTACGAGCATTACATGCTCAAGGAGATTTTCGAGCAGCCGCAAACCATCGAGAACGCCATTCGGGGCCGCCTCGATGACGACGAGGCCACTGCGCGCTTCGGCGGTCTAAATCTGACACCTCAACAGCTGCGAAGAATCGACCGGATCGTCCTGACCGCTTGCGGGACCAGTTGGCATGCCGGGATGGTCGGTGAGTATCTGATCGAAGAGTTCGCCCGCCTGCCGGTGGAAGTCGAGTACGCCAGCGAGCTGCGGTACCGCAACCCGCCGATGACCGATCGCACGATGGTGTTTGCCATCACGCAGTCGGGCGAGACGGCTGACACACTGGCCGCGATGCGGGAATGCAAGCGGAAGGGGATGCCGACGCTGGCTCTGTGCAACACGGTCGGTTCATCGATCGCTCGCGAAGCGGACGGGGGGATCTATCTGCATGCGGGACCGGAGATCGGCGTCGCTTCGACCAAGGCGTTCACCTCGCAGGTGACGGTGCTGACTCTGCTCGCTTTATTTTTGGGGCGGATGCGAAACCTGTCGTTCTCGGCGGGTAAGCGGATCATCGACAACCTCCGCCGCATGCCAGAGCTGGCCGAGAAGGCCCTCCAATGCAACGAAGCCGTCCAGGAGATCGCCGAGAAGTATTACCAGCGCGAGAACTTCCTCTACATGGGGCGCCTCTACAACTTCCCAGTCGCTCTGGAAGGAGCCCTCAAGCTCAAAGAGATCAGCTACATCCACGCCGAGGGTTACCCTGCTGCCGAGATGAAGCATGGGCCGATCGCGCTGATCTCGCCCGAGACCCCCAGCGTGTTCGTCGTGCCGAAGTGCGCTATCTATCCGAAGGTCATCAGCAACATCGAAGAAGTCAAAGCCCGCAAGGGGCCGATCATCGCCATCGCCTGTCAAAGTGACGAGACCATCGCTGATCTCGCCGACGATGTCATCTACGTCCCCGATGTCGACGAGTACCTGCAACCCCTCATGACCGCTATCCCGCTCCAGCTGCTCGCCTACCACATCGCCGTCCTACGGGGCTGCAACGTGGACCGTCCACGCAACCTGGCGAAGAGCGTGACGGTGGAGTAAAGCCAGCGAGCCCCCTGCGTCAGCCGGGGTGTTCACGCGGTCAGTCGAACTTGCCACACCCGACAACGATTTCCTGGGAGCCAGCATTCCAGTCCGCTCCTCTCTCCCGAACACGATCCTTTCTGCTGAAACACCCCGGCTCACGCCGGGGGCTCGCCTGTGACAGTCTCCATCCACCTCCCCGTTCTCCTGCACGAAGTCCTCGATCATCTCGATCTGCGGCCTGGGTTGACCGTTGTCGATGGGACAGTCGGGGCGGGGGGGCACAGCTCCAAGATTGCTCCGAAGATCGCTCCCCTGGGCAAGGTGATCGGACTCGACCGAGATCCGATGATGCTGGCCTTTGCCGAGGAGAAACTCGCCGGGCAGAATGCGACGCTGTTCCAGTCCAGCTACGCCAACCTGCCCGAGGTGCTCAAGTCCCACGGACTGACTCAGATCGACCGACTGCTGGTCGACCTGGGGCTCTCCTCCGATCAACTGGCCGACCGCAAACGAGGTTTTGGGTTCGCCGCGGGAGGTCCGCTCGACATGCGGTTCGACACCCGGTCTGGCATCTCCGCAGCCGAGTTCCTCCGCACCGCCAGTGTCGAAGAGATCACTCGTGTCTTTCGAGACTGGGGTGAAGAACCCGCAGCGGGTCCGATCGCTCAAGCCATCGTCGGCAGTCGCAAATTCGAACCGGTGGAGACAGCTGCCGAGTTGGTGGCGGTCGTCGAAAAAGTCCTCAAGGTCCGCGACACACAACAGGGGAGCCACCCGGCGACCCGCGTGTTTCAGGCCCTGCGGATTCATGTGAATCGGGAGTTGGATCAGCTGACGAGATTCCTCGACACGGTCCTGCCCAGCGTGCTGCGTCCCGGCGGTCGGGCCGTGGTGATCACGTTTCACTCTCTCGAAGACCGGATCGTCAAACAGGCGTTTCGCGATTCGGAGGTGTGGGAACTCGTCAACAAGAAACCCGTCGTCGCCAGTCCCACCGAGGTCCGCCTCAACCCGCGTTGCCGCACCGCCAAGCTGCGGTGTGTCATCCGCAAGTAGGCGAGCGGGGTGGCGTCAGCCCCCTGGTTCTTCTTCGCGTCTAGCGCAGGTCGGTCACAAAATTGAGAGCATTCCAGAATTGATCTTCCGAAAAGGCAGACAGAAATGTCTGCCCCACTGAGGAGTGGCACAGACATTCCTGTCTGTGCGAACTAAAGACGAACTCTGAAACTGTTCCAGAGAGTGGGTTAACAAGAACCATCCGGCTCACGCCGGACGCTCGCCCGCGAAACGGACTTCCACAGTCAACAGACCACAACCATCAGGAGATCGTCATGAACGGATTCATGTCCCCCCGCCATCGTCGAGCCGGAAGCGTCAGCGCCCGGAGCTTACCCGCCCTGGCGCTCGCCCTCGCCGGTTGGCTCAGCGTCGCCGCGACACCCACTCTCTACGCTCAAGAGTCGGAAGCCCCGATGGCCCCTCCCGCTCTGCCGAGTGAAGCCCCCGCCGATCTGTTTTCCGTGGAGGAAGTCCCGCCCATGAAGCCAGTGGTGGCTCGTCCGGCGAAGCCCCTCGTCAAGAAAACAGGAGCCACTGGTCTTCGCACCGCTCGCCTTCGGCCTGTCACTCGCCGCCCCGCTGCGGCGGACTCTGTGTGGGCCGAGCCGATCGAAGAAGACCTTGATACCCCAGCTCGTCCGATTCGTCAGGTGCAAGCTCTCGTGCCGAATGAGGGACTCGATGTCGCACCGATCGAAGGCACCGAACCGCTGGCCCCATTGGGTGCAGCGGTTCCCTTCGAGCCGGGCCAGACCCCCGCACTGGAAGAGGCTCCGCTGATCGAAGAGGCCCCACTGGCTGAACCCGGGTTCGAGGTCACTCCTGATGAACAAGCTCCCCTGATGGAAGAGCCGGAAACCGAACCGGCCCCGCTGAACACTCGCATCGGTCAGCCGCAGCGGATGCCCACTAACGCCAACCTGAATCGAACCGCTGCTGCGGAGTTGGTGCCGTACAATGAGCGAGCGGCCGCGCCACCTGTGGACGGGTATGGAGCGCAGGACCAGATCCACATTGTCGCCGCTGGCGAGAATTTCTGGACGATCTCGAAGAAGCACTACCGACTGGGGCGCTACAGCGCCGCTCTGGCCGAGTACAACAAGAGCCGCATCCCCAAGCCGGACAAGATTAACCCGGGCATGAAGGTCATCGTTCCGCCCGTCGAAACGCTGGAGCAGAAGTACGAGACACTGATCTTCGGGACCTCGGCCACGGTCTCGAAAGAGGAGGCAGCTGCCCCGGTGAAGTCGGGCTTTTTCGTCGACGCCAATGGGGAGCCGATGTACCGCGTCGGCGAAGGCGACACCCTGAGCACCATTGCCCAGGACCACCTGGGCCGGTCGTCCCGCTATACTCAAATCATTCAGCTCAATCCGGTGGCTCTGAAGAATCCGGACGCGGTGAAGCTCGGCATGGTGCTGCGACTGCCCGCGAACGCGAGTGAGGCGATCTCGGGTCAGTAATGGCGTTGTCGAGTGGTCTGTCTGGGAATGACTTATGAATTCATCACTTGTCCCTCGACCAGTCCCTCGCGCTGTGACGATCGCCTTCACGGTGTTCGTGGTCGTGCTGGTGGCCAAGTATTGGCCAGCATATGGCCCGCTGAACTTTCTGTACTTCTGCGACGTTGCGTTGGCCACCACACTGATCGCGATGTGGCGGACATGGCCGCTGCTGGCCAGCATGGGTGCGGTCGGCATTATGCTCCCGCAGTCTTTGTGGATGATTGATTTCGTGGTGCGGCTGACGACCGGAGGGCATGTGGTCGATCTGACAGAGTATATGTTCGACCCCAAGCTGGAACTGTTCGTGCGGTTCCTGTCGTTCTTTCACTTCTGGCTGCCCATCCTGCTGTTCTGGCTGGTCTGTCGCTGGGGGTACGATCGACGGGCGTACCGGTATCAATGTGCGCTGGCGTGTCTGGTCCTGGTCGCGTCCTATCTGTTGACCAGTAGTCCGATCTGTCCCGCAGGTAACGTCAATAAGGTTTTCGGCCCTGATGCTGGAACAATGCCTCTGGCAGAGCGGGGACCGATCCTGGAGTTCCTGCTGACTCACCGATTTTTGTGGGTCTGTGTACTGATGCTGATTCACTGCTTTCTGATCATCGGGCCGACGCATTTGATCCTGAAGCGGTTCGTCCGATCAGCGGATGATTCGTTACCATCGAGTCCATCGTGATCGAGCAGTTGGACAGCGCCACTTTGGGGCTTCAGTTTGAAAAGACCGGACATCGTGTCGGCGAGAGTGGCACGGCGTCAGCCTGTCGACGCGTGTCCCCAAGACCACGCCGGACGCAGGCGGGGTCTTGACAGGCGGGGCCTGCCGCTCTCGCAGGCGATGCCGCTTCGTTGGAAAAACTGCGATACCTCACTAAATCTGCCGAGTCGACGACCCATAACCCCCACGCTGTCGAACCAACTTCCTCGATACATTGCTTAGGATGTCTGGGGTGCCAAGCAACCAAAGGATGTGCAGGACCAGATTGCTCCGACAAGCCCTTTAGTGATTGCGATACCTAGACGCTCAATGCTGCGTCTGGGACTCCTTCGGAATCTACTGCGGTATTTGGTCTACCTCGTCAGTGGATTTTCATCCTGCTTCATCTACACTTCAAATGGTGATCTGACCACTCCGCAACTGCGAGAGGTTCTTCATCCTGCCCTTCACAAAGTCAACCAGCTGGGCAGGGGTTAAATAAGGGAACGGAAATCGCTCACATGCCGACACAGTCTGCTCCAAGAATTATCCAGACAATAAAAATCACTCGGCGACGCAAGCTACTCTTCGCCACCGTCGCTGTTGTGGTCGGTCTGTTACTACTTGAGGGTCTGGCTTCGATGACTTTCTCAGGCATTGAACTTTTTAACTGCTGGCAGCATCAACCGCGCGTCGTGGATTCCCGTCCTGAACACCATTGTCAGTACGATGCGGAACTTGGCTGGGCTGGAAAACCCAATGTCACGATTCACAACTACTATGGTGAGGGTAGCGATTTCATCACCAACAACTTGGGCATGCGAGGTGTCACGAACTATCCCCACGACCACTCTAAGATTCGCGTCGTATGTGTCGGTGATTCTTTTACCGTGGGATACGGAGTGAATGGAGACGATTCGTTCCCGTCACTGTTGCAAGCGAGCAACAAGCAAATTGAAGTTGCCAACCTGGGCCAGGAAGGCTACTCAATCGGGCAAAACTCATTATGGCTCAGGCGTGTTACTGGAGAGGTAGACCCCGACGTTGTTGTCTGCGTCTGGATTGTCGAGGACTTTCGTAGACTGACTCGCCGGACAACAAGCAATGGATACGGGACTCCCCAGTTTCATGTGGAAGACGGACAGGTCGTCGTCAGCAATACACCAGTTCCACAGAAGTTAAATGCCGGGGCTTCAATGCCGGTTGACAGAGCTTACTTCCAGGCAATCACGAAGCACAGTTCACTGGCACGTGGCATTTCCATATTGGTCCCCAAGGCAGAGGTAAATCCAGACGACTCGGCTCTGTTCATCGGACTGCATATCATTATGGAACTGAGAGAATTCCTGCGATCTCGTGATTGCGAGTTGATCTGTGTTCTCTCGCCAACAGCATCCGACCTATTCGGTACGGACGACGCCATCATTTATCAGAGTATCAGCGTCGCCCTTTCGGAACACATGTCTCGTATTGATATTCCGTACCTGGATTTAAAGCCTGCATTTCAAAAACATGTTGATGCCACGAGGCTGTTTCTTCCAGAAGAATTCCACCATTACAATGAAAGTGGGAATGCCTTGGTTGCGGATACTCTGAATCACGAATTACCACGACTCTCGATCCGAGTTTTTCAAGCCAGTCAGACGCCATCCCCAGGCTTGCCTTAGAGATCGTCGCCTCTGGAGGGGTGGGTCTTCGAGGTGTCCTAGGAGCAGTCAAGCGGACGCCCGTGGCGATGACCTGCGCGCGCGAACCACACCACGATCAAGGTGCCCAGCAGCAGGGCGATGGGGGGGGGGGGGCGTTCGACCGATTGGAGGTTCAGCCCTGGGGATATTCGAAGCCGAGGTGTTGTTTGGTGTCGTGGTGGGTGACCTCGATACTCAAACGCATCGCGTACCAGGCGATGAACTGCTCGGCGGTCGTACTCGTGTCGGTCAAGAAGAACGCCTCCTGTCCTCAGTCGTAAAGATTTTATGGGGGCGTTCGAGCTCGCGTTCTACGGCTGGAAGGAGGGAGCTGCCCAGCAGTTCCTCGATCCGAACAATACGACCGACCTGTGGCACGTCAAGAAGGTCAACCCGCAGAGCATGGTCCACCTGACCGAGAAGCCGGTCGAACTCGCCGTGCGGGCGCTGCAGTACTCATCCCGCACCGGCGAAGACATCTTGGACTTCTTCGGCGGCAGCGGGTCCATGCTAATCGCCGCTCAGCAGACCGGACGACGAGCGTTCCTGATGGAACTCGACACGCTGTACTGCGACGTGATTGTGCAGCGGTTCGAGCAGTTCACGGGGAAGAAGTCGGAGCTGATTCAGTAACAAACAAAACGTCCCAGTTCAGCTGCACGGGGGGCGAGGAGGGCTATGAAACTGGAAAGGTCTGTGGGCCCGCCGGGGCGGGTGCAGCGTCGGATGTGGAGTCCGGTCGGAATCTAGCGTAAGTCTTGAACGTCCCATACCAGGATGGACTCCGGTAGCGACGGTGAGTCCTGCTTCTCCTGGTAGAGGGTATCTTCGACACCGGAAGCCAGCATGCGACCATCGGACGAAAAGTTGAGGAGCCGCACTGTTGCCCGATGGCCGGTGAATTTCCTCAATTTCTTTCCAGTGGCGGTGCTCCAGACCGCAACGGCATTCTCGTCCTCGCCCTCGACATCTTCGCCACCGCGGCTGGCAAAGAGTTTCCCATCGGCCGAAAACGCGAGTGGCCCGCTCCAATCGACGGAACTCTCGAATCTGTGCAGTCGCTTGCCGGCGGCCACATCCCAGATTTCCATCATGCCGTGATGGAGATCGTTCGTCGAACGTGCTCCGCCAGCCCTTCGACCATCGGCGCATGCCAGGGTTTTGCCCCCGTCGAGAAAGTGCAGATTATAGGCTGCCTCCGCATCCAAAGAACATTCATTGCCGGTGGCGACATCCCAGAGACTCACGACTTGGCCCGTTCTATAGGTCAACATGGGGCCATGAGCGGAGTAAGTCCATGATGTGGCGAATGTGTTGCCATCGGGAGCAAAGGTCACAGCCGATAGCTGGGCTCCCGCGTTCGCTTTTTCTGGAGCGTCCTTGAAGTCGTGCGAGAACACGCCAACCTTTTCCGTCCGTCCCACATCCCAGAGCGTGAATGTCGCGACCGCTGTGTGTTTCGTCCAAGAGCCTCGCCTGCTGTAGGTGAGTAAGCGTTTGCCATCGGGTGAGATCCAACTCGGCTGGCCTCGGGCCAGTTCCGTGACAAGGCGTTCTTTCCCGGTCTTCAAATCCAATACGACCAATCCGTTAGCCGAGGTGTGGAGCAAGGAATTGTTATCGATCATCTTGAACACGGAAAAATGCTGGCGATGATCTCCCCAGTCGTCACCGATGAAACGGTTGAGTTCCTTCGCCGTGGCCAGATCCCAATGGCGAACGGTGTCGCTCGTATCCTGCCAGAGAATGGCTTTTCCGTCCGGTGAAAAAGTCATGGCCGACATCGTGGAGCCAGAGAGGAAGTCAGTTGTTCCCAACCGAACTCTCGCACCAACCGGCAATTCGGCCTGGGCATGCACCCATTCGCAGTCAGTGATTGTCAGGGCCACAAAGATGAACGCTGCGAAAAGTTGTTTCTTGCGCAACATGGAGTTCCTCGCTGTCAGATCCAATTCGTAGCTCGCGGCTGCGCCCTCGAAGTCGCACGCCATTCACTCGTACTCTTGGAACATGATGTGCGGAATCGTTTTCGGGTTGATCGTCATCCCGTTGTGCCCCCACCAACCGATATGGCGGAGTCGCGGCGATTTGGCCAGCAGTCGAGCACGTTCGTTGTTGAGAGTGTCCGGCTTCCCCACATGGAGTCCTTCAATTCTGAGCCACGGCATCAGGTGGGCACACTCCGGGCCAAACTCGAGCGCCTCGACGGACAGGTGTTTCAGCTCCGGCATGCGGCAAAGATAGCCAAGGGTTTCGCGGTTCAGGTCGAGATTGATCACCGGAAGAGCCTGCAAACGGTTCATGCGAGTGAACGGTTCCAGGTCTTCCGGCGAAGCGATCTTGAAAGGCACCTCCAGAACTTCGACCGTTGGAAGCGAGGAGAGTTCCCCAATCAGAGCGCGCGATTCGGACTCGGAAAAGGCCTCCGCTTCCGACCCTTCACGCGTCATCGGAATCAGCTTCAGCCTCCGGATGGATGTCTCGCGATTCACGCGGCGTTGCGACTGCACCGCCCACCGCGACCAGTGGTCCCCCTCCAAAATGCACAGACTCAACTCTTCCAAATTCGGACAGCGCCGCAAATCATCGGTGGGATAAGACAGCGGCTCCGACTTCACGATCAGAGTCTGAAGTTTGTCGTGCGTCCCTTGGCGAAGAAAACCGGCGACATCTTCGTTCGTGGTGTGTCCCGCGCTGATCCGAAGAGACTCCAGTTGCGGCAGGACGGCGAGAGCACGCCAGATCGGGCTCATGGAGACCTTGATATCGCTGGTCTGCGTGAGGAACTCGATCCGCTTCAAATTCTTCTGCGACTTCAGGGCTGCCTCGAACTCCCCACTGAACTCGGCGTTTCCCCCGACGAACAAGGATGGCACATGCCCGATCGACAGCATCTCCAGTTGACCGCTCGCCAAGATCTCGATCACCTGTTTTTGCGAGAAGCCGGGACCGAGTTGCAAGGCCTTGATCCCCGGCAGACGCCCGAGAACGCTATAGTCGTCCGAGTTCGGAGCTTGCAGGCTCACGCTCAGTCGGCCGATCTGCGGGGCGGGTGACTCTTCGAGTCGCGTTAGCCACTGCGTCGTGATCGAGGTCAGTGTAAAGGCCAGCTCCAAAGGGGAATCGCAGGGCACCCGCAGCAGTTGTTCCAGATGCTCTGGTCGCTCAGCATTGAGCATCACCGAAGGCATAGCTACGCCGCACACACGTGACATATGCACGTTGAGGATTCCGGCGTCTTGAATGGTGCGGCGCAACGACTCGGGAGGTTCCTGAGCGTCGATCGGCCAGCGGGGCGCGTTGATCGGGTGTTGACGTGGAGGAGCCCGGCTGGCCAGGATCGCGCTGAGTTCGGCCCAGCGGAGGTCGTTGTCGGATCCCCCCTGGAGGTCGATGTAATCGGGGTCAAGGTCGGGGTCAATGCAATTGACAATACCGTCATTATCGTGATCGGACGATTCCCATGCGGGTGTCGTGCCAGCCTTAGTCGCCGATACCATCGGCTCGACAGAAGCTTCCACTTCGTGAGAATTCGAAGGCGTCTGTGAGCCCACTTCGGGTGACGCAATCGACGTTTCGCCCCGCTGGCAGCCGAGGAGGATGAGCAGGAACAAGCCCCAGCATGTGAGCGTCGCTGGCGACATGGCTACCCCTTCAAGTCCTTGGTCGATGCCTTAACCCACAGGCCCAGAGATGATCCCTCGACCAGACCGCGTAAACTGGGTTCTGACTTATTCCAGGTCTGCTCACTGAGTCTCGTGTTGCTCTGCATCCTAGGCCCTCAGAGCAGTGTCTGAGCGACCCCGACGGGGGATATGTTGCACCATCGAGACACCAACTTAAAGAACGCGGGGGAGTTGCGGGCCAGTGGCTTCCCCGCGTCTTGTCGCCCACTTGGGCCTTGAGTACACGCTACCCGCACGCTGCTGTGATTTCCAGCGAAACTCGCTCGAATTGTGGTGGGCGGCTCAGGTCGTTTTGGTGGCGGGGTTGAGCGTGAATTGTCCCTGATCGGCTTTCACGAACCGGGCTTCGGTTCCCTTCTTCTATAGTTCTCTAAGTAAAGCCGAATACAGAGTCGCCCAAGGCGTCGCTCCGCCGGGGCTGGTCCAGTAGTCCTGGGTGGCCATCGCTTCGATCATCGCCTTGGTCGTCATCGGCGCTCCGGCTTCGGCCATGACCTTGACCGCTGCGTCGAGCTGGCTGAGCTTGACATCAGGCTTGGTGGGCTTCGGCTCATCGATTGCAGGGGCGGGCTCGCGTCGCTGACAATCCCCTGCGCACGTTGCCCGTACTCGCAGCTCAGTGTAATCTCATGCCTGTTTGCAGACGTGCATCGTGGGAGCAGGAGCGAAAGGAGTCGGTTGATGGAGGATGTGACACCCACGCAGGGACGATATCTCGCATACATTTATGCGTACACCACAGGTTTTGGTTTGCCACCCGCTGAGGCCGAAATCGCTGAAGCGATTGGCGTTTCGCCCCCCTCGGCGAACCAAATGATGAAGATGCTCGAAAGGAAGGGGTTCATTCGCCGAAAGCCGGGAGTTCCCCGGTCCATTGAGATTTTGATCGCGCCCGATGCCATTCCGAAATGGAAAGGCAAACGGATCTCACGCACGGTCTGGGAGTGGACTCGAGCCATTCCTGAAACGGACCAGCCCGGACCGGCAAGCAGCAGCCCGGCTGCCGTGTATCGTTTCCAGATCGTCTTGCTCGGCTCTGATCCGCAAATCTGGCGTCGGATCGAGACTCACGACGTGGGGCTGCAACAACTGCACGCTCAGATTCAAACCGCGATGGGCTGGAAGAATTCGCATCTGCACCAGTTTGAGATCGCCGGTATCCGGTACTCGGACCCCCGATTCATGTTGCAGGATGGCGATGACTTTGGCGCGATCGACTACAGCGGCGTGAGGGTCAGTGATTT
This sequence comes from Planctomycetota bacterium, assembly GCA_031431195.1. Taxonomy (GTDB): domain Bacteria; phylum Planctomycetota; class Planctomycetia; order Planctomycetales; family Planctomycetaceae; genus TH-plancto1. The sequence goes on along the minus strand of JANPCU010000133.1, from coordinate 9,558 downwards.
GGTCGCGAAGCATGGAACCAAGCTGCGAATGGAGTACGAATACGACTTTGGAGACGGATGGCAGCATGCAGTCATTCTGGAGCAAGTGACCGAAGCGGAGCCGGGAGTTCGATACCCGCGTTGCAGCGCTGGCGGGCGAGCCTGTCCCCCGGAGGATGTGGGTGGCGTTTACGGTTTCGCCGAGTATGTCGAAGCGATCACGAATCCCAGTCACAGCGAGCACGACGAATTGCTGAAGTGGAGTGGCCCATTTGACCCCCAGAAATTCGACGCAGCAATGGCCACTCGCCGGATGAGGAAGGGACTGCCCCAATCGTGAAAAAAAGAGCGCAGAGACCTCGCAAGCTCGCGATACCCGATCGTTCTCTGCTGATCGACAAGGCACTGCGTCAACAGACCAAGGCGGACTTGATTGCGCTGTTCTTGCGGATCGCTGAGGAGCATGCGCGTGATCGCGCGAGAGTTGGAAGACCAGCTGAATATTGAGAAGCCGGTCGGTCAGCTTGTCCCCGATGTGTCAGCGGCGATCGAGCGTGCGACCGATTTTGATCGACGCAAGATGAACCAAAATTTTGATGTGGATTGGCAGGCTTATGCCACTGTTCAGAAGGGGCTCTCGCAGCTGGTCGAACTCGGCCAACTCGAGTACGCGAAGTCGCTGGCACTCAAGCTGATGAAAGCCGGCAGCCATCAAGTCGAATGTAGCGACGAAGGCTTGATGGCTGACGAAATTTGTGACTGCTTGAGGCCCGTGATTGAGGCGGTCGAGGCCGCTGGAGGCAACGAGGCGGTTCAGTGGGCGCGGGAAATGAGCGAGGCCGATCGGGTCGGGGTGATCTGCCACGAGGAACTGGCAGAGCTAGGCGGCGAGTCGTGGAAGGATTTTATTACGTGATCTTTGAAGCGGTCGGCTAACAAGCGGGCAAGCTTTGACGAACTGTGGCAGAGAACAGCGGCTCTGTGTGCCAAGGCAGCTGGGAACTTTCAGTATTTCTGCGAGGCGTACTTCCCGCAGTCGTTCCATTTGGAGTGGTCGGAGGACCATCTGAAGGTGCTACGGAAGATAGAGCAGGCGGTGCTGCAGGGCGGCCTGTTCGCGATGGCGATGCCGCGTGGGAGTGGGAAGACGACGATCTGCGAGTGTGCGTGCATCTGGGCCGTAACTCAATGGGCATCGCGAGTTTGTGTGCCTGATAGGATCGAAAAGACAAAAGGTGTCAAAAGACAAAAGAAAGACAAAAGGATGGCTGGAAAAGGTTCCCCCCACCCTTTGTCCCCCCACTGACACCTTTGTCCCCCCACCAGCTCCACGGCCTCCCGCTTGAACTGCGACGTATACGTCCGACGCCCCGCGACAAGCTTCGTAGACGACGCGGACTTCGAGGGGGTGACAGACTTCATGGGGACCACTGACTTCTTGGACTTCACAGACATGCTTCGATCTCCTCGCAGGATAGGATACTCTCCCTTTCCCGCGCCCACGAAGCATGGGGAAGTCCAGTTCCACACGATGGTCTGTTATTTCTGCAAATGATTCTGTCATCTTTTCAATCGCACTGCTCGTCGACATCTCTCGCTCCGTCGGAAGTCCTCACCCTGCGGCCCATTTCCAAATAGGCCCTTGACCGAAGACTGGACACTGCAACAAATGGAACACCCGATTTAGATGCGGAGGCCCTGACCGACATGTCCGGCGGGTATATCGCTGTCGTGATGGAATACTTTCCGAACGCGGCCTTGGTGTTCGACCGCTTCCATGTCGTGAAGCTCATGAACGAGAAACTGAGCGACCTGCGGCGGGAGATGTACCACGAGTTGACCGACAAACAGCATCGCAAAATGTTGAAGGGAACGCGCTACTTGCTAATGATGAATCCGGAGAACCTCAAACAGAACGCGAAGGTCGACGAGAAGGCCCAGCTGCAGGAGGCGCTGAAGCTCAACGAGTCGCTGTCGGTCGCGTACGACCTCAAAGAAGACCTCAGGCAGTTCTGGAACCAGAAGTCGAAACCCGCGGCTGAGAAGTTCCTCGAGGCGTGGTGCCGCCGCGCGGACGCCTCGGGCATCCGCCAAATGCGAGTCATGGCGAAGACCCTGCGAAGTCATCGCACCGGCCTCTTGAACGGGTACGACCACCCGCTCAGCACCGGCCCGCTCGAAGGCATCAACAACAAAATCGGAGCCCTGCAACGCCGCGCCTACGGCTACCGAAACTACGACCACCTCAAGGAACGAATCCTCACCCTCCACCACACCAAGTACACCCTACAAGGTTAAAACCTCGCGATGGCCAAACACCCCAAATAGTGCGTTGAACCGAAAAAACCGCCCGAGACGATTCGTCTCGGGCGGTTATGGATCAGCAGTTTCCCATAGACCGAAGAACACCAGACCTTAACAGGGACTAATCCGCGAACGCCGCGTCAAACGCCCGACCAGACGGGCGGAAGTCGATGTTCTTGCAGAACTGGGCGGCTTCGGCAGCCCCGGCCTCGCGGTCCATGCCGGAGTCTTCCCACTCGACGGACAATGGCATGTCAAAGCCGTACCCAGCTGCGTTGAGAGCGCGAATGATCTCTTCGAAGCGGACCGCTCCACGACCGACCGATCGGAAGTCCCAGCCGCGCCGAGCGTCGCCAAACGACAGGTGGCTCGACAGGATGCCACTCCGCCCATTGAGTGTCGTCGAGGCGTCCTTCATATGGACGTGGTAGATGCGGTCGGGGAACTCGCGGATGAAGTCGACAGGGTTCACACCTTGCCAAATTAAGTGCGAGGGGTCGAAGTTGAAGCCGAACTCGGGACGGTGGTTGATCGCCGCCAAGGCCCGGTGCGTCGAGTAAATGTCGAACGCGATTTCGGTGGGATGAACTTCCAGCGCGAACCGCACCCCGCACTCCTGGAACACGTCGAGGATGGGGTTCCAGCGGTCGGCGAACTGCTGAAAGCCCGCTTCGATCATCGACTTCGGAGTGGGGGGGAAGTCGTAAATCAGGTGCCAAATGCTGCTGCCGGTGAAGCCGTTCACAACGCTGACGCCGAGCTTCTTGGCAGCCCGTGCCGTGTCCTTCATCTCTTCCGTCGCGCGGCGGTTGACGCCGTCTGGTGATCCATCGCCCCAGATCGCGGGCGAGAGAATCGACTTGTGCCGGATGTCGATATTGTCGCAGACGGCTTGTCCGACCAAGTGATTCGAAATGGCAAACAGCTTCAGATCGTACTTGTCGAGCAGGTCGCGTTTGCGGCTGCAATAGGTGTCGTCCGAGAGGGCCTTGTCGACCTCGAAGTGATCGCCCCAGCAAGCCAGTTCCAGGCCGTCATAGCCGAACTCTTTGGCCTTGCGGCAAAGATCTTCTAATTTCAGATCGGCCCATTGACCGGTGAAGAGCGTGACGGGACGCGGCATGCTGAAGACTCCTCAATTGTGTCAGTGCGGGCGGAAAGGGGTGACGGTCATTCGCGAATCTGCCCCAGACCGCGATGTCGAAGTCGTCATCATCACGATTCAGAGCGGAGCGTCAAGCGACTGGAACGGGGCGGACTTTGGTGTTGGTGCATCACAAAAGCAGGCAGCCCCCAAAACCAGTCGCTACTCCCCCACAATGGCTCGGGGCATCTGGAGGGAGCATTCGCACGCCACAGACAGGCACAATGGAAACGCAGAGGGCGCAGAGGACGCAGAGTTTCGCAGAAGTGGACTTCTCTGCCTCCTCCGCACGGCAAACGCTCGCAGTCTGTGCGTGCGGAGAGGAATTCAGAGGCCCCTCTCTCCTTCTGGCCGGGTGGCGGGGCAGGAGGTGAACTCTCCCTCCCCCATCGCGTCCTTCGCGAACTTGGTGTTCAATCTCCTCCCCCATCGATGTTCATAACGGAACACCAAGGTCGCTAAGAGGAAGAGTGACGAGGCCAGAGAATCGCCTGTGACCTCACTTCCAGGCCACTGGGTTGCAGCTCTGTCGCGCTGTGTCCTCTGTGTTTCCGATTTCCGAGACGCTGGATCGAGCGATTTTCGGGGCTGCTTGGTTCCAGAACCCGTGCTCTGCCGGTGTCTGACGATCTGTGGGGAAACTCTGTCGACTTTTCTCAGGCACATACGACTTTGGTGTTGGTTACTTGTCGCTGTGGAGTGAGTGGACTGCCCACATGGCGGAGTGTTCCGCACCCCATTCCTATGGAACCTTTTTCAACCACGTCACCCGTCCCGCGTCGACCCACTCGACGACGAAAATGTTCCCGTGTCGGTCAAAGCAGGCGTCATGCGGATGGATGAATTGGCCGGGCTGCCAGCGGTGCGGTTCGCCTCGCATCTGGAAGTTGTTCGCGAGGACTTCGGCCCGCCACGCCGGGTCGTCGCCGAGGTGGATGATCGGCTGGTTGTCGAGATCGAACAGCGAGACGCGGGCGTGCAGGTCCGAGACCAGCATCGTCTCGCCCCGGAGGTCGATGCTCGCTGGAAACAGCACTCCATTTACGAACCCTTGGTGCTGGCCATCGAGCGTAAAATATTGCATTCTGGCATTCGCCCGGTCCGCGACGACGATCGCGGGCTCGCGCCCCGGACGGTCATCCAGCCACAACCCATGCGGGGTCTGGAGTTGCCCCGGCCCGTCGCCGATCCCCCCGAAGGTGCAGACCCACTTCGCATTCGCATCGTATTGATGGATGTAGTGCGACCCGTATCCGTCGGCAACGTAGAATCCGCCGCTCGGATGGAAGCCAATGTTGGTCGGCTTGAACTCGTAGAGGTTCCGATAGACCCCCGCTTCACGCGGATACCTCAGCTTCCAGATCCACTCGCCCAGCAGGTCGGTCTTGATAATCTGCCGCTGGACGGTGTGACACTGGTAGAGGGACTCAACCCCGTCTTCCACCCGGATGTCGATCCCATGCCCCCCGCCCGCGTATTCCTTGCCGAATGACCGCACGAGCTGGCCATCGGGATCGAACACCAGCACAGTATCGAGCGGGGCTGCCGCGTCTCCCTGGTGCGTGATGTAGATCAGACCCTCGCGATCGATCGCCACCCCGTGCGTGTTCTTCCAGCGGAACCCCTCGGGTAACTGAGCCCAGTCGTGGTGGCATTCGTACCGATGCTCGCCAAAGCCGATGAGGATGCGTGGGGGCATTCTTGTTTTGTCAGGAGTGACTGGTTGGATTAAAGTGTCGCAGCAGGAGTGGGAAGCGTCTGGGTTTTCGCTCCGGCGTGCAGGGGTTTCGTGTGGTGCATCAGAATTGTAGTCAGTGGCGGGCCACCCTAGGCAGGCCCTTGAGGAAGAGGCACGCCCCGACCGCCTGTTCAGCGACATCAGCGACCGCACCCTGCCCCCCCTGCCAGAGAGCGGCCCCTGGCACCTCGACTGGCCAATTCCCGGCCTGGACCAGAATTTAGGAGGACCAGCGATCGTGGGTAGACCCGGAGCAAGCTTAGCTTCCTCCCGTGGGTAGATGGAATCCTTCCCGGTCCGGTTGTTATCCTACAAAATGTATTTCGCGGTCAGCCTTGGTCACTGGCCGCCCTTGCACCCACTCTTCGACTCGTTGCCATGCCTCTGCTACAAGCTCTGCTGAACCTACTCTCCGCACTCCTCGAAGTCCTGATGGCGACGGGCGGGCTGATCCTTCCGTGGCTGCCGCTGATTGCTTGGACGGTCTTCTGGGCGTTGGCCGTCAATTGGGAAAAACTCGCAGCAGTGATTCGCTCGGGGGCATTTCTCGGAATCGCGATGATGGCACTGCTAGCGGTGCTGGTCTGGGGCTGCGTCTCCCCACCGATCGATGGACACCACTATTTCGAGATGCTCGGCGTCCGGCTGTCGGTCTCGAACTTCACCGGCAAGCTGGTCTATGTGGTCGGGCTGGTCGTGATCATGTTCGCGGCGGGGTCAGCTCAGCTGTCGGGGATGTTTGACGGGCTGGTCTGTTTCGCGGGAGAAGATGAGGCTGCCGACGATCACGGCCATGACGATCACGGGCACGGGGGTCACTAGAGCCAACCATCGGGGGCCGGGAGGGCGAAGTCAGTTCTGTGGGCATGATGATACTTTTCGAGGCGCTGAGTAAAACATCTTGACGAGCCAGAAGCGTCAGCGGTGTGATCTTCGGCGAGCCCCCGGCGTGAGCCGGGGTGTCCGGACGAGAGAACCTCCGCTGGCCCCAGTGGGCTGTCGCGATGTGATCGATCGGAACAGAGTCGATCTCCAGGAAACTCTGTCGGCCTCGAACACCTCGGCTCACGCTGAGGGCTCGCCAGAATGTCTCATTCCAAGCCGCGCGGAGTAGAAACGTAGGCGATGTCGCTCCGTGACTCGCATTCCGCCTGCCGAACCACTCACTCACACGCAGCCCGAATGTGTGTCCCGCAGAATGAATCTCAGTCGCGGAGCGACATGAGCTACTGTCGGCGATACTTCGGACGCAGCACTGAAGGCGGGCACGTAAGAAACGTGCCCCACGGAGCGACATGAACACGTTCGTGTTCACCGTACTGGGTGAAGCTCCTACTGAACTGCGAGTCAATTTGCTCGGGACTCCGAATCTCATCAGTCCGTGCCAACTATGCGAGCGGCCCATACGTAAACCAGTGACTTCGAGTCACGCCCCCGGCAATTGAGGCGATCGATGACCCCTGCTGCCCCTCCTCTCCCGATGCTGAGTTGGATCAATCTGCTCTCGTGTCTGCTGGTCGGCAGTTCTTTACTCCTGGCCGATGAGCAGCCCACTTCATCACGCCCCATCACCGGCATCGAGAACCTCCGGCAAGTCGTCCCCGGGCTCCTCTCCGGCGGCCAGCCCGAGGGAGCGACGGCCTTTGAGGAACTCGCCCGGCGCGGCGTGAAGGTCATCATCAGCGTCGACGGGGCGACTCCCGATGTGGAAGCCGCTCGCCAGAGTGGCCTTCGCTACGTCCACATCCCGATCGGTTACGACATGATTAAACCTCAGCAGCGAGCCGACCTGGTCGAGGCCGTCCAGACCGCAGGCGGAACGGTCTTCCTGCACTGCCACCACGGCCAGCATCGCGGCCCCGCAGCTGCCGCCTACTGCGGGATGGCGATCGGGAAGCTTTCGGCGGAAGAGGCACTGGAGGTTCTGAAGGCGGCGGGCACGCGGGCCGACTACACGGGCCTCTGGGACGCGGTGCGGAAGTATGCGCCGCCGACTGTGGTCGCCGGTCCACTCGTGGAAGCGGCCAAGGTCGAACCTCTCACCGGGGCGATGGTCCGCATCGAGCATCACTGGACCGGGATCGAGAAGCAGATCGAAACCGGTTCAATCACCGAGGCGAAGGAATTCGCCAGTGAAGCCCTGCTACTGGCCGAAGAGTTCCGGGAACTGCCACGGACATCCCTCTCGACGGATGAGAAGTACACCGACGAGAAGTTCAAAGTTCGCCTACAGACCGCCATCGAAGCGACTGAGGATCTGCACAAGGCCGCCGAGAAGCATGACTTCGCGGCGATCCGGGACGCCGCGAAAAAAGTGATCCAGAGCTGCGTCGATTGCCACGCACGTTACCGGAACGAATGAGTCGTCAGCCGTAGCTCGCGTCGCTCCGCGACCGAGATTCCTGCTGCCCGAACCCCTCGCCAGAACCAAGTAGAGCGCTCACAGAGACTTTTGACGGTCGACTTTTGGCCAGCGAAATGCGAGTCGCGGAGCGACATCGCCTACAATGCGGTGTACCCCGAAATGCTCCGGAGATTCACATGCCCACCTCAAAGCCCCGAAAGACCATCGCTCAAGGCAAATTCCTGCAACTGGTCCACGACAATGGCTGGGAATATGTCGAGCGCGTTAAGGCGAGCGGGGTCGTGGCGATCATCGCGATCACAGCCGATCGCGAACTGGTGCTGACGGAGCAGTACCGCCTTCCCGTACAGCGATCGGTGATCGACCTGCCTGCTGGGCTGTCGGGAGATATCACCGGGCAGGAATCCGAAGCCCTAGTCGAGGCCGCGAAGCGCGAGCTGCTCGAAGAAACCGGTTACGAAGCCAAGGTCTGGAAGGCTGTCTACTCGGCTCCTTCGTCGCCGGGTCTGACCTCGGAAATCGTCGACTATTTCCAGGCCAACAACGCCCGCCAGCACTCGACCGGAGGGGGCGTCGAGGGCGAGACAATCATCACGCACGCCATCCCGCTCCGTACCATCCGCCGCTGGCTCCGCACCCGCATGAGCGAAGGCGTCTCTGTGGACCCCAAGGTCTATGTCGCTCTGGCGTTTCTACGATAATCCTGATGATGAGGCGAGCGGCCCGTCTTCTCGCACCAAAGACTTCCGAAGTCTTCCGAGACTTCGGAAGTCTGGAGTACGTTTTCATGGACCGCCCACCTGACCAACCTCTCCAATCCTTTACTCCGCCGATCCCTCGGGGGCCGTCGCACGCGGTGGGCGGCGAGCCTTCTTGACAGCGCGCTCGATGAGCTTCGGGAGTGACTCCTGCACCACAGCAGTCACCGGACTCGCTCCCGGTCGAGGCACAACGACGACATCGACAGCCGGGGGCAACTCATGTTGCAGCAATCGAAATGCCTCGCGAATGGCTCGCTTCCACGCATGTCGCACCACCGAGTTCCCCAAGCGTTTGCCCACGCTCGTTCCCAGCCGGGTCGGACCGTCCAGACGCAGGGACACGAACACCAGCAGCACGGCATCCCCCGCCGAATGTTTCTGGCCAAACACCGACTCGTACTCCTTCGGAGTGTGCATCCGCTGACAGGGGCGAAATCTGAGTGGAGGACCGGTCATCGCATAAACTCTTTGTCGAAGAACTACCTGATCACTCAGCGGGGGTGGCTGTGGACGCTTCGGGAGTGAGGAGAGCGGGACTCGTATGGGGACTGGAGCCGGCCTCGCTCCTTCGATACCACTTCACGACGGAGTACGTCACCGGGTAAGCCACAAGGGCCATGATCGCCCCCAGCACCAGGCAGCCGACCAGCATCGGTAGCCCCATCGCATACAAGATTTTGGGTAAGGCCCGAATCCCGCCGTGCCAGTCAAACTCATGCGGTTGCGGTCCTTGGTTCAGTTTCCCAGCTGCAGAGGGAATCAGGAACGCCCCGACCTTGTAACTGGCCCAGATCATCGGGGCGAATGTCACGGGGTTGTTCACGTAACTGGCGGCAACGGCCAACGCCTTGTTGAACCGCACCAGCCGTTGCAACACGAAAGCGACAAGAACGATGATGACCAGATGCAAACCGAACAGAGGTGTGAACCCGACAAAGACACCGATGGAAGTGCCGAGCGCCAGCTCATGCGCACTATCCCCCGGAGAGATTAGCCCCTGAATCCAATCACGGAACCGGAATGACTTCCCGCGTTGAATCCAAGTCGTCGATGGGGGGAGTTCTGGAGGCATACCGGTCGGGAACTGGTGAGAAGCGGCGACCCCTCAAGGTTACGGTTCCCACCGGCGTGTGGATAGAGCCAGGCGTCGAATGCGAGTAGACAACCGCCTTTTCCGAAGTCGCGGGGGGGTTTTGCCCCCCCCGCAAACGGTGGCCCGATAATTGCGGGGGGGCGAGCCCCCCCGCCCGGGCCCCGGGGGTAATTG
>JANPCU010000132.1:0-43015 GCA_031431195.1 Planctomycetota bacterium | reverse complement strand
GCTGTATGGGCCGAAGAGTGGGTTGGTCGCTTGTCTCTTGTGGTGCATGTCTCCCGTGGTCCTGGGGTGGGGATCGACCTTCACCCCCGATGCCGCTGCGGCGAGTTTCGGATTGCTGGCTGCGTATTCGTATCGGGATTGGCTGGCGAGTGGAACGTGGAAGTCGGCCTTTTGGGCGGGACTGGCGTTTGGCGTGTGCGAGTTGACGAAGATGACGTGGATCGTGTTATTTCCCGTCTGGCCGCTACTGTGGATGGGGTGGAGATGGTCGTCTGGTGCGGATCGACGACCGCTGAAGACGGAGTTGGGACAATTGGGATTGGTGTTTGTACTCGGTGTCTACGTCATGAATGTGGGATATGGATTTGAGGGCACCGGCAGGCGATTGGGAGATTTCGACTTTGTGTCTCGCTCGTTGACGGGGAACGAACAGCCGGGCACAACGGGGAATCGATTTCGCGGGACCGTCCTCGCTCCGATTCCGATTCCGTTGCCCTACAACTATGTGCGGGGAATCGACCTGCAGAAGGTCGACTTCGAGAAAGGGATGGAGTCTTATTTGTGGGGCACGTGGTCAGATCGTGGCTGGTGGTATTATTATCCCATTGCGTCGTGCTTGAAGCTGCCGCTGGGCATGCTACTACTCGGGATGGTTGTCATCGTGTGCCATTTCATTCCGCGCTGTCGGATGAAACTGACTCGGGATGAGATCGTCTTACTCCTTCCGGCTGTCGTCGTGTTCGTTCTCGTCTGCTCTCAAACGGGATTCGGACGCTATATCCGCTACATACTTCCGTCACTACCGGCTGCGTTCGTGCTGATCAGCAAGTTGTGGAATCAATCGTGGCCGCAGTGGGCGACCCGCACTGGTCAATGCCTGCTCGCGTGGAGCGTGCTGAGCAGCCTGTGGATCTATCCGCATAGCATGTCGTACTTCAACGAACTGGCCGGTGGTCCGCTGGGGGGACACCGCTACTTGCTCGATGCCAACATTGATTGGGGCCAGGACTTGATCCGGCTGAAATACTGGATCAAAGCCCATCCCGAGGCCCGGCCTGTCTACTGCATCCAGACGGGCTTTGTGTCACCGTACGAAGTCGGGATCGATTGCAAGTGGCCTCCCAAGATGGCAGCTGCCGATCTGGGCGCACAGGACGATCTGATCCCCGAGCCGGGTTGGTACGCGGTGAGTGTTCACGAGCTGTTTCAGCGGCACGGGCACTACCGGTATATGCAGAAGTATCGCCCAGTGGGTCGAGTGGGATACTCGATTTGGATTTTCCACATTCCTGCGAAACAGTCAGGCTCGTGAAATGTCGTGGGAGCCATACAATGGGTAAGTCGATTTCCTCACCGGCTCCTCACCCGATGTCCCACGCTTTCCTCCAATTCGGCACCCAGATCACCGTCCTGCCTGTCGTTCACGGCAGCGGGGACTTTGCGCTGGAGGTGCGTCGCATACTGCTGGCGGAGAAGTTCGACTGTCTGGCGGTGCCGCTGCCGGAATCGTTTCAGTCGGCGGTCGAGGAAGCGATCGAGGCTCTGCCCACGCCCACGATTGTGGTGCGTTCCGAAGAAGCTGGGTATCGACAGGACAACTCGGATGATGACGATAGCGAGTCGCACCCGCTGGCCAGCTACGTCCCGATTGACCCCTGCCAACCGGTGATCGCGGCCTTGCGGTTCGCGATCCAGGATCGTATGCCCCGCGCGTTCATCGACCTCGAAACGGAGGGGTTCCACAACACGCCGGTGGGGTTGCCCGACCCATATGCCCTCAAGAAGGTGGCCGTCGAGAAGTTCTCCGCAGCTGTGTTGCCCTCGCTGCCGCGCCCGACGAATGAGCGGCACCAGGAGCGGATCGCGTGGATGGCTCATCGTCTGCGGCAGTTGGAGCGGAAGTACCAGCGGGTGCTGTTCGTTTGTTCGCTGGCCGACTGGCCTTGGATTCGTGAGGCATACACGGAGAAAACCCCGGTCGAAGAACCGTTCGAGGCCGAACACGAACCGGCGATCTACAAGGTCGCCCCGGAGACGCTGCTCTTTCTACTGGGCGAGTTGCCGTACCTCACCGGGCTGTACGAACGGGCGCGGGCGGAACTTGATGACGACGAGAACCTGTCGATCGATGGCATCAAGGAGATGCTGCTCACCACGCGCGAGCGGTACAAAGAGGAACTCAAAGGCCGGGCCCGCAACATCTCGCCACACCTGCTCTCGAACTACCTCAAGTATGTCCGCAACCTGTCGCTGATCGAACGGCGGATGACCCCGGATCTTTATACGCTCATCATCGCCGCCCAGCAGACCGCCGGGGACCAGTTCGCGATCCACCTCGCCGAGACCGCCCGCAGCTACCCCTATCACGAGCCGCTGCACTACGACGAGTTCAAGATGTCGATTGACCGGGGCCAGTTGCCGGGCGGCGACATTGTGCAGTTGCAGAATCGACTGCCGGGGAATCCGATCGAGTGGCGGACCTGCAAGCTCAATCGCCGACCGCCGAAGCTCGACCAGATCAAATGGGCCAACGAGTGGAACCCGTTCGGGCAATGCAGCTGGCCTCCCGAGGACATCGCGATCGAGCGATTCCGGACCCATGTGAAGGACAAAGCCCTGTCCCTGATGGGGAACGACCTCGCGCGGACCGAGAAGTTTTCGACGAGCCTCAAGGACGGTCTCGACATCCGCGAGACGCTGAGGAATTGGCACACCGGCGAACTGTATGTGAAGATCCAGCCGCCCGCGAAAGGCACGCTGGATTGTGTGATTATGCTGTTCGACTCGCCGTCCGACCCGCGCGACTACCCGTGGCGGATTACGTGGCACGCGGAAAAGCACGACGAGTCGACGCTTTCGTTCTTCGCGACTCCATTCTCGCAAGAGGTCATTGGCCCCGGCATCGCGACGGCCACCTACGGCGGGTCGATGTTCTTGTTTCCACCTCGCAGCATCCCCGACCTCTGGCGCGATCCCCGGTTCGATTTCGCGGATACGCTGGAGGAGCGGCTCCTGGCTGGGGCCTGCTTCCACTCGCAGCAGACGCACATCGCGATCCTGTCGGCGATGCCTCCGGGGGCCGGGTGGCGGCGCCTCGCCAAGAAGTACCACAAGCGTCTGGTCCACGTTCCGCTGAGCCAGTTTAGCCAAGAGACGATCCAGCAACTGCGGATGTTTCATGTGCTGAACGGTCGGCAAGTGCGCAGCTATGCGGAGCATTTCATCCGCAAGGCGTGAGCATGCCTCAGTCACCCAACCATGTTACGATAACGTTCGTACAGGGCACGGTCAGGAGAACAGCTTGTGTCTCGGCGAGAGAAGCTTCTGGAGAAAATGAGAGCTCGTCCGGGCGACATTCGCTTTTCGGAGGTGGATGCCTTACTGCGATCTCACGAATTCGTCCTGTTCAACCAGCGGGGGAGCCATTGCTCGTACCATCGAGCCGATGGTCGCGTGCTGACCATCGTGAAACCCCACGGCGGACGGAAGACCTGCCATCCTGCCGACATTCGGCATCTCTTGAAGGTGTTGGACCATGAAGACCACACATGAGTATCGCGGCTACGTGTTCACCGTGACCTACGAGGCTCGCGATCCGGCCTATGTGGTGGACTTCCCGGATATCTCCGACATCATCACCAGCGGGCAAACGCTGGACGAAGCGTTCCGGCATGCCTGCGAGGCGCTCGACCTGCACTTGGAGAGCTTGCAGAAGCTGGGCAAACGCAGCCCCAAAGCCCGCTACCGACTGGTGGTCGAGGTGGTGAAGTAAGGGGGGACAAAATCTCTCCTTTTTCGCGACCCCGTTCTCGCAAGAGGTCAGCGGCCACGGTATCGCGACGGCCACCTACGGCGGGGGATGACCCTCTTGCCGCAGCAGAGCATTCTACCCGCAAGGTGTAGAACGGAATCAATTCTGTTCTCCACCAAAACAACAACGCCGAGGTGTTCGCCTCGGCGTTGCTTTCGATCGATCATAAGCAGTCGATTACTTCTTGATCGCCAGCTTCGCGGCGGGAACCTTTTCGACGGCGAGTGGGGGATTCTGACCCGCCACGACCTTCACTTTGTAGGTCCGATTCAGGTAACCCTGGCGTTCGTGCCAGACGCGGAATTCGTGCTCACCCACGGGCAGGTTTTCGATCTTGAACTTGCCGTCGGCGTCGGTGACTGCCACATACGGATGATCAGCCACTAGCCAGTAAGAGTACATCCAGCTGTGAATGTCGCAGTTCACCTTCACGGGGACAGTCTCGACCAGATCAAACTTCACATCCTGTCCGACCTTATCCATCGGCTGCACGATGAAATTCACCGCTGAGCCTGCGACGGGGTTGGTGTGCAGATTGTGAGCGGCTCCATCGGAGTTAATACACTGCACGGGCTGACCGACGCGAAGCACCAAGCCGTGCGGCAGGAATCGGCAACCGAGTTGGTCCAGCACAGGTTTAGTGGTGGGGACGGTTTTGAGGTCGGGGTGGACATCTGCGGGGGCCTTCCGCAGGTAGATGAAGACGTTGGCGATTCCGTTGTTCGCCGGGTTGACGACCAGGGTGTCATCAGGCAGGTCGGCCACTCCACAGACTGCGGGATCCTTGATAGTCGGGTCGCCCTTTTTAAACAGAACTGGCACATCAATCTTGCTATCGGCCACAAATTGGCCCTCGATCGTGCCCCATTCCACGGCCTGAACCGGCTGGCCAGAGCCAGCGAGCAGGGCGAGCATCAGTCCACAAGCTGCACTTACGCGGGTCAACATTTCCATCACTCCACAATCTCAAGCGGCGGGACCGCGTCGACGACATCCAGTCGCCGCGCGGCATTGGGGAAGGCGATCCTCCCTGATCACTATTATTCTATGCCCGTCTGGCACTCGGGAACCAGTAGAAACTGCTCGGATTCCTCGAACCGGGAGGGTTTTGAGTACGACATGACCGCTGTGGAGACCACGGGATGCTCATGGATCTGCCGGAGATTCCCGGCCCCAGTGAAGCGGGTAGAAATCACTTCTCTGCCACGGAGGCTTGTCCCCGTGGTTCGCGTGCTGGTGCGCACCGGTCACGCACCAGCACGCGAACCACTTCAACGAGCGGTGTGGCGGGGAGACAATTTTCGCCCGCCTGCCCGAGACCTCTGCTGCACTCAACTCCGTGTCCTCCCCTTCGCGTCCTTGGCTTTCTTTGTGTTCAACTCCTCTTTTCTGTATCTGCTCCGGTTGTCACGTCGAGCCAGCGATTTCGGGGAACTCGTCGACACTCCATCCTGGAAGAGTCGGAATTGAACACAAAGAAAGCCAAGGACGCGCAGGGGGGAAGAACAGGAATGTGCAGGATTTTTAGGCAGTCTGGTCGGCATTTCTGAATCGGGGATGGTGCCTGCGGCATTCTTACGGCAGTGGGGGACTCGCCCCCTGGAGTCGAACGCGAAATATCGACCCGCGCCCCAGCTCGCTCTCCAGAGAGATCTCCCCCTGCATGACCTCCACCAGGTGCCGCACAATGGCCAGCCCCAATCCAGTCCCGCCGACGCTGCGAGTGCGGGCCTTGTCAACGCGATAAAACCGCTCGAAGACTCGCGCCTGGTGCTCTTTCGCGATCCCGACCCCAGTGTCGCTGACCTCGAACAGCACGCGTTCGCCGTCACGCCGTATCACGAGGCGTACCCGCCCTCCAGCCAGCGTGTAGTTGATCGCATTGGTCAGCAGATTGTTCAGGATCGTCCGCAGCCCATCGGCGTCGGCCAGTACCCCCAACTCTCCGTCCGGGGTGTCCATCGTCAGGGCAATCTGCCGTGTTTCCGCCACGGTCTGGTGATCCTGGAACGCGGTCGAGGCGATGGCCAGCGCGTCACAGCGCTCAATCTGAAACGCCTCCGGCTCCGACTCAATCTTCGCCAGCCGCAGCAGATCTTGAATCAGCATGCTCAGCCGCTCGGATTGCTCGACGATGCGCTCGACGAACATGCGGGAGCTGTCTTCGTCTTCGAGCCCCCCATTCAGCAGAGTGTCGGCGTACGCCTGAATCGAGGTCAGGGGCGTCTTGAGTTCATGCGAGACGTTCGACACAAAGTCTCGCCGCATCTTTTCCAACCGCCGCAGATCGGTCACATCGTATGCCACGGCGAGGCAACCCGGTCCGCTCTCCAGCGACAACACCACCGCCGACACATCAAGCAGTCGCTTCCGTCGAGGCAAGTCGACCTCCCCCCGCACCATTTTTCCGGTCGCCAGGGCCTGCTCGATGACCTCCTGCAGCTTGCTGGACCGGATACTCTCCCAGGCCAACTTGCCGACTGCCGAGAATTGGGAGACATCGAACAGGTCGCGAGCGGCGGAGTTGATGAACAGCACTTGCTCCGAAGAGTCGACGACAAGGACAGCCTCCTGCATCGTTTCGAGCACGCCTTCGAAGAGGGTCGTGCTTTGTTCGAGGTGCCGGGCCAGTTCGCGGAGCGTCTTCAGCTCAGTCTGGACGCGGGCACCGATGGCGAACAGTTGCTCCTCGGCGGCAATCAATTCGTCCGGATTCTGGTTGGGCGAGATCGTTGAGGAAGGGGCCTCCTGAGGCAGGACCGCCTTCAGATCCCGAGCCGTCTTGCGCAACCGAGATGCGGTGCGAAGCATCGGCCCGGCGATCTGAATGGTGTGGCGAACCGAAATCGAGACCACAACCACTGCGAAGAGTACCCAGGGCCACCCCGGACTGGTCAAGGACATCAGCAACATCCCCGCCAGTGCCGGGAAAATGACCGACCGCCAGACCTGCCAGTAGAGACTCCAGTTCACCGGGTCTGGAGAAGTCGGCGGTTGTTCGGGTGCGGACATAAATGCTCGAAGAAACCCACTCAAGGCACGCCGATCAGGCGAGCCGGGCGGCGTCAGCCCCCGGGTTCTTTCGGTGGTGACCTTCGGAGGTCCGGAGGCTGACGCCATCCGGCTCGCCTGATCGGCGAACCATGAGCGCCACAGACCTCGTCCTCTGGCTGACCGCTACTTCGGCGTCACCAAGACCTTGGCCGTCTTGATCTTCACTTCCTTCAGCGGTCGATCCTCGGCGTTCGTCTCCGAGGCCCCGATCGCCAGCACCACTTTCAGGCTCGCGTCATCCGCGGTCTTGCCGAACGCAGTGTACTGCTTGTCTAAGTGCGGCACCCGACCCAAACAGAGAAAGAACTGGGAACCCGCCGAGTTCGGGTTGCTCGTCCGAGCCATCGACAACACCCCCGCCTCATGCAGCTTGTTGTTGAACTCGGCATTGATTGTGTAGCCGGGACCGCCCGTGCCGCGCCCCTGCGGGCAGCCGACCTGCACCATGAAATCGGCGATCACGCGGTGGAAAATGATCCCGTCATAGAACCCGATTTTGGTCAGGCCGATGAGGTTTTTAGCGTGCCCCGGAGCCACATCGGTCCACAGATCGACAAGAATCGTCCCCGCCGTCGTGTCGAACTCGATCTGGTACGTGTTCTTCGAGAAATCGACCCCTTCGAGGGCCTTGTCCACTTCAGTACGGCGGTTGCCAAACATCGGTTGTCCTTGTGTTGCACGGAGAGTCGTCGGTCGAAGGGGCACATTACCAGAACCGCAAAGGGGTCTGCCAGCCATGCCCAAACACCGAGAGCGGCACGGCGTCAGCCTGCCGAGTCGTGGAGCGTCTCGACCGCGTGACTCCCATCTGTATCGAGTGACGGAGTATTCAGGACTGCTGAAGTCGTTCCCGATTGCGAACGCCTCGGCAGGCTGACGCCGTGCCGCTCTCGGTGGCTCATCATCGGCGAATTCCGCTGAGATCCCTGTTGACAAGCGGACCGAGCCTGCCAGAATCGACACAGGTCCAGAATGCCTTGATCTTTCGGCAGACGCCCTCCGGCGAGGATTTCAGCAATCGGCAGAATGCTCGTCTCGAATAGGCGGAACTCCATTCTGCCTAACCCGAGTTCGGCGGGAGAACTTCGGCGAGAGGGGTAATTATGACTAAAACCGCTTCCAAGATACGTTTTACGACGAAACTCCTCCGGACGAAAGCGACCGCGAAGTTCGAGTCGTGGACCTTTCTCACCTTACCGAATGACGCCAGCACGAAGCTCCCTTCACGGGGAATGACATCGGTTGAAGGCACACTCAACGGCTATGCCTTTCGAGCCACGCTGGAGCCAGACGGACAAGGAGGCCACTGGCTAAAAGTGGACCGGACGATGCGCGAAAACGCGGGTGCGGAGGCTGGCGACCTCGTCACGCTGGAGATCGTGCCTGTGGCTGTCGAACCCGAGCCCGAGGTGCCGGATGATCTGCGACAGGCTCTGACGGCCGCTCCGTCCAAAGCTTCGGAGACGTGGTCGGACATCACGCCGCGAGCTCGCAGGGATTGGATTCACTGGATCACCTCCGGCAAGCGGGCCGAGACCCGCACGAAGCGGATCGTTGTGGCTCTCTCGAAGCTGTCGGCCGGGGATCGACGACCGTGCTGTTTCGATCGGTCCGGGATGTATAGCAAGAGTCTCAGTTGTCCGGTCGCCGATGACGCATGAAGGACGCCCCATCGGGGCGTTGGCAACTCGAGCGGTGGGCCGTACGCCGAACCAGGCGGCGAAGTGGCACTGTTGGCAAGGATTCGGGGGAGGGGAACGGATGCCACTGGCGGTCGCTTTAGGCCGCCAGTGTGATCGGCAATCGACGTGTTTGAACCCTCGTTCCCAAGCTCTTCGGGGTCACGCCTCTCCCCGAAACGCTGCTACGCCGCGTGCCCAGACCGGCTCGATCGGGCGAACACGATCGCGCGGGGTGGCAGACTGACGAATGGCGCTCGCTATCGATCAAAGGGAGAATGTGTACTCCTGCCCGTCCCCGAGCGACGTTCGCCGACGAGAACGGGGGACATGGGACAGTGAGATCAGCTGCCGGTGTGTAACCAGCATACGCCGCGCCCGCTGTGGCCGTTCTTTCAGCCGCTGATTCGGTCCGCTCCCCACAAGGCCGGAGAGTCGTACGGACTCGGAAGTCCGTCGTACGGGCTCTTGGTACTTGGTCGAGGACTACGACGTCTGACACCGCGCGAGGCAAAGCGGCATTCCAATCATCGCCAACAGTTCGCGGATTTTGATTACCGGTTTGAGGGGTGAGAGAGGGCGAGGCTCCGGCCCAGCCGCGACGGCGAGTTGACGTGTCCCCCGGCTCGTGGCTCCGCCGGAGCTTCGCCCTCCCGGGCGGTGGTGCCGTTCACGGGCGGTACACAAACTCGCTCGATGCCAGCAGGGCCTGGCACAGGTCGGTCAGGGCATCGCTGCTCGGATTCGTATGGCTGGAGGCCATGTACTTCTCGGTCTGCTGGTCCAGGAATTGAGTCGCGATCCGCTGTTCGTTCTCGTGCGGGGCGCGGCCGTAGCACAGGCGGTAGGCGTGCGTAATCTTCGCAGCTGTGGTCTCACCGGTGAGGCGACCAGCCAGAGCGGTCGAGTAGCGTCGGCCTTGATCACTGTTGAGGAACATCAACGCCTGGGGAGCGACTGTCGTGCTGGATCGCTGGCCGATGCTCACCAAGTGTTCCGGCCAGTCGAAGAGCATCATCATCGGCACCAGCTGGCTGCGCTTGATGAAGAAGTAGACGCTGCGGCGGTTGGTGTTTTGGTCGAGCGTGCCAGGGCCGAACATCTTCGGATCGAGTTGGCCGGAAACCGACAACAAGCTGTCGCGGATCGGTTCGGCTTCGAGGCGTTGCGGCTTCATCCGCCAGAGGAACACATCCTCGCGGTCGATGGTGGCGCGGGCTTCGTCGAACTCGGTCGACTGGCGGTAGGTCGCACTCAGCATGATTTGCTTGTGCAGCCGTTTCATCTTCCACCCGCCCTCAATCAGGTCTCTCGCTAAGGCATCAAGCAACTCGGGATGCGTCGGGCGTTCTCCCTGGAACCCGAAGTCGCTCGGCGTCGCGACGAGTCCGCGTCCAAAGTGGTGTTGCCAGATGCGGTTCGCCATCACCCGCGCGGCGAGCTGTCCGGCTCCCTCGACGGGATCGGTGATCCAATGGGCGAGCGAGGCGCGGCTGTAGCGGGTGCGTGTCCAGTCCTGGGGCGGTGCGACGCTCCACTTCTCGGGAGTCGCCACAGCGGACATCAGCACGCGGAGATAGCCGGGTGGGACGATTTCGACCTTCTGGTGGATATCGCCCCGCTTGAGCAGGAACATCTCGGGGTAGAAGTGCGGAAAGCCACGACCGTCCGCGTGGTGGGTCATGTGCGGCAACCCTTCGCTGGTGACCATCACTTTGGTGAGGACCGGCTGGGATCCGGTCGCGAGGTGCTGGTCGAGAGCCGACTTGTGGGCCAGCCACTCGGGAGAGAGGGGCTTGTAGAACTCCAGCGCGATCTTCCCGGCCTCGCTAGTCGGTTCGGCACCGGCTTTGGCAGCCAGGAGAGCATCACGCACCCGAGCATCCGGTCCCGCACCGCCGACAGTCGGAGCCTGATCCGCGCGGTCAGTGATCGACAGCCGGAATCGCCCGAGGATGTGTTGCGGGTTCGGATGCGGGAAGCTCATCGTGATCGTCAGCATGACCTCGTCACCGGTCCCGACCGGCTCCGCGAAGTCGACCACAGCTGCCTGATCCTTCCCGATTCCACCGGCATCGACCGCCCATCCGCTGGTCGGCTCCGCATCAATGGATGCGGCAATCGAAAGGCTGTCGGTGTTCTGCTGGTGCGTAGCGCGTGGATTCGTGAGCTGAAGATGGTGAGATCCGGTCGCATCAGTGACTGTGACCTGGAGGTCGCTCAGCACGAAGTTCCCGTTCCCCGCGCGGCCCGGTCCCTTCGAGGGGAGCGTGTCATGGGCCAGGGCCTCGAGGCGGAGGCTGCGAATGCCTGCGCGTTTGGTCTTGGCGGTGAGGGTCAGCGTCTCTTTCGCCGGAGCCTTCCCTTCGGCCAGTGAGGAACCGTCGGGTTGCTTCGCATACACGGTCCCGGCGTCGCCCTTGACGCTGCCGAGGTCGAGCACCTCCCACGCATCGAGCGAGGTCTGCGGGTCGAACTTGGCGAGCCACTCTTTGAACTGCGTGGGGAGCGGCCCCGCCTCGAAATCGGTGAGTTTCTTCGCCAGGTCGGCCTGAGTGACCTCAAATGATTCGCGGCGTTTCTGGTTCTCCTCGGGGGTCAGATCGAGGTCAATCTCCGACCGAATCGCCGACGAGAAGCAGGCCGCCATGCGGTAGTAGTCGCGGCTCGGGATCGGGTCGAACTTGTGATCGTGGCACCGCGCGCACCCGACCGACAGACCGAGAAACGCCACTCCCGTCGTCGTCGTCATATCATCGAGTTCGTCGTACCGCGCCCGCTCGAACTCGTCCTCGGTGAGCTGGGTCGGGAACGCCCCCGCTCCGAGAAACCCGGTGGCCATCAGCGCATCGGGTGTATTCGGTGCGATCTCATCGCCCGCCAGTTGCCATTTCACGAACTGGTCGTACGGCATGTCGGCGTTGAGGGCGCGGATCAGAAAGTCGCGGTAGTGGTAGGCATGCGGGCGGTCGTAGTCCTGCTCATAGCCATGCGACTCCGCAAACCTCGCCACATCCATCCAGTGCCGCGCCCAGCGCTCCCCAAACCGAGGAGACTCGAGCAACCGGTCGATCAGCTTGTCATACGCCTGCGGATCAGTGTCATTGACGAAGGCGTCAACCTCTTCCGGTGTCGGCGGAATCCCGAGCAGATCGAGGGCCGCCCGGCGGATCAGCGTCAACCGGTCGGCCTCGCGATTCGGGGTCAGACCCTTCACCTCTTGAGCGGACACGATGTAGCGGTCGATGTCGGTGCGACACCACTCGGCGTTCTTAACAGAGGGGACTGGGGCCTGTCCCAGTGGCTGAAAGGCCCAGAACTGGCGGTCATTGTCAGTGACCTCGCGCTCCTTCGCCGGATCCTGTTGCTCGACCAGCGGAGCATCGTACACGAACCCGAGGTCGATCCACTGCTTCATGTGGCCGATCTCTGCATCCGACAGCTTCGGAGCCTTGGCGGGCATGAACGGCTCTTCGGAGTGCGTGACCAACTGAAACAGGTAGCTGGCCTCGGCGGTCTTTTCGACATGCCCACTGGCGATGAGCTTTTCGCGCGTGGTCAGGTCAAAGTCCGCCTTGGTCGCCTTGCCGCCGTGACAGTCGAGGCAGTGCTGAATCAGGATCGGCTTGACGTGTTCTTTGAACAGAGCGAGCGACTCGGCCGCCTTCTGGGCATGTTCCGGGTCGAGCGGCTCCTTAGCCTCAGCGGGAACCGGTGGCTTCGCGTCCTCGGCCGAGACCAGTGAGGCCCTCACGGACACGAAGCAAACTGTCGACAGAATCGCGATCAGAGTCCGGCTCAGCATGGGTAAGTTCAGGCAGCGAAGAGTGGAGTGGGGGCAACGCGATGGTTCGGTGGGAATTGTATTCCCGGAGCGACTCATCGGCGAGAGTTGATTCTACTCAGTGGCACTGGGACAGGGAACAACAGCCAGAATGTCACCGAATTGGACTGGGTGATTTGAGGTCGCTCCCGTGAACAGCAGAGCGACGGCACTTGTCCGTGAGAGCGGCACAGAGTCAGCTTGCCGAGACGCTGAGCGACAACCTGCACAAGGCGAGCGGCCACCCATGCCGTGCAGATTGCGGAACTGATTGCCAAGCATCGGTTCGAGTGGGAATCGCTCTTTCTAGGTCCAGTCGTTGCCACCACTGAGCTTTCTGAGGGCGAGAGTGTTTTCTCGGAAACTCTCGCTGTCTCGCCAATTGGCGGATACAATATACTCACGCTCCGGGGTCGGTGGTCGGTCGTCCCGACGGAGATTCCCCGTGGATCACAATGAAGGATGTCATCATGTTTTTTTCGCGTTTTGTTCTCGCTCTGGGTGTTGCCG
This sequence comes from Planctomycetota bacterium, assembly GCA_031431195.1. Taxonomy (GTDB): domain Bacteria; phylum Planctomycetota; class Planctomycetia; order Planctomycetales; family Planctomycetaceae; genus TH-plancto1. The sequence goes on along the minus strand of JANPCU010000132.1, from coordinate 30,138 downwards.
CGTCTCTCGGTCTGGCGGGGTGTGCTCCCAGCGAGCCAGCAGGCAAACCGTTCACTGACAAAGACGATGTGAATAACACAACTCCCGAAGCGCCGCATCCCGAGCATGGCCCCAATGGTGGTCATATCGTCGAACTGGGCAAGGAAGAGTTCCACGCCGAAGTCGCCATCGACAAGGATCGCAAGCTGATCGTCTGGCTGCTCGATGAATCGATGAAGGCTGCCAAGCCCGTCGAGAACGGCACCGTGCAGATCATGACCAAGGTCGACGCAAAGGATGTCACGCTCGATCTCGTCGCTGCCCCACTCGAAGGCGAGAAAGACGGAAAATGCTCGCGGTTTGAACTGGCAGCTGACAAGCTCCCCGGTGCGGTGATGGACATCGAAGGTCTGACTGGCGAACTGATGTTGAAGGTCGGAGATACGAAGTTGCAGAACTCGCTGACCGGAGGGCACGACCACGGCCACGAAGGTCACGCTCACTAGCAGCAGTTCGGAGAGTTGGCGAGCCCCCGGCGTGAGTCGGGGTGTTCGCACTGTGAGTCGCCCGCTGTGACCCAAGTCCTCCACAGGGGTGGTCGTGTTTCGAAATGCACCCCCCAGCTCACGCTGGGGGCTCGCCTTCGATTTTCCGGATAGCCAGTCGGTATGAAGAACACGAAGCAAGTCACCGGTCGGCGGACACTGCGATTTGGCTCGCTGGATGAGATGCTCACCCAAGCGGAACTCCTCGCTTCCGGCCCGATTCAGACGCTCGGCAACTGGACGCCGGGGCAGATCTTCGAGCATCTCGCGCGGGCGTTCACGCTGCCGCTGGACGGAGTCGTTCTGCCGATCCCGTTCTATGTCCGCTGGGGAGCCAAGCTGATGCTGGGCCGGTTCCTCCGCCATGGTTTGCCCGCCGGACTGGCCCTGACCGGCAAGAGCGCTGAGGCTCTCGTGCCCCACCCGACCTCCACCGAGGCAGGCTTGGCCGCTCTCCGCACTGCCGTCGCCCGCTGGCAGGCGAAGACCACGGTTCCGTACCACTCCGTCTTCGGCACAGTGACTGATGAGCAGTTCACCCAGATCCACCTGCGTCATGCGGAGCTGCACTTGAGCTTTCTGACTCGCGGGTAACCTGTAGCTCCTGTCGCTCCGCGACTGAGACTCCGACCGCCAGACATCGTCCACTGCTCGGATCGCCTTTCACGCAGCCGTCCGTCTGCCCTTGGAATGCGAGTCGCGGAGCGACATCGCCTACGCCCCATGAACTGCTTCTTCTACGGCAACTTCGACTTCGAAGACCAGCTGCGCGGCGAGGTGCAGAGACCCGGACGGGTAGAGCGCTTGGTGTTAGAATTGGCGTCGTCCTGGTTGGCGATCGCAGAGGCCGGGGACCGCATCTGGTGTCCGGGCCGCTTGCCAGAGGTGTTCCTGGCCTCACTCTCTCAGTGGGGGTTGCCGCCGGACCTATTCGTGTCAGAGTCCCGCGACATCCCAGCGGGCATGGAACTGGTCCCCTGGGGCTGGTCGTCTGCGGCGGTCGAATTTGGAGAAAAGCACCGGCTGATTGTCGCGGCCCCGCCGCTCGATGTCGTCCGTCTGGCCAATAGCCGCGAATACTCGGTCCCGCTGGAAGAGTCGCCCGCCGACGACTGGGATTATGCCATACTGTGCCGCAAGCTCGGCGAGGTGTTGGCCTGCATCGAGCGGCTCTCGCCCTCGACCTCGTGGGTCATCAAGGCCAACTGGAGCCACGCCGCCCGTGAACGCATCCTCGGTCGCGGGCCAGCCATCTCGGATGCCGATGTCCGGTGGGTCAAGCAGCGGCTCGCTCGCGACGGGGTCGTCTGCTGGGAACTCTGGCTGCAGCGCCAGTCCGAGATTGGCATCCAGTGGCAGATCACTTTGGGGCAAGCTCCCGAGCTGGTCGCCATTACCGAACTCCTCGTCGACGCGCGAGGCCAGTACGCCGGGACGCGGGCCTTCTCCCCCCGTGGCATAGGCTTCCAGCCTGTCGTCTCTTCACACAGTGATGACAGGCTGGAAGCCTATCCCACGCTCCCCGACTGGGCTTTCTTCGCTGCGGAAGCCACTCGTCCAGTCATTGACGACCTCGCCCAGCGCGGGTACTTCGGTCCCGTCGGCATCGATGCCATGCGGTACTTCGATCCCGAGTGGAAGGACTTCCGCATCCGCCCCCTCCAGGACATCAACGCCCGCTGGACGATGGGCCGCCTCGCAGCCGGGTGGTTTACGCGACTCGGAGGCAGTCGATCCATGACTTGGTGGCATGGACCACGTCACTCTTCGCCAGGCGATACTCCGGGCACCGAGTGGATCGCGACTAGCCCGGAACTCATCGAAGGAATCCCCGTCACGCACCGTACGTGGTTGAGACTCGGCTGACTCAATGGACAGATTCCCATTGAAGCCGCCTTGGCCCGCCCGGACTCCTCCCTGACACCTACTCAGTTCGAGGCCCGTCTCAGTAGCAGCCAAAACGCGCCCAGCATCACGCTGAACACGGCGAGGGCGATGTACCCCGAGCGGACGAGGACGTTTTGCAAGTCGCCGACCGGTTGCAGGGCCACATCGCGGCGCTCCTGCACAATCGCCGTCCAGTGGCTTTCCGTCCCCTCGACCGGAGCCCACGCGGCCAGCCAGTCGCCCGAGAACTGCGGGTCGAGTGCAGCGACCGGATCGGTGTAGTGGTCACTGCGGTCCGTGTTGCGGATCTCCTCCGCGATCTCGGGAGTCAGAAAGACCTGCTTCTGCCGACTGGCCATGTTCGCGGGGGTCATCCAGTGATGATCAAGCAGAGCCAGTCCCACGCGGCCCGTCTCCGGGTTCGGCACCGATTCCGCCAGTGACAAGAACCGCTGGTCGGGACGCGACTCCCCCTGCAGCTGCTTCTCCCAGCGATTGAGCAGGTCGGTCAGATGCAGCGACCGCCCGAGGACACCGATGACGCGGGTATGAGATTCATCCCAGACGGGAACAGCGATCGCGATCGCGTATTGGCCAGTGGCCTGGCTGCGGTAGGAGGCGGAGACGCCGGATTTTGTGCGCGGGAGGATGGACCCCTTGAGAGGGGACTCCGCCAGATCGGCTCCGCGACCATGAAAGTAATCCCGACGGTGGAAGTAATCGCCGACCGTCGATGTCCCCGAATCTCCCAGAACCGGATGGCGGAAGACCTGTCGTCCTTCGACATCGGTCAAGAACCAGCTGCGGTCGGGGTGTCGCCGACTGGCTTCCTCACGAGCCACATTTAATTGTCGGTAGTTTTGGTTCGCCGCGTTGTCGGTGGCATCCATGCGACACAGCGACTGCAACTCCACCCCCGTCAACTGGGGTGAGTCGAGGATGATCTGGCGGACATGCGGTGTGGTGGCTTCGAACTCCAGTTCCTCGATCCGGGTCAGGATCTCCTGCCTGACACTTTCAGCGAGGATGCGGGCGCTGATGACATCTCCAGCCAGAGCCCGCGAGGTCAGGTTCTCCTGAGCGGCCTTCACAATATTCGGGACAGCTGAGCCGACCATCCAGGACATCGCCGCCAGAAACAGCAGCGGTCCCAGTAAAGCCAGCACCAGCAGTGGTCGCCGTGACCGTGCGCGGTCGCGCTGATCGAGCAGGTCCAGGACGAGTTGAACATTCGCCAGGCGACGCTGAGGATCTCGCTCCAGACAGCGATCCACAATCTCGATCAGTCGCTTGTCGACGCCCGAGATGCCTCGATGGGCCGAGGGGGAGGGGCTGGAGAGTAACAGTTGTCGGTAGGCCGCCAGTCGGTCTTCCGTCGTCCCCGCCCGCCGCAATCCACTATCGTCCGAGGTGAGCCGACCGGGAGCTGTGCCGGTCAGCATCTGATACAGAAGTGCCCCGAGGGCGTAGACATCCCAGCGCGCATCGGGGATTCCATCCAGGACGGCTTGCTCCGGGGCCATGTAGAAGAGGGTGCCGAGCGCGGGGGTCCGTTCGCTCGACAATCGCGACTGGCCGAAGTCGCATAGTCGGGCATCACCACCGGCATCGAAGAGGACATTGGCCGGCTTGAGATCGCAGTGCAGCACTCCGCTGCCGTGCGCATGCACCAGAGCCTGGGCCATGACCCGCGCGATGCGGACCGCATCCTCGACGGGCAGCCGCCCGCGTTCCAGCTTTTGAGCCAGCGAACCGTTCTCCAGATACTCCATGACGAAGTACGGCGGATCATGGTCCCAGGCGACATCGATGAGCCGGACAATGTTGCGCGAGGTATACAGGACAGCCAGCTTCTCGACCTCGCGGCTGAGCAGTGACCAGTCGACCCCGCGCCCCCGTGCGTAGAATTTGATCGCGACTTTCTTCCCCGTCCGCAGTTCGCGAGCCAGCCACACCGAACCGAAAGACCCCTCACCCAGACACTGCTCGATCTGGTAGCCGGGAATGGCACCGGGAGTTTGAAGCGAACGCAGGCTTAGCCCCTGCGAGACCTCGCGCGCGGTGGCATCCTGGACTTCGGTGTCCTCGCCCATTTTCGGGGCATCGCTGTTTTTCATCGACTCGGTCACACGAACGCCTTCTGGAAATCGTGACTCCACCAAATAGATTGTCGCCGGGAATGGGGGGAAATGTCGAGCAGCCATACCGTCATTGGGACGACAGCAAACGAAACAAACTTCCAGAGTCGCCCGGACTCCGGAAGTCTGCCATGCGTTTCGCTACGACGGGAAGGCTCTGCGCCGCGGAGCAAGCCTTCACCGCACCTCACTACTTCGCCAGATCGACGCAGATCAATTCCTTGTCGTTCCGCACATACATGCGCTTGTTTGCAAACGCCGGAGCGCACCAGACCACATCACGACCAAAGGCCGTGTTCGTCGCGTCAATCACGTGCATGCGTGACAGCTCGGTGAATCCCTGGGGCGTCAGCTGACCGATGATCAGATCACCGGTCTCGGCGAACATCCAGAACTTATCGGTCTCTCCGGCCCGGACGAGGAAGACCGAGCCGCTGGGTTGTTTGCGAGTGGCGAGCGGCTGCGAGGTCGACCAGCGAATCTCGCCGCTGGGGATGTCGATGCAGCGCAGCTCACCGCTTTGGTCCAAGCCATAGATGTTGCCATCCATCAGGCAGGGTTGAACGTTGACCGGCGAAAACGCCCACTTCTCCTTATCACGCCACAGAGTCTTCGCACCCGGCTGGTCGGTGGCCAGTTCGAGCATCATGTTCTTGTTGTCGTACCCGGCCACGAACAAATAATTGCCATGATGAATCGGGGTCAGGATGATCGAGCCGTTGGTTCCTTCGTACTCTTGCGACCAGAGCTGTTTGCCGGTCTCGGGATCGACGGCGTAGACCGCCTCGGGACTGCACAGTACCAGTTGGCGGACACCCGCCTGCTGAATGATGACCGGCGGCGAGTAACCCTGCTCCTTGGCCGTGCCGACCCGCCAGATCTCCTCGCCAGTGTCTTTGTTCAAGGCCACGCAATGCGACCCGGCTCCCCCCGCGATGACGATCAGCTTCTGGCCATCGATCAGCGGCTGACTCGCGTATCCCCAGAGGGCGGCCTTAGTCTTATAGGTCGACTTCAAGTCCTTGTGCCAGACGCCTTCCCCAGAGTTGGCATCAAAGCAGCTGAGCATGCCCTCGGCTCCTTGGGCATAGACTTTTCCGTCATGCACAATCGGGGTGCTGCGTGGTCCGGCGGGATAGGAGATGGAGTATTTGGAGGGATGCTCCTTCGTCCACAGCGGCTTGCCGGTCTTCTCGTCCAGACAGAGAACACGTTCGGTGCCGGTAAACTGTTTGCGGTCGAAGTTGTCGACCTTGACGTTGTCGGCGGTCACGTAGTCAGTGAGATAGACCTTGCCCCCCGCGACCGCTGGTCCCGAGTACCCGCCCGCGACAGGTGCCCGCCAAGCGACCTTCGGTTGAGCCGGGAGCTTGTCCACCAGGCCCGTCTCGCGCCAGACGTTATCCCGCTTTGGCCCCATCCACTGTGGCCAATCATCAGCCCGAATCACGGTCGAGCCCACAAGTGTGTAACCAAGTACTGCCAGACACAGCCAGTTGCGAAGCATCATTCGATCCGATCGAGGAAGAGGGTGACTCACTCCCGGATATTATCCGTCAGACACCGAACTACCAACCCGGCCCGAAGGTGTGGCCCCTCCGCAGCTGGAATTCCTCCTACAAGAGAGATTCTCGACGATTGATCACCACCAACTTCGAAGAGTGTTCCGTGGAGGAAATCTGAGCCGCGCAGCGTCTTGAGCGATTCCAGCGGCCCGATTCGAATGAATTGATCAAGTGTGTTCCAGAGTGGCTGGTCGCTGGGCAGTCGCGGGGGCGGGTAGCGATCAATGGCCAGACCTCGAAGGGCAGCGACAACACAGCCTTGGGCGAGCGGGAGCCGCTGCATCTGGCGAGGGCCTGGGCTGCCTCTCGGTGCAGATGATGCAGGGCAGCGACTCTCGAACGGCCCCCTGACTTCGGGCGCTTGCCGGAGTGTCAGGAATAGAGCGAAACTAGACCTTTCGATACACCGTTGTCGTACCCAGTTGTGACGGGGTCAGAGCCGTCGCCAGGCCATACAGGCTTTCCGCAGCTCCCAAGATGAGCAGCCCGCCCGAGGCGAGGAGTTGGTGGAACTGATCGCAGAGTCTCTGGCGGGTGGCGATATCGAAATAGATCAAAACATTGCGGCAAAAGATCACATCGAACGGACGCATGCCAGTCACGGGATCGATGAAATTCAGTCGCCGAAACTCGATCAACTGGCGGAGATCCTGGTTTGCCAACCACTGCTCGCCCTGACGCTGGAAGTGCCGGGAACGCATCTCAGACGTAAGTCCCCGTTCCAGGTCACGTTCGTGGTACTTCCCCTCACGAGCCGTGTTCAGGGACCGACTCGACACATCGGTAGCGAGGATGGAGAATTGCTCGGGCCGCACTCCCAGAGCTGGGGTGGCCGCGAGGAAGTCCAGGATGCACATGGCGATGCTGTAGGGCTCTTGTCCCGTTGAACAGCCGGCCGACCAGATGCGAATCTGCGGGAGCAGGTCACGCTTCTCGATGCGAGTACGGATCTGATTCGCCAGTTCGGGGACAATCTGCTTGCGGAAACTTTCGAACGGATGGGCATCGCGATGGAACGAGGTTTCCCCGGTGGTCAGGGCTTCCACCAGTTCGTCGCGCATCAAACGGGCATGCGATTGTTGGAGTCGGCCCAGGTACTCCCCAAACGTCTTACAGCTGTGGCTCCGGACCACAGGTTCGAGTCGGGTCCGCACGAGATAGGTTTTGTCATCGGTCAGCACCAGACCGCATAACGTCCGGACCAGCGTCTGAACATCACGGAACTCTTGGGGCGAGACATCCATGCATCAACCCCCGATTCCGAGCAGAGCCAGAGCGGCGGGTCCGATCTGGTCGATCGGCAAGACCTCGTTCGCAGCTCCCGCCGCGACCGTACTGCCGGGCATGCCCCAGACGACACTTGACGCTTCGTCCTGAGCAATCACGTAGGCTCCGGCCCGCTTCAGAACCGCAGCCCCCTTGGCTCCATCAGATCCCATGCCGGTCAGAACCATCGCCAGTACCTGGCCCGAGTACACGGCAGCAGCGGATCGAAACAAGACATCTGCTGCGGGGCGACAGCCATTCTCCGGCGGTGACTCGGAAAGTCCCGTGACGATCTGGCCATGATTGACATTCAGGAGCAAGTGCTTTCCCCCCGGGGCCACCGCGAGCACTCCCGGCTCGGCCACGCGACCTTCCTCCGCTTCGATGACGCGAGTTCCGCAGCGACTGGCCAGACTCGATGCGAAGTAAGCTGTGAAGTCTGCGGGGAGATGTTGAACGAGAAACATCGGCACTGGACACACAGGGGCCAGAATCGGCAGCAACCGAGCCAGAGCTTCCGGTCCGCCGGTGGAAGCAGCGATCACGACAGCGCGGAAGCGACTCTTTCGTCGGACTGCCGATGCGAGGGGCTTGGCCGAAGCGAAGGGCGGAAGAGCGACGGGACGCCGCGACCGGAAGGCGTCGAGCTTGGAATGGATCTGTTGCCGGAGTGCTGCCGAGTTCTCGCGCGAATCGGCACTATGGGGCTTCGGGATAAAGTCGAAGGCCCCTTCCTGGAGCCCTTCGATCGTGACCTTGGCCCCGCGCTGGGTATGCGAGCTAATGAGCAACACGCCGATCGATCGCAACTGGGCTCGGGCCAGTTCGCGGAGAGCTTTCAGAGTCTCAATCCCGCCCATGCCGGGCATCTCGATATCGAGGGTCACGAAATCCGGAAGAGACTCACGCGCGAACTCCAGAGCCTTCTCACCGCTCCAGACGGAGCCGACCACTTGGACATCTGAGCGGCCCACCAGCGCATCTTCGATCACGCCGCGAAAGATGCGGGAGTCATCGACGATCAACACTCGCAAGGGAACCGCGTTCACAGAGGGGGCGTTCGTGATCTGGAAAAGGTCAGGCAGTCATCCCATTATCACATTGCGACTCGGAATGTACACCGCTCGCGAACCCGCGGTCAGTGCTGGGCCGCTCACTCGTCCGACGCCTCGTCCTTCCTTACCTTGAACTTCCCGACCAGCTTGCGCAGTTCCTTACCAATCTGGTCGAGCCGCTCCGCCGAGTCGTGAACTTGCGAGGCCGAGCGGTTGGTCGACTGAGACGCGGCACTCACCTGGTGAATGTCGGACGAAATCCCGCCCGCCGCCTTGGCCGCCTCGTTGACATTCCGAGAAACATCGGTCGCACCACGAGCCGCTTCAGCGACGTTGCGAGACATGTCTCCCGCCGCTTTGGCCACTTCGGCGATCGACCGGGCAATCTCGCTGACCCCGCGGTTGGCTTCGCCCACATTTTGCGAGATCATGCTCGCCGCGCGGGTTTGCTTCTCAACCGATTGGGAGATGCGATTCGACGAGGCGTTGATGTCCTTAATGATCTGCGAAACGCTCTGAATCACTTGCACGGCCCGACGGGTGTCGTTCTGGACCCCTTCAATTTTGCGGGCAATGTCCTCAGCCGCCTTGGCACTTTGATTGGCCAGTTCCTTGATCTCATGGGCCACGACGGCGAACCCCTTCCCCGCTTCTCCCGCAGAGGTCGCTTCGATTGTGGCATTGAGGGCCAGCAGGTTGGTCTGCAGGGCGATCATCTTGATCGTCTCCGTGACCTTACTGATCTCCGTACCCGATTGACTCAGAGTCTGAATCGTCGCGGTCGCCGAGTCGGCCATGTTGCTGGCGTCACCGGCGATGCGCGAGCCTTCTCGCACATCGCTGAGTACATCAGTGAATGAATTCGAAATCTCACCGACGGCATTGGACACGACGCCCACATTGACCGATGTCTGCTCCGCCGCGGACGAGATCGTTCCCACGTTGACGCTCATCTCTTCGCTGGCCGAGCTGATCGAGGCCACGTTGACGCTCATCTCTTCCGCAGCTGCGGCCATCGTGCTGATGTTGGACGACAGCTGTTCCGAGGCACTGGCGACGCTGGACGATTTCAGCGAGGCGGTTTCGCTTTGGCTCAAGAGTTGATTGGAGACCCCGGTCAGGTCGGCAGCGGAACCACCGAGCCCCTCGGAGACGCGTTGAATTTCGGTGACAATCTTGGTCAGGGAGTCAGCCAGCGAGTTCGTGGCGTCGGAGAGTTCGCCGATTTCGTCGGTCTGTTTGAGCTGCACTCGCTGCCGCAGATCGCCGCCCGCCATCGACTGGGCGAGATTGCGGACCTCGGCCACCGGACGGGTGACCGACTGCGTGACGATGTAAGCGATGACACCGCCCAAGATGATCCCCGCCAGCATGACCCCGACGATCCACCAAACGGCGCTCTGGTAGACCGCTTCGCTCGTGTCCCGACCGGCTTTCGCTTCGGCCTTCAGTAGCTTGTCGAGTTCCGCCAACTGCTTGACGCATTCGTCGTTGGCGACCTTGGCCTCGACTAACGACATGGCCGCACTGCGGTTGTTCGTGTCCAGCCGCGAAAGGCCGGTCACTTTGGTCAGGGTCGTCTGCATGTCTGTGAGTGTGGCCCGGACCTCGATCTGGCTGGCGGCGTCTCCCCCTGAAGCGACAGCGAGTCCCTGCTGAATCGTGTCTTGTAAATCGGCCAGGGTCTTCTCTTGAATCGTCATTTCGTCCGCAATAGAGGTCTCGTTGTGTTTGATGGCATTGATCTGGACTGCTGACACGGCATTGTTGATCGTGTAGAGCGCCTTCCATTGGGCCGTGCGGTCGGCATTCATCTCGGTCGAGGTCGCCGTCTTTTCGACCCAGGCACTGAACCGAGCCGAGAGAATTTCGGTCTGGCGCTGCAGATCACTCAAGGCCAGCCTCTTGGCTTTGACGTTGGTGTTCTGGAGTGCCAGATCGAGTACGTCAGCGTTGATCTGCTTCACATTATTCAGAGATTTGTCAACAGCATCAACGGCATCGACCTGTCCAGCGATGGCGTCCTTCGACACGAGTTGTTTGAGTTGGGCCGTCAGTTCCTGAGCCTGGGTCAGGCTGGCCTCAGAGGCGGTTGCGTACTCTTTCGACTCTTGGTCGTCCGAGGAGATCACGGCATTTTTCTGGCTGCGCACGCTGGCCAGGAACTGGATATTGATTTCGGCAGCCTGTGTGGCCTTGGCATTGGTGGAATTCACCAATTGCTGAATCTGGGCGTTGACCAGCGTCAACCGGTCGAGCGCGACGTACGCCACGACCAGCACCGAGGCCATCAGGACGATGGACAGCAGCAACATCTTTGTGGCGAGTTTGAAGTTTTTCACGGCGACACCGGAAGTGAGGAAAGGTGAGTGGTGAGTGGTGAGTGGTCAGACGGGCGGTGGTGAAGGGCAGTTGTTGCTGCTGGTCACTCACCATTCCCCTCTAACCTCTCCTCGACGATATGGAGGAACCGTCTCGGATTGAGCACCACGAGCAGCTCATCCGGCAACTTACAAACCGCACTGATCAGGTCGACACGCCGCAACTTCGACGCGAGAACATCCGTGGCCGAGTAGGCCTCGATCCGATCGGACATAGCCGTGTGGATCTCCGAGATCTCATCCACAAAGACTCCGAACGCCTGCCCGATGGTCGGCTTGAACAAGACGAGTCGAGTCTCGCCGGTGATCGCGGTGCCGGGCATCCCCAGCAGTCGCCGCAGGTCGAGAGCCAGATAGATATGCCCGCGAATGTTCACGAGGCCCCGAACCTCCTCGGGAGCATGCGCGATCCGCGTGGTGGTTGTCTCGGTGGTCACCTCTTTGACATCGAGTATATCGACGCCAAACAAATGCCCCTCCAGACGAAACGTGCAGAAGAGTTTCGGCGTGTCGCTCATAGCCGTACCTCCCAGCATCGCTTTGCAGCCGTGAGGGATTCATCCCCGAGACAGGCAGACTTCTGGCTGATCGCTGATCGCTGATGGCTGATGGCCCTGTTCATCGGGTGGCCTCCAAGGCAGCCAGCATGTTCCCGACCTTCCGCACCAGCCGGTCGTGGTCGAGTTTGACTTCGTAGCTGTCGTAGCCGCACTCCTTGGCTTTGTTCTCGTACTGCATCCCGCTCAGTGAGGTCAGGGCGAGCATCGGCGTCTTGATCCCTCGACGGCGAGCCTCGCGAGCGAACTCCCAGCCATCCATGACCGGCATCTCGATGTCCGAGACGATCAGATCGAAGGGATCGCCCTTCGCGAGCTGAGCCAGGCCGTCTTCGCCGTGGATCGCGGTGACGATCTCGTGGCCATCCGAAACGAGGTAACGCTTGACGACTTCCCGGAAGAATGCCGTGTCGTCAATCAACAGCAATCGCTTGGTCTGACGAGTCGCCGCCAACGGGGCGACCTTGACTCCGAACAGCTTCTCCGACAAGCGGTGCATGTCGAGGAACAGTGTGAGTCGATTGCGGACGATCGCCGTCCCGAGAATCCCGGCGTCCTGGTCCGCATGCTGCTGCAGGTCGATGGCGAGAGATTCGGTATCGACAATCCTGGTCACTAGAATTCCCATCGGCTGGGTCACAAACTTGGGGAGGATCAGCGACATCTGCGCGGAGTCGGCGTCGAGAGACGAAGCGTTGATGACCTGATTCAGTCGCATGATGCGGGTCGAGACGCCATCGACGGTCACGAACTCGTGATCGCCGACCCGCTCGATTCGCTCCGGCCCCACCATCTCGATGCGGCGAATTTGAATCAGAGGCAGCGCGAACTGCTCCTGGGGTCCGTACTCAAACAGCAGCACCCGATGCGCCTGAGCCGCGTCCCGGACAGCGGCACTCTTCACGACCTCTTCTTTCGCCGCTTCAAAGCTGAGCCGGGCATGCTCGATGATCCCTTCGGCATCGGTAATCAGAGCCACGCGGCCATCCCCCATGATCGTGGCGCCGGTGAAGATCCCGACCCGCTTCATCGAGGCATGCAGCGGCTTGACGACAATCTCTTGCGTGCCGCGTACCTCATCAACGATCAGCCCGAACCGGCGACCCGCGAGTTTCAAGACGAGGATGTACTCGATGCGATGCGTGTCCATATCGGGCGATTGGGACGCCAGAATCTCGGCTTTCGCCTCTGGACTAAACGGGGCACGACGGTTCAAGACTTCGTGGAGTCGCACGATCGGCAAGAGCTTATCCCGTAGCCGATACACCTCGGTCTCAAAGGCCGTTTCAATGCGCCCCGGTGACTGCGGGTGCAGGCAGACGACCTCTTCCAGATCCCGCTGTGGCACCGCGAACCGCTCCTCGCCCACCGTCACGATCAGGCACGGAATGATCGCCAGCGTCAGCGGCAGCCGCAGGACCATCGAGCAACCCAGCCCCGGCACCGAGTCGATGTTCAGAGTTCCTTCCAGCTGCTCGATGTTGGTCTTCACGACATCCATGCCGACGCCGCGCCCGGAGACTTCGGTGACCTTCTTGGCGGTCGAGAAACCGGGCAGCAAGATCAACCCGAACAGCTCGCGTGAGGTCATCCGCTCCAGTTCGGCTTCGGTCTTTAGTCGGAGCGAGAGGGCCTTGGACTTCACCGCTTGCGGGTCAATCCCCTTCCCGTCGTCGCGAATCTGGATGTGGACTTGGCCATCTTCGTGAGTGGCCGAAAGTACGATATGCCCGACCGGCGACTTCCCCTTCGCGACACGCTCATCCGGCATCTCGATCCCATGATCGACGCTGTTCCGGATCAGGTGCATCAGCGGGTCGCTGAGCTGTTCGAGGATCGTCTTATCGAGTTCGACTTCCCGGCCTTGCAGGTCGATCTCGACCTGTTTGCCCAGTTGCCGCGCCAGGTCGCGCACCATGCGCGGGAAGCGGTTGAACAGGTTCCCGACCGGCTGCATGCGGGCGCGGAGCGTGGCGTCTTGCAGTTCGGACGTCACGGAGTTGAGCCGCTGAATGATGGCCCGCTGGGGACCGTCCTCATCGGCAAAAGCGAGCAGCGACTGATTGCGAACGAGGGTCAGTTCCCCGACGAGCGTCATGAGCCGGTCGAGGAGTTCGACCTGGATGCGGAGCGTCGTCGACTTTTCTCCGTCCGCAGCCGGAGCCGTTGCGGTCGACTTCCCGGCAGTGGAGTTCGATTCTGATGCGGGCTGGAACTCCGCACCCTCCGCAGATGTCGGTGGCTTCGACGGGGGCGACAGCCCCAACCGGTGGGCCAGTTCCTCCGACGAGAATTTCGTCTCACACGCGCCCCACCACTCGATCGGTCGTCCCGGGAGTTCCACTCGCAAATCGGTGTCCGCGATCCGGACTTGCCCCGTGATCGATCGCCCCAGCCGATGCAGTTCTCGGAACCAACTGATTAATCCGCCGCGACGCTGGGTCACATCAAACAGGTCGACTACGAGCTGCTCGACATGTTCGGTTCCGTCGGCCACATCGGCGATCCCCGACCAGCGAATGGGGCCAGTCGGCAAGTTGTCGCGGAGGTCGCAAGGGTTGATCCACACTCGACCATGCTGGACTTTTCTCGCGGTGGCTGTCTGGCGGATGAAGTCGCCCAGTCCGCCCGGATGCGAGGCGTTCCAGGCCGCGAGATTGACCTCGAACGGCCCCCGTCCCGGTTCACTCGTATTCAAGGCGAGTCGCGGCAGCAGATCACTGATGTCGATCGACTGACTGCGCGCGGGATCATCGACCAGGACCGCCAACCGGTCGCGAGCGGACAGTAGCATCTCGATAATCGAGGATGGCAGCGGCTGGGCGGTGCCACTGAGCAGTGACTCCATCGCATGGGACAGCTCATGGATCCGGCTGAACCCCATGAATCCCGCGTCCCCCTTAATGGAATGAACTGACCGGTAGCAACGCCCAAAGTGTGCGGAGGCATCCGCCGCACCGGGATGTTTCTCCAAGGCGAGCAACGACACCTCGACCACACTCAGGTGTTCGCGGGCCTCGACCACAAATTCATCGGTGCGACCAGCCATGGGTGTCACTGGCCCCCCGCCGCGTACAGCTGATCGACGCCCGTGGCTTGCAACACGGCCTGCATCTCCGTCGAGGCTCCCCACAATTCCACGCGGGGGCCACCGCTGCGGACTTGGGCGGGGATGGCAGCCAAGAGAGCAAGGCCGATCGCATCCAGGTCACTCGTGGTCGACAGATCGAGCCGAATCCCCTTCGCCCCGGCATCCAGCCCAGCGACAAAGGACCGACGGACAGTGTCGGCGGAGGTGGCGTCGAGCATGACCGGCATCGGAATGGTCAACTCGGCGTCCGGCTCCCCACTCCTCCCGGGAGAGGGGTTGGGAGTGAAGCCTGCTGGGGCCGGAAAATTTTGGACAACGCTGGGCGTCGCTTTCGCCGTGGGAGCCTTTACCACCGGCCCGCCCGCCAGCACTGCCGAGATCTCCGCGACCAGCGGCGTCGCCTCGGCATCGAACCGCGTCCAATCGATGGTGGGGTCGTTCGAAGCATTCGCCAATCGGCTCAGCAAATCGACGCCACGCAACAGCACATCGACATGCTCGGGCCGCAGTGTCAGCTTGCCATTCTGGGCAGCGATGAACCCGTCTTCCATCACATGGGAGATCCGCACGGCCGGGTCGATGCCGACGATCCGAGCGGCCCCTTTGATCGAGTGGGCTCCGCGCATCATGGCATCGACATGGCTGGTATCGCCCGGGTCGCGCTCCAACGCGAGCAGGCCAGCCGTCAGAGACTCGACATGCGTCTCGACTTCGGCTCGGAAGATCTCGAGCATGGATGCATCGTTAAAGACTTCGCCGCTCATGCCTGACCCCGCGAGTTTTCGCCACACCTCAACGCCCAGTTTCTTCTACACGGAATTCCCACGACGGACAAACTCCGATGGTTCCGAATGACATCGGCAGGATGAGGGAAAAATAATCATGTGCCACAGGCGATACGAGCCGCACAATCGTTAGATGTCCACCCGATGGTGATCTCTGGACGGAAGCGTCGGGGGAATGCACTCACCGGACGGCCGTTGACGGTGTGTGCGTCCCAATCGTCGGTCGTTACCCACAGGCCACGTGAGACCAGAAGAATTCCCAGCGGTGGTCGCTGCTGAGGGACAGGCTGCGGGCGTGGGCGAGGGCGTTGGTGCCGGGTTCGCGCCAGCGCATGCCGCCGCACTTCAGGCGGTGGCCGATTACGCGCTTACAGGCCGATTCGATCACGCCCGACCCGATTTGCCAGCCGTTCTTGGTTCAACGTACTATTTGGGGTGTGGGGTTGAAAAGTACGGGCATGCTGGTCATCACTGGGGGTTGTGTTTGACGGCACGACATTCCCGTGGAGATTGCAGTATGTCCGCAGAGGCATTGTACGAGGCGATGGGGCTTAAGGGCGATGAAGTCGAGGGGACGTGGACGGGGGATGAGGGGATCTTGTATGTCCAGGTCGCGGTGCCTCGGGAGAAGCTGGCGTGTCGGGCTTGTGGGTGCTTGCGGGTGCAGCGTCAGGGGGGGCAGCGGCGGTCGTGGGAGTCGGCTCCGCTGGGCCTCACGCCGATCGACATCGTGATGAGATCGCCGCGCGTGAAGTGTCTGGACTGCGAGGCGAAGACGTGGCATCCGCCGAGGTTTGCGAATGGTCAGCGGGGGATCACGAAGACTTTTGAAGGCTTCATTGAACGACAGCTGACGCGGCTGACGATTCAAGATGTGGTGGAGATGTATGGCCTGTCGTGGAACACGGTGTGTGAG
This sequence comes from Planctomycetota bacterium, assembly GCA_031431195.1. GTDB lineage: Bacteria > Planctomycetota > Planctomycetia > Planctomycetales > Planctomycetaceae > TH-plancto1. The sequence continues at coordinate 13,973 of JANPCU010000132.1, read as the reverse complement.
ATCGACCTGGCGCGATTCAAGAAACTGGCGCGGCCGAAGCTCGGTGGCTTGAAGCGATTGGCCATTGATGAGAACGATACTTCACACTGGCCAGATCGAGTCGTAGGACGGACGTCCTCGTCCGTCGCTCCCTGAGTCTTTCACACAGACGGACAAGGATGTCCGTCCTACGAAATGTCCTCAGTTCTTCCCGAGAGGAGTATATCTCGGGAAGCGGCACGGGTTCGTCACGGTGGTGCTGGACCTCGACACGATGGCCATCGTGTCGGTCGTGAAGGGACGCGGCAAGGCAGCTCCGAAGCCGTTCTTTTCCAAGCTGAAACAAGCCCGGGCCAGGGTCAAAGCTGTCGCCACCGACATGGCTGGCGGGTACATCGCCGCTGTGATGGAATACCTGCCGCATGCGGCGCTGGTGTTCGATCGCTTCCACGTCGTGAAGCTGATGAACGAGAAGTTGACCGACCTGCGGCGCGAGATGTATCACGAGTTGACCGACAAACAGCATCGCAAAATGTTGAAGGGGACGCGCTACCTGCTGATGATGAATCCGGAGAACCTGAAGCAGAACGAGAAGGTCGACGAGCAGGCCCATCTGCAGGAGGCGCTGAAGCTCAACGAGTCCTTGTCGGTCGCGTATTACCTCAAAGAAGACCTCAGGCAGTTCTGGAACCAGCGCTCGAAGGCCGCCACTGAGAAGTCCCTCGAAGCGTGGTGCCGCCGCGCCGACGCCTCGGGCATCCGCCAAATGCGAGTCATGGCCAAGACCCTGCGCGGTCATCGCACCGGCCTTTTGAATTGGTACGACCACCCGATCAGCACCGGCCCGCTGGAAGGGATCAACCACAAAAACGGAGCCCTGCAAAGTCGCGCCTACGGCTACCGAAACGACGAACACCTCAAGGAACGACTCCTGACCCTCCACCACACCAAGTAGACCCTACAAGGTTAAAACCTCGCGAAGGCCAAACACCCCAAATAGTGCGTTGAACCGGAAAAGCTAGAGTGCTTTTCCGCAACGACCGGAGAGTTTGCGAGCCAGTCACGGACGGCATGTACCGGATATGTGTCGGCCAGTTCCATCTGCCAGGGCGCTCTCAGGTTCACAAACCGCTTCGGCCACGACTCCACGCCTGCGAGAGTTCTCATCGGAATTTATCGAATGCGAATCTCCAGCGGTCCCGTCACGTTTTCAAATCGAATCACGGCCTCTTGAAATGTAGGTGGACCCAATACGCCGCGCACATTGTTCGAGAACCCATAAGGCTCGGTCGGAATGCCGAGCGCGTTTTTCGATAGCTGGCCATTTCCATCCAGATCTTGAAAGACCGCAATTGCTCGGGACAGACCGGTGAGTTGAGGCACTGTGAGCTTCATCTGCGTATTAGTGGCTGGCAGTTTTGTCGTTTCAGCACTGTCGAGTTCGTGGGGAAATCCTGTCACAGACTCAAACATGGCGATGTACACATTCGATTCCTGAAGCTTCAGCCCGGTCAGGTGAATCGTGATGTCTTGGCCCAGCCGGGGACGTGGTTTGCTCGGCTCCGGAAGAGGTGGCTGCGGTTCCGAGCTGGCCGCTTGATTCCGAGTCGGAGCGATGGGAATGGGCTTCGCCGAGATCGCTAGTGTGGCTGTCGGGAGCAATACGTCTGCTGTGTTGCTAGACGACTTGGGGGAGGCCATTCGCAAGAGGAGGAATGCCATGACACTACACCCCATGACAAACATCAGCCATTTCCAGCGGAGTCCTTTCAGGGGGGGATTCCCGAGTCGCAGGTGTGATCGATCGGTGTTGCTCATGGGCCGCGTTTCCATCGTCCGGAGAGGAGAAGGGTCAACACGCCCAGAACGGCGGCGCTCCCCAGCAGCACGGCGACTTCCAGCTTCAGACTGGCCATCGGAGATTGATACCAGAAGACTTTCTGATAGCCATCCAGTGCCCAGGCATTAAAGGACCATTGGCCGATCTCTTTCATCCGATCACTCATCGCAAAGCGAGGAATCATACTGCCACCGACGGCGGACATACTCAGGATCAGCACGACAGAGACGGCGTTCAGCTGGGCTCGCGTTTTGCAGATCGTCGCCATAAACATCGCGAAGCTGGCGGTGGCGGCTGACGTACAGAGTGTCATCACGGCGAAACCGGCGAGATGTTGACGGAGCGGAACACCAAAGACCGCCTCAGCCCACAGAAACATGACCGTGATCTGCAAACATCCGAGTAGCACAATTCCGAGCCATTTTCCGGCGACAATGTGAAACAAACCGGCTCGACTTACCAGGATCCGATCGAGCGTTCCCGACTCCGCTTCTTCCAGCATGGCGGCTGCGTTTCCGGTTGCGGAAAACAACAGAAACAAGACCGCGATCCCGGCGGCATACATGGCGATTCGAGGGTTATGAAGGTTTACAGCTTGTGGAGTCTCGATAAGGATCTTGACGACTTCATTCAGCACGGGAGCCTGCATTTCCTGTTCAACGAGGCTGTCCCCCGCGTCATCAGTGGTCACATCTTGCGGTTCTACGGATCGAATATCGTGCGTGTCATCCGGTCCCTGGAAAACGGAGCTGGGATCCTTGACGGGTTCGAGCTCGAATCGCTGAGGACGTGGCCCCGCAGCGGGACGAACGAGTTCATCCAAGCGAGTTCTCTGCCTTGACATCTCTTGAGCGGCGAGGGCTCCCAGCTGCTGTGAAAAGAAGCCATTGACGATCGATGTCAGCATGGCGACCGCCATCGGATTCTGTCCATCGGTGACAAGTGAGACGACACACTTCTCCCTGATTTCACGACTGACCAGATCCTCTGGGAAATCGATTGGCAGTTTGACGATCAGGTCATACCTCGCGGTCCTCTGGGCTTCGGAAACTCGTCGGTCGACCGTCGCTTCGCTCAACTCTTCGCCGACTCGAGGCTCTTCCAGCGTCGTACACTTCAGTGATTCATGCCCTTCGAGCATGGCATGCAATTCCTCTGCCAGCCTCGTCTCTCGACAGCTGATCCATCCGACTCGCAGCGGCTTGTCATTACCTCCTGCGATGCCGTTGCTGAAGATCACGGCGAAGATGCTAAAGAAGATCACCGGCATCACGAAGACCAGCACCAACTCCAAGGGGTTGTTGCGGAGTCGCAGATATTGAATGCGGAGAATTGTGCGTATCATTCCCGAAGGCTCCGCCCCGTGAGTGCCAGGAAAACATCCTGCAGACCAAAACTACTGACATCGATCTGCGCTGGCTCCTGCTGGAGCTGCTTCAGCACGGAGAGGACTTGGGGTAATTCACGCATCGACTCCAGCGGACATGTCGCTCGCCTTCGAGAGTCGTCGAAGTCGAAATCGCCCAGGGCCTCGAGATAGGGGAGATCGAACCGCAGGACGACACGGTGAGGCGGGCCGATCGTCTGTCGCACTAGGTCTCGGAGTCGGCCATCGGCCACAATCGTGCCCTCATCCATCACGATAATGCGATCACAACGTGTTTCGACCTCTTCGAGTTGATGAGTCGTCAGCAACACAGCTGCGCCCTGAGCGGTTAAGTCTTGGAGCATTTCATAGATGCGTTCGCGGCTTTGCGGGTCAACTCCGACTGTGGGTTCGTCCAGCAATAAAATCGAGGGGCGATGCAACACGCTGCACGCGATGTTGAGGCGTCTCTGCATTCCTCCAGACAAGGTCTTGGCCAAGTGGTTTCGGCGATCTTGGAGAGCAGACCAGGTCAAGACTTCTTCGATTCTCGCTCGCAAAATCCGACCAGTCACGCCTTCCAGACGACCGAAGACATCTAAATTCTGTTCGACGGTCAGATCGCCATAGACCGCTAGATTCTGTGGCACGATGCCTATGCGGGCTGACACGATGGCACCGGTACTCGTTACCGTTTGTTTTGTAATCTGCCCGGTGTCGGGCTGCAGCAGTCCGCAAATGCAGCGGATCATCGTCGTCTTTCCGGCTCCATTGGGACCAAAGAATCCCAGCAGCTCTCCCGCAAACAAGTGCAGCGAGATCCCTTTCAAGGCCGCTCGGCCAAGATACTTCTTACGCACATGGTCGACGATCAGTACGGGCGTACGTTGGGGCAAGGGGGAATCCATTACGGGCTCACTCCCGGATAACTGCGATTTCGCCACTGGACTCCCCACCCCATCGAATGACGAACCCAAGCCACCCATTGAATCGTCAAGAATAAGAGGATCGCAACAGGATGCAGCAGACAAGCCAGCCATGCACGATCGTACTTCCAGCAGCAGACGATGCGAGGCAAATAGCTGCACGCACAGCTGGCGATCACCAGAACAGACAACGACGAACTGATTCCACCAGCCGCTAAGGCCAACGCACAGACCACGGGTGAAACAAAGGCGAGCAGCATGATCAGGGTCATGAACGGCAGCAATGGCATCCTGGCGAACCCTTCCGTGGCGTTCTTCAACAGTCCGGACCAAGTGTCCGCGAATGAAGTGTACATGCGGCAGGTCGCCATGTCCGATGCCTCGAACAGATCGGTCCTCAGTCCCGCCTGGCGGTACGCTCGTGGAAGCATCAGACCGTCATGCAAGGACTGACGAATAGAACCATGCCCGCCACTCGTCTGGTAAGCCTGCTTCGTGGTCAAGAAGAACTGACCACAGCCCGCAGCCGCTCCCTTCATCCCTGTCCTGCGCATGAGTACGAACGGGAGGAAACAAAGCAGGATCAGGTGGATCAACGGGATCAATAACGCCTCGCCCCAAGTGACGACACGCTGACGAGGAAACCCGCTCAGCAGATCGACTTGCATCCCCTGGCGATGATGAACAGCCCGCACGAGAGCATCGGGAGCGAGGACAACATCGGCATCCAGAAATACCAGTTCGGAGTGCGTAGCGTGCTGGGCGAGTTGCCAGCACGCGAACTGCTTTCCACTCCACCCGGCAGGTTTCGGTTCTCCGCGAATCAACCTCACGCGAGGGTCTCGCTGTGAGTATTCGAGAACCATTCGATCAGTGCCGTCCTGACTCTCATCATCCAGTACGCACACCTCCCAGTCGATGCCTGTGCTATTCACGACAGAGTCGAGGAGTGTGCCCATGCGATGCGCCTCGTTTCGAGCGGGAATCAGCACCGAAACGCCGAGTCGATTCGCACTCCCATTCGCCGGGAAGTCTTCCACTCGGGGGGCCTGGCGAAAGAACAACAGATTCACGAGGAATATCACCGATACGAAACTGCTGGCCCCCAGTGTCACCCAGACCATCGCAGTGAGCAGATGAGTCACAGCTGTCCTCCGCCGGAGAGAGGGGGAACTGAGATCTCGGGTGCCTCGTGCCGACCCTGAAACGGCTGACCGCGCAGCCAAGCAGAAAGCCGTCGCCACCCGTCGTAGAGTCCCCCGATCCCAGACCGCCCGATGATTAGAGTCGAGAACGCAGAGTGGTCGCGCGCGATGGCCCGCAGGGCGAGTGCCGCTTGTGTCTTAGCCATGCACTCTTCCAGCATTCGTGTCCGGAGTTCGCGTTCATACGGGAGTGTCTGGCAGTCAAGCGGGCTGGCGATCTCAATCAGCATTTCGGGAGATTGTTCATTCCAAAAAGTGTACTCAATGGCAATCGTCAGAAGTGTCCCTGCGAACTCCCGGTCCACCAAATGACTGAGTCCGGGCATAAACGATGCGGGCTGCCGAACGTCACAAAACTTGCCCGTCGGAGTCAGCCAGAGGATGACATCCGGAGCTTGCAGCAGCTCACGACTGATTCGCAGAAAATCTCTCGCGCCCGAGGCCGAATCGCGAGCGATCGAAAAGAACCCGACTCGCTCCAGGATGGGATACTTTGCCAGAGCCACAGAGTCCATGGGGACTGCCATGCACCGACCCGGGAACAACTGATCGGTCAGCAGGACGCAGGTCATCGGATCCCACCACCCCGGATGATTGATCGAGCAGATGATGGGGCCCGCTGGAATGTGTTGGGCATGAGAGAGACCCGCCACGCGAACCGCATTGAATTTCTTCGTGACAAACCGACGCACATATCGGCGAAATCCCCAGATCAGGGTTCGTGAGAACCAGGAACTCGTGGATGAAGATACCGAGTCCATGCAGCACTCCTGACTGTTCAATATTGACCGGGCGGTGAACGATACCCGCTTGAACCGGCCGAATGCCTCCACATCCTAGGCGACGCGTTCGTTCAGACTCTTACGAGGCCCCACCTGGCGTAAGTCTTGGTCGATGGAGTCCGCAGCGATCCAACCCGACATCATCACCATCGGCATACCGGGACCAGGATGTGCGGAGCCACCAGCCAGGTACAAACCCGGTAATTCGGAGACGCGATTGGCGGGCTTAAATGCGCCCATGAATCGACCGTGACTGGCGAGCCCGTAGATCGCTCCGTGCAGGACATGATAGCGCCGGTCAATGTCAGCTGGCGTCAGGGACTGCTCGACCTCGATGCGGTCTTCAATGTCTTCCATGCCTGCTGTGGTCTTCAACTTGTTGATGATCACGTCACGGTATGCGGGCAGCATCGCGGTCCAGTCATGGTGCGGGCGGAGATACGGAGTATGCACGAGAACATACAACGCCTCGCCCTCTCCCGGTGCGACTTGGTCCCCCGAGAGTGACGGAGCGCAGACGTAACACGTCGGGTCAGCTGCGGGCTCACCCTGTTTATAGATCTGCTCAAACTCCACGTGCGGATCACGACTGAAGACGAAGTTGTGATGGAGCAGATGGTCGTACTTCTGGCGCAGACCGAGATAGAGAACCACTCCCGAGCAAGCCGCCTCGTACTTGCGTTTCGACATGAAACGGTCAGCGACCTTGGTGGGCAAGAGTTCTTGGCATGTCCGGACACAGTCCGAGTTTGACACCACGGTCGCAGCTTTCAATGTCTGTCCGTTGTCGAGCGTGACGCCCGCGACTCGTCCGGCCTGTGTATCAATCGATTTCACCTGTTGACCAGTGATGTACTGCACCCCCAGTTCTCTGCCCAGGCGTACCATGGCGTCCGGTACAGCACGCGTCCCACCCATGGGATACCAGATCCCCTCGTTGGTTTGCATGTGAGCAATCCCGCATAGCACGGCGGGCGATGCTTCGGGCGACGAGCCGACATACTGGGTGAAGTGGTCGATCATTTGAGCGATGCGCTGATCGGGAATGTGCGACCTGACCAACCCCGCGACTGTGCGTCCAAATCGCAAACTCAACACATCACGCAGCACTTTCAATGAGAATGATTGCTTGATATCCATCGTGTCGGCGATACCGCCCACGCTCTTCCAGAAGAAAAATCGGTTGGACACTTCGTCGAGCTGTTTGGAGATCCCCATGAAGGTTTCATAACCCTGACCAGTGCGGTCAGAACCGGTGAACTCTTGCAGACGTTGCTTCATCTCCGGCACAGACTCAACGAGGTCGAACTGCTTTCCATCGTCGAAGAAGCATCGCCATTGTGGGTCAAGTCGCACCATCTGCACGTAGTCGTCGAGTGAGCGACCGCATTCGGAAAATACACGCCGCAAGACCGAGGGGATCGTGAGGATCGTCGGCCCCATATCGAACCGATATCCGCGCTCATGCAGTTGAGCCGCCTTCCCGCCGAGCCAGTCGTTCTTCTCAACGACGGTCACGGAATAGCCTCGCCCAGCCAGGGTGCAAGCCGCCGCCAGGCTTCCTAGTCCGCTCCCGACAATGATCACATCCGAATTTGTCTTCATGTTCCTCGACCTCCGTGTGACTTTCTGAACTGGAGTTGTGCCAGAGTCGCTTTGATCAGCCTTGGGATGATCGCGAAAATCTTCCAGGGACTGCTGGTGTGTTCTATTCGAATCAGCTGCTCCAAGACGTCCGCGTCGGCCGGAGTGGGTAATTCCAGATGCGGCTTAAACCAGCGACGCGAGGAAATAATGACCTTCAACTGAGTCATTTCCAGCAGGCCAGCTGCACCGCGTGTGACACCATGCCCACTCTGTTGTCGACCACCAAATGGAACTCGCGGATCAGCCGTGGGGACGATGATGTCATTGATGACCACGCAGCCCGCATCGATCCGGCGAGCGAACTCCTGGGAGCGAGCCGTGGTTCCGAAGACGGTCGCACTGAGCACGTATGGACAACGGGCATACTCCTGAAGTGCGAGATCCTCCGTGGGGACTCGCAGAAAAGAGAGGATCGGTGCGAACAGATCCGAACGCACGATTTCCATGTCGGCGGTCACGCGATCCAGGATGGCGACACCCCGCAATGCAGAGCGCTCACCGTCTGGCTCAATCGACCCCGTGAGTTGCACCGCACCGGCAGACACCGCGGCTGCGATCCTCTCCGCTGCGAGAAATGAGACCGAGCGGCATTCGCGAGGGAATGCTCGCGGATTCGTGGCGAAGGAGGACTCGCGAGCTTCCCGGAGTTGCAGCTTCTGAAGCAAAAGTGGAAGCAGTTGATCCGCGATCGACTCACTGGCCAAGACCCGACGTGGAGCCATACAAGTCTGACCGCCATTGAGCATCAAGCCAAAGAGCAGACAGTCACTCACCAGTTCCAGATCCGCATCGTCAAGGACAAACACCGCGTCACAGCCCGACAGTTCCATCACTGCCGGAGTCGTCGACTCTGCCAGTTCACGACTGACCGCTTGTCCCGTGGTGGAAGAACCGGTGAGAAACACTTTGTTGACCCGAGCGCGAATGGCCTGCGTCGCGGCTTGGACCTCTTCGGGTAGAACCTGAATCAAGCACCGTGGGAGTCCGACTGACTCGGCCAAGTCGACCAGGGATTGCATGGCAAATGTGCTGTTTGTGGCTGGCTTGACCAGGACGCTGTTGCCAGCTGCGATCGCCTGGAGAATCTGAATGCCCGGCAGCAGCAACGGATAGTTAGCCGGGCCGATGACCAGGACAATTCCGAGCGGCTCGGGCCGCAGCGTGACCGATGTTCCCCACAACCACTTGGGCCGGGCTCGATTTCCCAGCTGTGTTTTCCGAAGAATCTGCGGGGCTTCCAATTCCAGAAAACGACACGCATCAAGAAGTGGAAGCACCTCAGCGGCCAGCGTTTCGGCGATTGGAACGCGGCCCACGGAGGCAGCGATCTCTCGCGGCTGACAAGCCATTTTCAGTCGTAGTGCAGTCAAGATCGCCAAACGCTGTCGAAGTGTTTTTGAGGCCCAATGAACTTGTGCCGTTCGTGCCTGGTCGACTTGTAAAGAGACAGTTTCAGCCAGGAGAGTCCGCGCGAGAGCCTCCTGGTCGACTGGGAGAACTCGTGTCCCGGATGCGAACGCGACGGCAGGCATTACGCCGCCCTCCGCTCAGGCGATTGGTCGTGGGGCAGGCTGCTCGGCCTCGTCGCGAATTCAGGAAACGGCAACTGAAGCTCTTCGCACATCAATCGTGCGGAGATACGGGCCGACTCATAGATCACGGGGAGACCGCTTCCCGGGTGAGTGCCTCCACCCACCAGATACACCTGTTGCAAATCGTCGAAATGATTTCGTGGCCGAGCATGCAACATCTGTCCCAGATTGTGAGCCAGGTTGAATGTCGCGCCACGATAGATTTCGTACTCCACTCGCCAGTCTTCCGGCGTCAGCACTTTCTCAAACCGAATGCGGTCTTCAACATTGTGAATACCCACCTTCTCCAGCTGGCGAATGACACGAGTGCGAAACTCAGGGGCCTGAGCCTTCCAATCGATGTTCGGACCCTGATGCGCCACAGGGACCAGAACGTAGAGCGTGCTCATGCCGGCAGGTGCCAAAGTCTTATCCGTGACACCCGCATTCTGCACGTAGAAGGACGGGTCCGCCGAAAGCACCTTGAGACGATCAATCTCGTCCAGATTTCTCTCATAGTCTTTGGCGATATAGATCGTGTGATGCGGCAACTGGTCGTAGCGCCCCTCAATGCCCAGATACAGCATGAATGTCGAACAGGAGTATTTGCTCTTGGCCAGCTTCTTGTCGTTCCACCGCTTACGCAGTTCGTTGGGAACCAGCTTCTGCATCGTGTTTGCGAAGTCCGCGTTGATCACCAGCGAGTCAAATCGATGATCGCCGGTTCGCGTCCGCAAGCCAACGGCTTTACGTCCGTCAAAGTATAGCTCCTCCACCGGTTCTCCCAAACGAATATCCACGCCCAGATCCCGCGCGACATCTGCCATCTTCTCGCTCACGGAAGCACACCCGCCTGTCGGATGAAACACTCCGTATTCGTATTCTAAGAACGCCAAAATCGTGAACAGACTGGGGCATTGAAAAGGGGACATCCCCAGATACTTCGACTGAAACGAAAAGGCCGTGACCAGACGAGGATCGGAAAAGTATCTACCCAATTCGCTGGCCACAGAGTTCCAGGGCCTGAGCAGCGGAGCGGCTTTCAATACGGAGGGGCGTAGCAGGTGCAACAAGCTGCTGAAGGGGGATTCGAGAATGGGACGAAATCGTTCCAGCTTCAGGCGGTTTTCGTTCATAAAGCGTTCGAAAGAACCGGCGTCTTGTGGCGCGATGCGGGCGATTTCCGCCTCCATCCGTTTCAGATCGGGAGTCGCATCGATCCGTCCACCCGCCCCAAACTCAAGCCGATACTGCGGATCAAGTCGAGTCATCGGGACATCGCGGCGCAGGTCTCGACCGACAGCTTGAAAGATTTCTTCCAGGACTCGGGGGTATAGGAAAAACGTTGGCCCCGTATCGAATCGAAAGCCTTCGGCCTCGATGGCCGAGCAGCGCCCGCCCACTCGTTCAGCACGCTCAAACAGGGTGACCTGGGCTCCTGCCTGTGCCATCAACATGGCGTTGGCAAGTCCACCAGGACCAGCCCCCACGATACTGACCTTCGTTCTTTTGTCTGACATCCTTGTCACCACGAACCCTTCACGACCAACCCCTGTGATCCAGCGCGAGCATTGTGCTTCTGGGTCAGAAAAACATCAATACGATTTTAGGCTGAGTGAATCCTCAGCCAAGTATGAATATCAAACATTGAGCCTCGTTCAGGAGGAGTTCGCACAGACATGGCGATCGTCAATCCTTCGCCGACCTCTTCGTCAGCCCGGCTGTCCAACCGTCCACGGTGAACTCTCCATGGGCTCCGCACTGGAACTGGAGCGGCTTCTCCAGCCCGATGGGGCGGTCGGCTTTCGTGTTCTTGAGATTGTCCTCATCGGACACGTTGATCAGCGTGTTGTTCTCGACCAGTACGGCGTAGCTCTCTTGAGAACGAAGTAATGGGCGGGACTGGCCTAGGCACTCGATCAAGTTGTCCTTGAACGAAATCGTGGTGAAGTCACTGCCGCCGTTGAATCCGAAGAGCCCTTCCTCGCGCGGGGTGGCAGTGGTTCTCGCGATGATATGGTTGTTGCGGACCTCGATGTTGTTGAAGACTTCATTAATCCAAATCACTCCCCGACCGGGGTTGCTGACGAGGTTATTGTGGAAGCTGGCGGGGCCCTGGGCGGAGACATCTCCGAAGGCGGAGATGAGATTTCCGTGATCCTCCTTCGCGTCGAAATCGAAGAGGTTGTGGTCGATCTCGACTCCGTTGCGGACGAACTCGATGGAGTAGCTGTCCTTCATCCAGTTGTGGTGGATGTGGAATGTGCGACCGCTTTTGGGGACGACTCCACCCGCGTATTTGGGGATCGAAATGGTGCCGTGGCAGACGTTGTGGTCGATCTCGTTGTCCTCATCGTTCTCGAAGGGAAACTCCATGGAGAAGTTGGTTTCGATGGTGTTGCGGTGAACGTGACAGCGTGTCCCCTGCCGGACCTTGATGCCGTAGAACTCATCGGCTGGGCCCGTTTGTGTGCGGACGAAACGATTGTCGAAGATCTCGCTGTCGCTCATCCAGATGGAGAAAATGCCTCCGCCGGTAATGCCCCCCTTCACTCCGGGTTGACCGTTGTCCCAGCGACCGCCAGCGTCGATGAACTCGCAGTCGTGTATCTTCGCGTGCTGCATCCCAAACGTTCGAATCCCGCTCCACAGCGTGTCCTGGATCCGCACATGGTCGAGATGCAGGTTCGTGTGGAACCACGCGAAGATCCCCCCGTGCAGCTGCGGACCGAGTAGCGTCATGCCAGAGATGGTGACACCGGCGGTGTCCCGCTTGAGACGGATCAGGTAGGCGTCAGTGTCCAACCCATCCAGTGTCATCTCGGGGTCGGGCAACGATTTCGTGTTCGGCTTCCAACTCGACGCATGAGTGATAATGGTCTTGTCGATGCCTGCCCCTTGGAGGGTCATCCGGGCTTTGAGTTCCAACGTGGCTGGCAGCTCGTATGTGCCAGCAGCGATCTCGATCGTCGATCCCTCAGCCCCGTCTCGGACAGCGGCGATCAATGCGGCTGTGTTGTCAACGGCCGGGTCGCCGTATGTGAGCAGAGGCAGACAGGCGAACACGAACAGAACAGCCGCGTGTCGAATGAGGGGCATTGGTGGTCCTCGCAGTGATGGGGAGACAAGATCTGATTTTAGGCGATTCACAGCTGAGCGACCAATGTCCCTGATCAGCCAGGGTGATCACATCCAATGAGATTCGTAAACCAGGCATGCGAAACGATTATTGCCACCGATCGGGCGCGAGCGAATAGTGTCTCTCATCGAGCAAACGAGAGGAGATCTTCGTCAGCGAGACTTCGTGAACAGGACCAGGAAAAATCCACATGAGGTGTCGCTCCCCTACTGCTGCGTGTCTGCGTCAGGAAAGTTGGCATCCAAAACCGAAGGGCAATACTCACCCGAAACTCGCGACACCCGCAGGGGACACCTCGAACGCGAGGGCGTGCGGAGTGAAAACGCCGAGGGCGCGGAGGACGCAGAGTTCGGAAGGTGAGCCTATTCTCTGCGTCCTCCGCGCCCTCTGCGTTTCACACTTCCGGGGCGCTGGATGGAGGTTTCTCCTTCGAAGGTCCGGGAACGGTAATGATTCTCTGAGGCTCACTCGGCTGTCGTGAAATTCTGAGAATTGCCTACTTTTGTGATGCACACCCTACTGCTGCTTCCCCTTCGTCAGCATCATAAACGCCGTTTCCAGGTTCAACTCCTCCTCGCGGAAGAGCTTGAGTTTGAACCCGCGTTCGATGATCGCCGAGGGGATCGAGCTGTAGTCTTCGACACCCTTTTTGAGGGTCACATCAATCCGTTTGCCGACCATTTCCACTTTGGCGACATCGGTCAGTTGCTCAAGCAACGCAGCGGCTTTCTCGGGATCAGCTGTGACTTCGATTTGCAGGATGATCGCCTCGCGGGACTTCTTCATCACGTCGGCCACGTAGTCATCGACCAGCATAATCCCCTTCTCGATCATCCCGACGCGAGTGCAGACATCGGCCAGCTCGGGGAGGATGTGACTCGACACGATGACGGTCTTCTTCATGTCTCCGAGGCGCTTCAGCAGCTGTCGCATCTCGATGCGGGCGCGGGGGTCGAGGCCCCCGGCGGGTTCATCCAGGAGCAGCACTTGCGGGTCGTGGAGCAGTGTCCGCGCCAGGCCGACGCGCTGGGTCTGGCCGAGCGAGAGTTGGTTGACCATCGCATCGCGTTTGAAGGCCATGTCGACGAGTTCGAGCTTCTCCTCGCACACCTTCCGCCGGGCCGGGCCGTTGATGCGGTAAGTGGCTGCGAAGAATTCGAGGTACTCGATGATCGTCATGTCATCGTAGACCCCGAACCGGTCGGGCATGTACCCGACCAGTCGGCGGATCTCTTGCGGGTCGGTGTAGATCGATTTGCCGCAGACGTAGCATTCGCCGTAATCGGGGTTGAGCAGCGTGGCGATCATCCGCATCGTCGTCGTCTTCCCCGACCCGTTGGGTCCGATGAAGCCGAACACGTCGCCCTCTTTGAGGCTGATGGTGATCTCATTGGCCGCCACCAGATCGCCGTAACGCTTGGTGAGTTTCTTGGTCTCGATCACGGGAAATGCTCACAGAAAATGTCGGGAGAAGAGAATGAACGGGAGGAGGAGGCGAGCCGGGCGGCGTCAGCCCCC
>JANPCU010000131.1:0-36270 GCA_031431195.1 Planctomycetota bacterium | reverse complement strand
CCCGGAGGGATGCCAGCGGGCGTTGCCCCCTGGAGGGGGATTCGAGTCCACCGTTAGGGGCTCGCTGCCATCCCTCCGGGATCGGTTTCTGTTGGGGGACTGTTCCCGGTGGTGTCGCTACGCTCGACCACCGGCTATTGGCTGTGACCCCTGCCGGGGTCGATTGGTGTTCGATGCCACCGCTGGAAATTGGCGCAACGTGCGCACATTTTCGAGGTGAGTAGTACAGATCGGTACAGATTCCAGAGGCTTGGTTGTGGCAGTCGCAACTCGAGATGAAGGGAGAGTTGCGGTGTGTGGCCCGGCAATCGAGGCGCGGAGACTGGCCTCGTGGGATGTGGTGAAGGCCCCTGGCGGTTCACAAGACTGGCATGGTGCGAAACCCTGTTTCACCAGGCCACCCCGAGACCGTGAACATACTGTTCAGTTGCGACCCACCCCCAATCACGAGAGGATGCAACGGACTTCTAGGCCTGGCGCGGGGAGAAATGAGACATTTCGTAGGACGGACGTCCTCGTCCGTCCATGTGAAAACCTCGGGGATCGACGGACGAGGACGTCCGTCGTACGTCTTCAATCGTGCCGCGTGAAGTATAACTCTCAACTCTCAACTCTCAACTCTCAACTCACCCGGTTCCGATCATGCACCACCGAATTGTCTGGCTAAGTCTCGCGGCTTTCGTGGTCGCAGCCCCGATGACCTACGGAGCTGAGCCGACGAAACCTCAGCGACCGAACATTCTGTTCATCCTGGCCGATGACCAGTCGCCGTTTGATCTGCGAGCCTACAACCCGGAGTCGAAGCTCGTTACGCCGCATATCGAGCGTCTGGCTCGCGAGGGGATGACGTTCGACGGGGCGTATCACATGGGGTCGTTCTCGGGAGCGGTCTGTACCCCCTCGCGGCACATGATCATGAGCGGGCGAACGCTGTGGCACTTGCCGATTGCCCCCGAGGGGAAGCTGAGATGTCCGCCGAACCTGCCGCAGAGCACGATCCCCGCCGTCTTGAATCGGGCGGGGTATGACACGATGCGGACTTGCAAGCAAGGCAACAGCTACGAAGCGGCCAACCAGCTGTTCACTGTGCGGCACGATGCAACCAAGCGCGGACCCACTGATGAGAACGGCAGCCCGTGGCACGGGGACCGGGTGCTGGAGTACCTCAATGCACGAGAAGCTGCGAAGGACACTGACCCGTTTCTGATCGAATTTGGGTTCTCGCACCCGCACGATGAGCGCGACGGTCGGCCCGAACTGCTCGCCAAGTACGGTGCGACCAACCATACCGACAAGTCGAAGCCGCCCTCTCTCAACGACCTGATGCCGCCGCTGCCGCCGAACTATTTGCCCGTTCATCCGTTCCCGCATGGACATCCGAAACTGCGGGACGAGGCCGATGTCAGTGGAGTCTGGGAACGCCGCGACGAGGCGACCATCCGCAACGAGATCGGACGCCAATTCGCCTGCAGCGAGAACATCGATATCCAAATCGGTCGGGTGCTGAAGAAGCTCGAAGAGATGGGAGAACTCGACAACACCTACGTCTTCTACACAGCTGACCACGGGATGGCGATTGGGCGGCACGGACTGCAAGGGAAGCAGAACCTCTATCAACATACATGGCGCGTGCCGTTCATCGTGCGCGGTCCGGGGATACAGGCTGGAAGCCGCGCGCTGGGGAATATCTACCTGCTCGATGTCCTGGCGACGATGTGCGACCTGACCGGAGTGTCCGCTCCTGAGTCGAACGAAGGAATCAGCTTCAAGCCTGTTCTCGAAGGCCAACAGCCGACTATCCGCGAAGTCATGTACGGTGCCTACTGCGGTGGCACGAAGCCCGGCATGCGGTGCGTCCGGAAGGGGGATTGGAAGCTGATCCAGTATGATGTCCTCAATGGGACGGTCCGGGAGAAGCAGTTGTTTAATCTGGCCGAGAACCCGCACGAATGGCTGAGCGAGCATGCCCATCCCGAGGTCACTCGCCTGACCGGATTGGCATTCACGCCGGACCTGGTCAACCTCGCCGGGAATCTCGCATACGCCGAAAAGCAGGCCGAGATGGAGGCGTTACTGCTCTCCGAAATGCGTCGGTTGCACGACCCCTGGCGGATGTGGGACCAACCGGACGACGGATTGGTTGATCCAGAATCGCTGGGCAAGGCGAAGCCGAAACGATAGTCCTGCGGGGAGGGACAATGTTCGCGCGAGGGTGGGTGGGGCACGCTCATTCGCTCTCAAAGACACAGTCGATCGGGAATTCTGAGAGAGGTTAAACTCGGTAAAAACATCGGTGAGCGACCGCCCTCGCTGACGCGTCAGGTGGGTGGTTCGCAAAACGAAACAGGCCAGCTGCGATTTCTCGCAGCTGGCCTGTTCGCCACTGTCATAGCCGGCCTCGACGCACAACGGCGTGTCGGCCCATCGTCCCTGAGTGGTGACCCCGGTGAGGGGGATGATTGGTGTGGGGCACGTTTCCGACGTGCCGAATCCGGTGTGTGACGGGCACGTCGGAAACGTGCCCCATGGAGAAGACAGGCTGGAAGCCTATCCCACTTAGAACCGACGGCCTTGAACGCGGAGGGCACTCGGTCCGTGGAGGCGGACCGGGCTGCTGGCAGCGGGTTCGGGGACCAGCAGGTTCGGAGCAGCTGGAGCGGGCACCGGAGAGATGACATCGACGGGTTGGTCGATGATCATCGGCTCGGGCCGAGCAGTTTCGTATTGGATCGCCGGAGCCCCCAAGTCTCCTCCCAGCATGCCACCCGTTTCACAGGTGTTGCAGGGAGCTTGTGGAACGATGCGGCAGACTTCATAGGGCACCTGACGGCAGACCATCTTGGCGACCATCTGGGTCATACAGTAAGGCTCGACTCGACTGACGCAGCGGGCCACCTTGTGAGTGGTCGTGTACGGCACCTGACGGCTCACGCAGTAGGGAATCCGATTAGTCCGAACCTCGGTCAGCATGCGGCAGGACTGCACGGGCACTTGACGAGTCAGGTTCTCGGTGACCATGCGGCAGGACTGGTAAGGAATCCGCTGCACCTTGTTCTCGGTGACGAAGCTGCAAACCTGCACCGGGATGTTCTCGCAGACTTCTTTGGAGACCATGCGGGTTGTGCAGTAGGGAATCGTCTCGGTCACTGTTTGCGGCACGGTGCGGCAAACCGTGATCGGGCAGCTCTGACGGACGACGCGGGCGACATAGGTCGTGCAAGGCACTTGGCGCTCACAGACTTGTGGACACCAATAGCGGCGACAGGTCGAGTACCCCTGGCACTGCACCATGCTGATCCGAGGACAGCCGGTACACGGATCGATCGAACAGCGGGGCAGGACCGGACCGGGGATGTTGATCTGCTGGGTCTTCCACACGCCAGTCACTTGCCGCACAGTGCGGTAGGTCGTGACCGGTTCACGGACGGTGTAGCAGCGTTCTTGGTTGATGGTCTCGCTGACCTGCTTGTAGACAGTGCGGCAGACTTGACGAGTGTGATTCTCGGTCACGGGCGTACAGACGATCCGCTTGACCTGACGATTAACGGTGGTCGTGACAGGGCGCTGGACCTGGTAGCAGTGTTCGCGGTACTGGGTCTCCATGACCGGCTTTTGGACGCAGTAGTTTTCCGTGCGGTAGCTGGTCTCGTAGACCGGCTTTTGAACGGTGTACTGGCATTCGCGGAAGGCCTGCTCGGTCACGGTCCGGTAGCAGGTCTGCTGCACATCTTCGTAGACAACATCCTGGACTGTGCGGTTGCAGGTGACTGTCTGTGGTTCCCACACGGTCTCATTGACGGTGCGGTAGCACGTCTGCCGCTCGACGCGACACGCCGTGTAGCACGAGGTCGGCTGACAAGCCGCCACGGGGCAACAGTTGTAATTGAACCAGCCCGCGTGGGCGGACGAGGTCAGGGTGGTGAGGCACGCCAGGGCACCCCAGAGAATACGTTTCATGGCCGGAGACTCCGACTTTCCTTCGAGATCCCATCCGTGTCGACACGCTCAACAGACTTCCATCCTGCCGAGGGGGAGTTCCGATCTCAAGCTCAAACTTGAGCGAAAGTGGAACTCGACTCCACGATCCTACCTCTTGCCTGTTGCGAAAGGAGGAATCTGTCGATTTTTCGCGACCTGAAAGGGAAGCGATTTCGCACCAACCGGCAGATCCGGTAATGTCGACGCAGATTGACAGGAGTTTCGCATCCTGAATAACTGATGACTGACACGCGAACACATCCTATGATGAGGCGGGCAACGGCAGCCCCGGATTCCTCTCGTGTCAGGACGTGTCATGTCTGCTCAAGTAGTCTGTCCGCATTGCGGCAAGTCGATCAAATTGCGAGACCGGTCGCTCCTGGGCAAGAAGGGAAAGTGTCCGGCGTGTGCGAAATCGTTCCTGCTTCAGGAGCAGTCAGCACAAGAATCCGAAGAAGAAGAGGTCATCCCGCTCCAACTGGCCGATGAGGAATCGGCCCGTGAAGAGCCAGCCGTCGGAACCGGGGCCCAGTGGGTGCCCGATCACCCGTCTACGGCACCTGCCACCGCCCAGCAATTCCCGGTCACTTACGTCCCCGTTCAGACGCCGCAAGGGATCGTGCTGGCCCCCGTCATGAACGGCCAGATGGCGGGCTACCAGATGGCTCCCCTGTCGCAGCAGCCATCCCCCTTCGCAGCGGTGGAACACCGATCACACGCTGCCCCCCCAGCAGCTCCGTCCCCCTTCGACTTTGATCTGGGAGCAGACGATCCGTCCCCGGGGACTGTAGGGACGGTGGCGACTTCATCCACCCGCACTCTGCGTACGGCTCGCAAGCCCCGCAACAATAAAATTGTTTGGATCGGCGGGGGAGCTGCCGCTGTCGTTCTGCTCGGGGCGGTCATCTATTTGATTATGCAGGGGCCAGCTGCACCGGGTCCGCCAGTGGCCACGACTCCCGCGCCCGAGACTGGTCCAGCTGTGGTGCTCGAGATCCCCTCTCCTCCGGGGGCTCACTCGCGAGAGGCGCTCACCTCAGACCCGAGACTCGTCGCCGAGTTCGAGCCGACCAAGGGCGAGCCGATTCCGCTCGACCTGCTGACGGGCTCGAACAACATTCTGATTCACCTGCGGCCCGACCGGATCTGGGGGACGGAGCGCGCCTCACAAGAACTCAAAGCCAGTCTCACGGAAGATGTGTACGTCTGGCTCGAAACCACGATCAAGAAGGTGACGCACCGCAGCCCCGATCAGATCGAAGAACTGCTGATCGGCATCAGTATTGTTTCCAAGGTCGAGCCGCCGCAGATCAGCACCGTCTTCCGGCTGAAGACTGCCGAGAAACGGTCGGCTCTTGTGCTGGAATTCAATGGCGAAGAGGTCTCGGGCACCGGCAAGCCGTTCGTCACCAGCAAGGACGGCTATGCCTATCACGTCAAGGATGACCGCACGATCGCCATCAGTCCCGCGAACTATGGGGGCGATTTGTCCGATGCCGCCGAGAAGCCGCTCGACTGTGTCACCGATGGGATTCAACAACTGCTGAAAGCCTCGGACCGCGATCGTTCCGTCACGGTGATGATGGACGTGACCGATGTGCTGACCTATTCCGATCAGCTGTTCGAGCCGTCCGCCACGAAAGCGATCACCAAGGTGCTGGAGTGGTTTGGTCCGGATGCCGAGACCGTCAGCTGGAGTTTGAACTTGGGGAATACATTTCACTCCGAGATTCGTGTGCGGCCCAAAGGGAGCCACTCCACCAGTGGGAAGATCAGCACGCCCGATTCACTGCGGGAAGATTACGTGCGGCGATTCCCAACCACAGTGGAGCAAGACTTAGTCAACGCTTCACGCATGATGCGACCCACGCGATCTGGGTTCCGGCAGATCATCGGGCGTTTTCCGGCCATGGTCGAGGCGTTTCGGCAGGCGACGATCATTCAGCCCAGCCAGTCCTACCTAACGATGACGACCGTACTCCCGGCCAAGGCGGGGCCGAACCTGGCGCTGGGGACGGTCCTGACTTGGGATGAATCGACGCGCACGAACTTCTCCGGCAGTGGTCCCACAACGACCGTGGCGGACACCGGAACGAGTCTGCCGAAGACCGTCATGGGGCGATTGAAGCAGGAGTTCGAAATCGAGTTCACCCGCAAGCCGCTGCAAGAGGCGTTCCTCTTCATCGGCGAGGAATCGCAAGTCACATTCGTGATCGACGGCGACGCCCTCAAGGGGGCGGGCTACACCAAGAACATGGCCCAAACCTTCAAGCTGGGAAAAGTCACGGGCGCGAAAGGACTACACACCATCTTGACTTGGCCGATGCAGGAGAAGATGTGCCTGGTTGTGGATGACGCCAAGATGGAAGCGAAGATCACCACCACAGTGGTGGCCGAGGCCGAGGGACTGAAGATCGTGCCGATCGATTCATTGAAGTGAAGTGGTCGGCCCATTGCCACGTTCGCCAGAACGTGGGCGAGTTGGGACACGCCTCATTCCAGCCAATTTGCTATCTCATCAACCGAGCACCGCGTCTCGCAGAGCTTGATTCGTGACCTCGGATCTGGCCTCCCGATAAGCGATCACCACGCTCAGCGTCTCCGGCGAGAGCAGCAAGGGATGCCCGCCGATGGCATGGGGAGAAGCCGCCTCAATCAGAGAGCGAGCCACCTCGGCATTGACACCCAATGACATGAGGTACAACCAGATCACGGTCGGCGACCGATTGTGGCCCGCCAGACAGTGGACCATGACCCGCGCGCCAGGTCTGTGATACATCTCATCCAATACCGATAAACACTGGCCGACCGTCTCTGGATCGATTGGCACGCAATCCGCAATCGGGACAAACACCACCGAGCGAAACCCGGCAGCCAGCGTCTCCGGATAGCTCCGGGCATCGCTGACATTGAGGATGTCGGTGACGCCCGCCGCTTGGAGCAATGGGACGCGGACGGGCGGCGGAAATGGCCCGACAGCGAGTACGGGGGTGATCCAATAGGGGGATGTCGATGTCATATGATGGTCCTACCGCTGAATAGCCGCCAGTGACTTCCCGATCACCGTACTCATCAAATCACGGTGCGGCGGGATACCCACCCTCGGCAGGTCGAGGCGGTCTGCATCCCAGCAACACCCGATCGTCGAGTCGTCACTCACCAGTCCATCGGCATGGTCCCGGCAGGCCAGACACAGCGTCTCCAGTTGCCATTCAGTCAGTGTAAACCAGTCCCCTTGCCGTTTGCGAACGGACCGTGCAGCTGCCGGGCCGTGGTCAGCGTCGGTGCATTCGTTCAGTCGGCGAGAGTCGTGGAACACCGCGAAGAGCCGAACGACAATGAGGTCCGCCCCTTCCGTTGCGTGCGACAGACGCAGGCCATTCTTCTTGACCCGCTTCCAATGACTCGGCCCATGCAGCGAGTCTGGGCCGAGGCGGAATCTATCAGTCAGGGCCGTCCAGATGGCTTCGAACGGGATGTCGGAAGGGGGAGTCATCAGGCCTCCTGTGAACAGATCAAGAGTAATTGAACAGCCGCAAGAAACTCAAGAAATGCAAAAAGGGGAGGAGAAGCGTTCTCTTCATTTTGCGTTTCTTGAGTTTCTTGCGGCCAGTCCTCCGTCTTGACTCCGCCACCTTCGTCCGCACCACACGGTAGAAAGCTGCCTCAACGCTGTGGCGTCGCTGACGGTGAAGATGCCCAGTAGGAGTTCCAGGTGGCCTCCTACAACTTGAGCCCGCCCGGCAGCCGGTACACCGTCTTCGCATTCCCCGACCAGAGCTTTTCCTGGTCAGCTGCGAGACGTTTCTCGATGATCTGGGTCAGGGCGGTGATCCAGTCATTCAGCGGGGCCCCGAGCAGACACACCGGCCAGTCGCCGCCGAAGACCACGCGGTCTGGGCCGAAGGAATCGAGGCAGTGATTCACCACCGGGGCTAGCGTCTCCGCTGTCCAGCCCGGCTGGGCCTTGGCGATGATCCCGGAGATTTTGCTGAACACATTCGGACGCTGGGCGAGGGCTTCGATGTCCCGCTTCCAAGCCTGCGTGTCGTGCGACGGCTCCCGCGCACCGTGGACGAAGGCGTTGATGTCCGCATTGCCACAGTGGTCCAGCACGAACCGTGTATCGGGGCATTTCTCGGTCAGGGCGAGAGCATCGAGCAGCTCCGTTGGACGCATGCAGAGATCGAAGTTGACCCCCAACTTCCCGAGCAGCTGCACTCCGCGCACGAACTCCGGTTGCAGGCAGAACCCCTTCGGTGTCGACTCCCCGTGTAGCACCTGACGCACGCCCTTCACATGGCCTGACTCGGCATGCCGTTTGACATAGGCTTCGAAGTCCTTGGAGGCAGGACGCCCCCCGATCACCGCCCCGACCATCGGGTGCTTCGGGTCGCGACACAGGCCGATGACGAACTCGGCCTCTGCATCGTGCTGCTCCTCGGCGACATCGACCTCCATATAGATCGTCCGCATCAACCGACCGGCTGTGGCTGTGGCGTACTCCTGGCTGCGGTAGTCGTGCTTCAGAACCTCGGGGGCTCCCGCCAGCCACGCCATCTTCTGCCACGACAAATCCCACAAGTGCTGATGCGTATCGATCCGCAGCAACTGAGGCTCCGCAGCTTGAGAAACATTCGGAAGTAGCACAGCCGCTCCAGTAATGAGGGAGGTCTGACGGAGAAACTCGCGACGGGAACTGGTCATGTTTGGTCTCGAGAAAGTGGAGAAGTCTGACACGTCTTCCAAAGCCCAGTTGTGGCAACCACTGGGCGTTACGCTGGACGTTGTGGATCGCTCTTCAGTGGCAAAGTGACTTTCTTTCCAGTCCATGCTGACTGGTAGATCGCCAGGATGATCTCGACGCTCTTGCGTCCTTCCAGGCCATCAATCGCCGGGCGAGTCCCCGCGTTCACGGCCAATAAAAAATCCTCGAACTGCTTCTGGTGCCCGCTGAACGAGATCGCCTTGGGATCGCTCGCGCCGCCCGTGTTGCCGGTCTTCTGAGCCAGCGAGGCGCGGAGGGCTGCATCGGTCGGCTGTTCGTTCTCGAACTGCCACAGCAGCACATCGTCTTGCTCCACGATCACCGAGCCTTGTGTCCCGTGAATCTCGGTCTTCTTGTTCAGTCCCGGCCAGGCGCTCGTCGTCGCCTGCAAGGTGCCGAGCGCTCCGTTCTTGAACTTCACCACAGCTGAGCCGACATCCTCGACCTCAATCCGTTCGTGGGCCAAGGTCGCCGTCATCCCGATCACCTCGGCGACCTCACCCATCATCCAGTACAGGAGATCGACGTTGTGGATCGCCTGATTCATATATGCCCCGCCGCCGTCGAGAGCCCATGTCCCGCGCCAGTTGCCGCTGTCGTAATACTGTTGAGTCCGCCACCACTTCACGTACGTGTCGCCCATGGTCAGGCGACCAAATCGCCCGCTGTCGATGGCTGCTTTCAGGGCCAGATTCGCCGCTGAGAATCGCGAGGGGAGGATCGCCCCGAGTTGCACGCCCGCCTTCGCGCAGGCCTGGATGATCGCATCGCACCGCTCCAGCGTGATCTCCAGCGGCTTCTCGACCAGGACATGCTTCCCCGCCTGCGCCGCCTCCACCGCGGGTTCTTTGTGTGCCCCGCTGGGGGTGCAGATCGTGACGACCTGGATCGCCGGGTTCTTCAGGAACTCGTCGAAGTCCTCGTACCCCTGGCAGCCGTACTCTTGTGCAAACTGCCCGGCCCGACCCGGCACGCGGTCGTAACACCCGACCAGCTTTGCCCCCGTGATCGCCGCAATCGCCTTCGCATGAAAGTGGGCAATCATCCCCGTCCCGATGATGCCGAAGCCGTTGGTCATGGTGTGGTCTCTGAGAGCCGTGAATGTGAGCGCGTGGAATCTTCTCTCGCAACGCCGTTGGAGGATGACTACCGACCCAGTGAATCGCAACCGAGCCGTGCGCTGGCGATCTGTCCAGACCGAGGTCGTCGATCCAATGTGCCGAGGGGACGACCTGCTCCCGAGTCACAGACAGGCAGTTGCTCAACAGGGTGGCTATGCCTGATGAGGATCTGGACGCGAGAATTCTCTCTGAGCGAACCTCTTATCCCTCTGGCAGACCAATAGGCCCCAAAGCGTACCAATCGGTGCAACCCCGTTGCTCCCGTGTTCCGGCTGTGACACCCCAGCTCACACCGGGGGCTCGGTGAACTGCTGCCCCAAGAGCATTATCCCATGCCAAGATCTTGAATCAATCGTGAGGAAGGTGTCACCAGTTCCAAAGACACTCCTAGCGATTCCGAGATGATGGACTGAGTAATTGTCCACACTTGGTCCCGGGTCCAGAGCGATGTGCCTTGGCCGAGCCGTCCCACTTCGGACAGCCGTTTCTGGAGTTCCTCATAGACTCTGCCGACGGTTCCTGGAGGAGAGTGAGATTCGGCCCGTGCCTCCGGTGGGAGTTCGGCGAACACGACTTCCCAGAAATCATCGTCCAGATCGAGAGGAATGACGGCTTCGAGGCGAATGCCGATTTCAAGGTGTTCCAGTCCCATGAATCGACTCCCAAGCAGCAAGACTCCGGGCGCTGACGCTTCCGGCTCTTTTACACGGTGAACCAATCAAACCGCTGGGGGATGGCGACCTCGCCATCGACGTAGGTCTTCAGCATCGAGGCCAGCCCCTGGGCCCCGTCTTTTTCCCCGTGGACGATGAACGCTCGCCCGAAGTCACCATGCTCGGTCGACGATTCCAGCCAGGTCTTGAAGTCGTTGACGTCGGCGTGGGCAGACAGTCCGCCGAGCTTTTCGATGTGGGCTTTCACGGCAAACTCCGCATCGTGGATTTTGACGTACGGCTGCTTCTCGGCGATGCGTGCGCCCAGAGTTCCGGGAGCTTGGAACCCGATCATGATGACGGTGTTTCGCTCTTTCGTAATCGCGTGCTTCAGATGGTGCAAGATCCGGCCACTCTCACACATCCCACTCGCCGAAATGATGACGACTGGACCCGACATGTCGTTCAGCTCCATGCTCTGCTGCGGCGATTCGGTGTAGTGCAGCGTCTCGAACCCAAAGATATCCCCATCGTGCTGGAGCGTCTTGTTCACGTCCTCGTCGAGGTGTTCCTGATACCGGCGATGGACTGCTGTGCAGCGGTTCGACAGTGGGCTGTCGACATAGATCGGAATTCGCGGCAGCTTGTTTTCATTGAACAGCTCATTGAGGTGGTACACCACTTGTTGCGTCCGCCCCAGGCTAAACGCCGGGATGATGACTCGACCACCGCGCTGGTAGGTCTCGTTGATGATCCGCTGGAGATCGACCTTCATGTCCGCGACGGGAGGATGCACCCGATTGCCGTAGGTGCTCTCCGTGATCAACACGTCAGCACTCTCGACCGATTGTGGGTCGACCAGCAGCGGCATGCCGTACCGACCCAGGTCACCGGTGAAGACGATCCGCTTCCATTGGGCGCGCTCACGGATCTCGATTTCGGTGATCGCCGACCCCAGAATATGACCCGCCGGGCTGAACCGTACGCGGACATCGGTGGCGAGTTCGTGCCACTCGTTGAAGTGCAGCGGCTGGAACAGACGTACGACCTCTTCCGCATCTTCTGAGGTATACAACGGCTCAATCAGGTCGCGCCCCTTCCGCTTGCGGTTCAGGTACTTGGCATCCTCTTCCTGAATATGAGCGGCGTCCTGCAACATGATGTCGGCGATGTCCGCTGTGGCATCGGTGCAGAAGATCGTCCCGTTGAAACCGGCTCGATAGAGCCCCGGCAAGTTGCCGCAATGGTCGATGTGGGCGTGCGAGAGAATCACGCCATCGAGTTCCTTGGGGCGGCAGTGGAACTCCATGTTCTTGATTCTCGACTCCTTGCGATGCCCCTGAAACAGTCCGCAGTCGAGCAACAGCCGCAGGTTGTCGGTCTCGATCAGATGCTGACTGCCGGTGACTTCGCCAGCGGCACCGAGAAAGGTGATCTTCATGAAATTGCTCCGCGTTGTCAGTCAGCACTCACCGAGGATCGGACGTTCCTCAGCACATCATACACGCCATGTGTACCCGGATTCGCCTCGATTGGGAATGGAAGCTATGGCACAACTTGGATGACTTGACCATTGGGCAGACGTAGTTTCGCATCCAAGATCTGCTCATCACCGGCGTCATCGGTCACATGGGTTACAGTCAGCTCGCCAGTCCCCGCTGTCCCCACGGCATCAAACACGCTGACCTCCTCCTTGGTGGACAGCGATTTTGAGACATCCAAGTCCAACGATTTCAACTCGCCGAGATGCTCACGGATTTTCGGGTTGTCTCGCAATTGGACAGTGAGTTCGTCCTCGACCAATTGCCAACCCAAATACACAACTCCCAGTGTCCCCGAGCAGCACCCGATCCCGAGAAACAGTCCGATTCCAATCGCCCACGGAATCCACTTCGATCGGGTCGCGGACGCTGGAGCGTTCTTACGAACCTTGCGCGGCTGAGGTGGGAATTCCTCTTCGTCTTCGTCGTAGGCCATGAGGGTTCTCGTGAGAAGTCAGACTGCAGATTGTCACCTCAACCAATCAGTGATCGGGGACGGTCGGCAGCATCCGCCACACAGTAGCGAGTCCCGCTCCATAGACCAATCGCATGGTCCGGTTTACGATGACCCCCTTGATCAAGATTGTCTACTGCCGTCTCTCATCGACGGTGGCTGTTCGTGAACTCAAGGAGTCGATGATGCGTTTGTGGATTGCTGGACTGTCTTTTCTGGGGGCCTGCGGGGCGTTGCTGGGAGTTTTCGGAATGAGTGAATTGCCCGCAGCCGATGACATCGCCGATCGCTTCGAAAAGAAAGTCTTCACGGGCCAGGACGGCGGAACACTCAACTACCGGCTTCTCGTCCCCGCAGCTGTGAAGGACGGCGATAAGCAGCAGAAGTTTCCGCTGGTGGTCTTCCTGCATGGAGCCGGGGAACGCGGCGATGACAACACTGCCCCTCTCATCCACGGCGTGAAGCGATTTGCTCAAGACGACTTCCTCAAGCAGTACCCCTGCTACGTGATCGCCCCGCAGTGCCCGGCGGAGAAGCTGTGGGCCTCGAAGCACTGGGAGGATCCGAATCCAGAGCTGGCAGCAGAGCCATCGGCCCCGACGAAGCTGTTGATGGAGCTGATGGACGGCGCTGATGGACGGCATGGAGAAGGACTTGCCGATCGACACCCAACGGGAGTACGTTACCGGCCTGTCGATGGGCGGCTACGGCACCTGGGAAATGGCCCAGCGCCAGCCGCAGCGGTTCGCAGCGATTGCTCCGGTTTGCGGCGGTGCGGACATCAAGAACACGGCGGGGATCAAAGACCTGCCGATCTGGATCTTCCACGGTGACCAGGATAGAGCCGTCCCCGTCGCACGCTCCCGCGAAGCCGTCGCCGCTCTCAAAGCCCTCGGTGGCAAACCGATCTACACCGAGTACCCCGGTGTCGGGCACGACAGCTGGAACCCGGCGTATGCGGATCTGAAGTTCTATGAGTGGCTGTTTGCTCAGAAGAATGCCAAGCCGGTGAAGTAGCGTTGCGGCTGGGACGAAAAGTGGGCTAACCCCTGATGTCGCTGACACACCAGTAGGCCCCCAGCGGGCCGATCGGTGCCATTCCGCTGATGCATGCTGGGCGGACATCCGGGACTCTGGTGCCTGTGCGGCTGATCCTCAACTCTCCTCCGCGTTTTACTCGGAAGAGGGACTCCACGACAGGCGAGTCAAGGGCTGCCGGAACTGCCGCGTCCTCCTCCTCGGTAAACCTCCTCGCCGCGTCCTCCACTGAGGATGCTTTCCGTATTCGTGTCGGTGACTGAATTGTTGGATCAGTCGGGCGCGATCCACTCCATCTCCTGCGGACTCTCCCTCCGATGTCAGCGACGGTCCAGTCTGTTTCCGATGTGCCACGGCCAAGCTGGTATTGGTCTCGGACGTTGGTTGTTGTCCTAGTCATCACCGCTGCCACCTGGGGATTCGCCGCATGGGGCTGCGGACTTCTCTCTGACAGGGCCTTGCAAGAACGCCGACTGCTGGCAGCGGATCGTTGGGATTGGTGGGCGGGAGCTCTCATGGGGGGCCAAGTCAATTGGCCGCGACGGCTCACCTTGGATCGCAAGCTCGGACGTCTGGATCAGCTGAGTCGGGATGCCGATCAGGCTCGCCGGTCCGGGATTTCTGAGCAACGCATCTCGCATGAGATGCTGCTCGTCTCGGCTCAGGCGGGTGAACTCGATGCTCCCGAGGCTGCGCTGTCCGAGGTGATCCGTGGGGATCAGATTTCCGGGCGTGAGATTTTCGAAGCCTTTACCAACGGAGCCATCGCCAACTACCAGGTCGAAGAGGCGACCTACCTGCTCGATCATTGGCAGGAAGACTACCCGGAGGATCCCCTGCCCTGCCTGTTGCGAGGACGGATTGCTGAGCATCGGACCGATTGGGACGAGTCGACGAAGCAGTACGAGCGCGCACTCCAGCTGTCCCCGTCATATGGCCCGGCGGCGTACAATCTGGCGCGCGTGAAACTCGGGCAAGCTCAACTGCAAGAGGCAGAAACTTGGTATGAGCGAGCCGCCGCAAATCTGGAGCTGCCACATCCCGCCTGGACGGGTCTGGCTCATTGCCGCCGTCTGGCAGGACGCCTGTCTGAAGTTGAGCCCTCGCTGAATCAAGTGCTGGAGGCGGATGTGGCCACGCGGGAGATGGCCTATCGATTGGTGGGTGATACGGCGGATTCGGGTCGCACATCACCTCTCATGGAGCGCGGTGAATTACGTTTAGCACAGAAGCAACCGGAAGCTGCGGTTGCCGATTTCGAGGCGGCTCTTCGCGAGCAGCCGATGAATAGTGCGATTCGCTTTCATCTGGCGAGTGCGCTCCGCGCTTCCGGACGAGCGGCCGATGCTCAGCGTGAGTACGTAGCAGTTCAAATTGCCCGCGAAGCCCTCACCACACTGACACCGACTCTCGAACGTGTTCGAACGGACCCCGAGAACCCTGAGCCACGAACCGCCTTGGGGCGACTCTTTCTCGGCTACATCTCGGTACGACAAGGGGAAGCGTGGCTGCACAGCGCCTTGCGTGTCGACCCACTTTACAAGCCAGCCCATGCGGCACTGGCGCTCCACTATCTGAAGATGCAGCCGAGAACTCCCGAGCTTGATCAATTAAGCCAGTTTCATGCGGATGCCGCTGGCTCCTCGCTGGAAGAATTGGAGCAAGCCGACAAGAGGAAATCGGGTGACACTCCCCCCTCGTCACCTTGAACCTCGGGGAGCTTCCCCGAATCAGGTATCTTCCCCTGTGGTCTCCCGCCTAGAAAAATGCGAGAGATCCATCGACAAGGTGATCAGTCCGTGGAAACGTACCCGCCAGACTTTGAAGGAGTGTGGTCGCCATTCTACGTCGGGGTTTGGTCCTCCACCCCCAGGGGTTCACAGACGTGGAACACCGCCAAATGACACACCTCCCCAGCACGAAAGGCCACCGCTGGCCCCTCTTTGTCCCTGGTGGGACAAAGACGAGACAATGACCGGAGTTTCCTCTGGAAACACGGACCTGGGCAGCCGTGCCTCGGTGGGGTGCAAGAGCTGCTCGAAGCCGACGGGTTTGTGCATAGGATAGCGACTGCACTCCTTCGGAAGTCTCACGGGACGCGAACTCTGGCCGCTCTTGACGGTTTTCCAATAAGTGATGATGTCCAGGTGTGCATCTCAAACGTCGGTGCCCCGACCCCAAAGGGGTCACACCCCGTAGCCCATGGTTGCCCGCGTAGCGGGAAACCCCGGGTATGCGATCGTTTACGCCAACTCCAACCCCAACGGGGTTGCGTCAGTCGTGGGACGCAACCCCGTTGGGGTTGAAGGGTTTTCCGGGGCCGTCACCCCAGGGTCTTCCGCTGCGCGGCCGACCCTGGGCTGCGAGGCGAGACCCCGTGGGGGTCAAAGACCCGCCGACCTCACGATCCTCCGACGTTTGAGACGCACACACATGATGTCCCTTTGCAACATGGCCACTGATGTCCAACTCACCGTGCCGCACTCGGCATGTTTCACTCAGTCGTGTTATTCTGCTCGATCGAATTGAGTCAGCGCTCCCTCATCCACGACAGAAGACAGTGGCTTCATGGAACCAGACACCACTCTTCACCGATTTTCCCTGATGCGTTGTTACGTCTGGGCCGAACGGGTTCAACCAGCCATTAGCTGGCATCGTGGACCAGTGAGTGTTTGGTGGCTGTGCCTCTTGGTGCTGCTCACCTCCGGCTGCCCCAGTCAGCCGGCCCCTCCCGTCCTCGGGGCAACGGGAGTGACTCCAGCTTCCACCTCGGTATTTGTCTTTGACGAAATGACCGCTCTCGCCGGAGTTGACTTCACCTATCACAACGGAGAAGAGACCGATCAGAACGTGATCGTCGAATCAGTCGGCGGCGGTCTGGGGTTATTCGACTTTGATCGAGATGGGCAACTCGATCTGTTTTGTCCCGGCGGTGGCCAGATCCCTCAACTGGGAGTCATGAGTCCATTGCCCTGTGGATTATTTCGGCAGACCATCCCCTGGAAATATGCACCGGCCAGCACGCCGGCCCAGCTCAGTGTTCCCGCAGGCTTCAG
Source organism: Planctomycetota bacterium (assembly GCA_031431195.1). Classification (GTDB taxonomy): domain Bacteria; phylum Planctomycetota; class Planctomycetia; order Planctomycetales; family Planctomycetaceae; genus TH-plancto1. Next base: position 19,661 of record JANPCU010000131.1, on the reverse strand, counting down.
TCACGGCTGCGCGATTGCGGATTTTGACAGTGACGGGTTTCCGGATGTGCTGGTGACTGGATACGGGGGGACATCCCTGTACTTGAATCTCGGGGATGGCACTTTGAGTGAGGTCGCGGACGCAGCTGGGGTCAATGATCGGCGATTCAGCACGGGTGCGGCCTGGGGAGATATCGACAACGATGGCGATCTCGATCTCTACGTGGCTCATTACGTCGACTGGTCTTGGAAGAAAAATCCCGCGTGCTATGGAACGGGCCATGTTCGCGATGTCTGCCCCCCGCGCGAGTTCGATGGTCTGGACGACCGGCTCTACAGAAATCGGGGGGATGGTCAGTTTGTCGACGCGAGTGCCGATTTCGGACTGCTTCCCGGCGGCAAAGGGTTGGGGGTCGTGATCGGGGATATCGATCTGGACGGAGATGTCGACATCTATGTCGCCAATGACACCACGGAAAATCGGTACTACGTCAATTCGGGGGGAAAGCTGCAGGAGCAAGGGCTGATCCAGGGAGTCGCGCTCGACGACCGAGCTGTGGCGAACGGGAGCATGGGGGTTGATCTCGCCGATTTCGATAATGACGGCCTCCCCGATATCTGGGTCGCCAACTACGAGCAGGAGCTGTTCGCGCTCTACCACAACGAGGGGGAACGCGGGTTCCAGCATGTCTCCCGGCAGTCCGGAATCAGCCAGCTGGGCGACCTGTTCGTTGGTTTTGGGACGGCGTTCGGAGACCTCGATCTGGACGGAGATGAGGACCTGATCGTCTCGAACGGACATGTCATCCAAACGGTTCGGCTCTCCCCGATTCGCCAGCTGCCCTTGTTACTCAGCAATGATCAAGGGCGATACGTGCGGCAGATGTTCGGCGATTCGACCTACCTGGGGCAGGCTCATCTCGGGCGGGGGCTGTCGCTCGGGGATCTGGATCACGATGGAGATCTCGATGTTTCCATCAGTCACAACAATGAACCGTTGGCCTTACTGAAAAATCAGACGCCTCGTGCGGGCTCGCCACTGAGCGTGCGACTCATCGGAACAGTCTCAAATCGGGATGCGATCGGGGCCATTTGCGATTGGGAAGCGGGCGGAAAACTCGTTCGCAAGCTCGTCAAAGGCGGGGGCAGCTATCTTTCGGCACTCCCCTGCGAGATTCACTTCTCTCGTCCGCTGGATGACAAACAGCAGCCAATTTCCGGAGTCCTGACAGTTCGGTGGCCCAATGGACAACGATCCCAGGCCAAAGTGGTGGCCGACGGGCCCTTGGCGATCACCATCGTGCAACCGACCTCCGACGACCTCGCTGCATCAGTGTTTGTAGATATGTTGCAGTCCGGCTCAGTTTCTCCTTGACAGCATCTCGTGAAGAATTGATGATATTTAGGAGTGATTACGAAATCTTCCTCGACAGCTTGTCTTAGGCGGATTTCCGTTCGTTTCCGTTTTCTCAGGTTCTAGGAGATGTCATGTTCCGTCGTTCCAATCGTCGAGGGTTCACGCTGATTGAACTCTTGGTCGTGATCGCCATCATCGCGGTCTTGATCGCGTTGCTACTCCCCGCCGTGCAGCAGGCTCGTGAAGCGGCCCGTCGCTCGCAGTGCAAAAACAACCTCAAGCAAATTGGGTTGGGTCTGCACAACTACCACGAAACCTACAACAGCTTTCCCCGCTTGGCCTACGGACAGCCCAACGCAGGCAACCCCAGCTGGGGGAATCTGCAGTGGGAAGGCTATGGCCCTCACACCATGATCATGCCCTTCATCGATCAGGCTCCCGCCTACAATCGGCTGAATTTCAGCATCAGCATGAGCCAGTCTCCCAACGTCGAAATCTCCCGCCAAAAACTCACCGTCTACACCTGCCCATCAGACGTGGCCTGGAACCCCGGTGACGCGACTTGGACCGGTGGACGCGGTAACAACTACCTGTTCTGCACAGGACCGAACTACAGCTACGGCGTGCCGATGGGCGTGCAGCGGGGTCATTTTAACCTGGACAAGGATGTCTCGTTCGCCAGCTTGTTGGACGGTTCCTCCAACGTAATCGCCGCATCCGAGCGAACCCACGGGGACAGCACCAATGGCAGTTTCACCATAAACGGTGATGCCGTGAATGCAGGTGGAGGTATCCGACCAGCCCGTCAAAACGATCAGTTTACTGCGCCGGCCACCCTGTTGACTCAGCTGGCGGCCATCTGCCCGACACCAGCTGCGGGTGTGGTCCCCAACCATTACAGCACGAATGGGGAAACCTGGATGCGCCCCTCGAACGGTTGGACTATGTTCAGCACATTGATGACGCCCAACAATAAGCAAGTCGACTGCACGGATGGGGGCGGCTTGACGGATGGTCCTGGTTCGTTTGCGGCACGCAGCCGTCACACGGGTGGGGTTCACGCCCTGATGGGTGATGGTGCGGTCAAATTCATCAGCGAGAATCTGGATGGTGTCACTTGGCAGCGTTTGGGCTGTGCGGATGACGGGAACCCCGTCGGTGAGTTTTAGCCTTGTGGGTTGATCAACAAACTCTGAATCGAAACGATCTTGAGGAGTTGTTGATTGGTGTACACTTCCAGCGAAGCCCGAGCCCCGTGTGTTCGGGCTTCGCTGCTTTTTTGCCCTCGGCATACTGCGGATGTCCGGGGGTCTTTCCGGCGATCTTTTCCAGGAGTTGATCATGTCTTTCACGCGAAGCGTCGTTCTGTCCTTGACTCTCGCTCTCGTCGGATGTGGGGGGGGAGAGGGTGCAGCACTTCCCGAGGGGAAAACGGGTGCCGAGCAACTGGCGCAACAAAATATTGACCAAATCAAGGCGAAGCTCCAGCCCATCGCTGACTCCGGAGTGATGAGTGCCAGCTCCATCTATGGGATGGACGCCGCATTTAAGGCCGCTGGAAAAGAGGCTTTGATTGACGACTTGAACAAGTTGATGAAGACCAAGAAGCCGGACGAAATCAAGAAGCTGGCGAAGGAGCTGATTGGTAAGCTGTAGGTTTTCGCGGTGTGGCAGTGGTTGGCTCCCCGGCAAGCCGACCACCTCAGCAACACTGGCCTTGGCCTAAAGAACCTGGCCCGCGCGCTCGGCGAACACGCCGTTCAGCTTCCCGGCCTCGCCTAACGCCCCAGTCTCGACCGTCTCGAAGTGCGAAGAGGTATTTTTTCGCGAACTCAATCCGAAACAGTGCGTTGCCGTGAGGGATTATTCGCACGGTGCTAAGGCGCGAATCGCGCCTGGCGCTCAGTTGTGTGCCTCGTCAGAGCGGGATAGACTATAGACTTCGCGCGGGAGCGTCTGGTTTCCGTGGCGTCGTCTGGACAATTTGGCTGCAGGAACGATCTCATGCGTCACGTTCTCTCCGCGCTGGTCATGAACCGGCCCGGGGTGCTCGCTCACATCTCTGGCATGTTGGCCTCGCGCGAGTTCAATATTGACAGTCTCGCCGTCGGGGCCACCGAGAATCCCGAGTTCTCGCGGATGACCTTCGTCGTGGCTGGGGACGTGCGTGTTCTCGATCAGATTCGCAAGCAGCTGGAAAAGATCGTCACCGTCGTCAAGGTGATCGACTACTCCAATCAGGAGTTCGTCGAACGCGATCTGATGCTGATTAAGGTCAGCACCCAGGGCGGCAAGCGGTCGGAAGTGAAAGAACTGGTCGAGATCTTCCGGGGTCAGATTGTCGATGTCAGTGCCGAGCATGTGATGATCGAAATCTCGGGCAAAGAGCAGAAGATCGAATCTTTCATCGAAGCGGTGCGGCCGTTTGGGATCATCGAGATGGTGCGAGCGGGGCGAATCGCCCTCTTGCGCGGGAATGAATCTTCTGAAGTGGCCGCCCACGAATAGGTTGATGGTTGATCGACAGAGGATTGTTCGAATACTCCTCCTTCGATAAACCATCAACCATCAACCCTCCTCCCCCTTCCTTCTTCTGTGTGAAAACCGCCATGTCGATCAAGGTCTACTACGACGATGACGCCGATCTGTCCATGCTTAAGGGCAAGACGATCGCCATTCTGGGTTACGGCAGCCAGGGTCATGCCCAGGCTCAAAACCTGCGGGACAGCGGCTGTAACGTCGTGATCGGGCAGCGTCCCGGCAGTCCGAACTACGATTTGGCTGTGTCGCACGGCTTCAAGCCCGTCTCTGCCGAAGAAGCGACCAAGCAGGGCGATCTGGTCAACATGCTTCTGCCCGATGAGGTCCAGGGTGATGTGTTCCGGAACTCGGTGCTGCCGAATCTGAAGCCGGGCGCTCTGTTGATGTGTTCGCACGGGTTCAACATCCACTTCAATCAGGTCACCCCGCCCAAGGGAGTCGACACCGCTCTCGTCGCTCCGAAAGGCCCTGGGCACCTCGTCCGCAGCGAATACGTGAAGGGCGGCGGAGTGCCCAGCTTGATCGCCATGGGACCAGGCTCCTCCGAAAACAGCCGCAAGCTGGCCCTGGCCTATGCCAAGGGAATCGGCGGAACTCGAGGCGGAGTCATCGAGACGACCTTCGCTGAAGAGACCGAAACCGACCTGTTCGGTGAGCAGGTCGTGCTGTGCGGAGGCGTGAGCGCCCTCGTCAAGGCGGCGTTCGAAGTCCTCGTCGAGGCCGGGTATCAGCCCGAAATGGCCTACTTCGAGTGTATGCACGAGTTGAAGCTCATCGTCGACCTGTTCTACCAGGGCGGCCTGAACTATATGCGTTACAGCGTCTCGAACACCGCTGAATACGGCGATTACACTCGCGGCCCGCGGATCGTGACTGCCGAGACGAAACTGGAGATGAAGCGGATTCTCAAGGAAATCCAGAGCGGCCAGTTCGCTCGGGATTGGCTCCTGGAGAACAAGGCCAACCAGGCCAGCTTCAAGGCGATCCGCCGCAACGAGCGCGAGCACATGATCGAAACCGTCGGTCGCAAGCTCCGCAAGATGATGAAATGGATCGACTCGAAGGAAATCTAGGCGGAAGTTGTCAGTCATCAGTGGTCAGGCGTCAGCCAGAAAGCCCAGGGGTTGCAACCCCTGGGCTTTGAGAGCGCTCTCTATTCAGTCTCATCACTGAAAACTGACCACTGATTACTTCCCCATCAAACCGCAAGCGGTTATGCTATTACGTTCGCGATTGTGCAGAACCGAATTGGAGATTGGCCTTGGCCCAGCATTACTACGAGTGCATGTTCCTTCTGGATAGCGGACGTTACGCGGTGAACTCCCGTGCGACGGAGGATGCGCTTCTGGAGATTTTGAACCGCTGTCAGGCGGAAGTGGTGGCTCGCGCCCCGTGGCAGGACGGGAAACTGGCCTACCAGATCGGGAACCACAAGAAGGGGCTGCATTACCTCATCTATTTCAAGATGGATGGATCTCAGGTCAACGAGTTCCTGCGGCTGTGCAAGCTCAGCGAAGTGGTCGTCCGGCAGATGCTGCTCAACCATCCGGAGAAGCTGTTTACTCCAATGGCCGAAGCCCTGTCGCAGCACGTGACGGGTCAAGCCGACACGACGCCGATGGGTGTCAGCCCGGACAAGATGTCCTACTAGTTCGCAGGGTGAGTCACGTGATCGGCAGGCTCCTCGCTGTGGGGTGCCTGCGCGTTGAGCGCATCGAGGGAGCACGGCATGGCCAACTTCAATCGTGTGATTCTGATCGGGAACCTCACCCGCGATCCGGAAGTCAAATACCTTCCGAGTGGGTCAGCTGTGGCGGAAATCAGCTTGGCGATCAATCGGTCCTATACCGACAAAGTCACCAACGAGCGTAAGGAAGACACGACCTACGTCGAGGTGACTCTGTGGGCACGGCTGGCCGAATTGGCAGGCGAATACCTGTCCAAAGGCCGCCCGGTCATGATCGAAGGTCGGCTGCATCTGGACACCTGGGATGACAAAGCCTCTGGCCAGAAGCGTTCCAAGCTCAAGGTCGTGGGCGAGACCATGCAGTTCCTCGGCTCCAATACTGGCAGCAGTGGCGGCGGAGAATCTGGTGGCGGCGGCGGTGGATTCCGTGGCGGTGCCCGCTCGAATGCGGGCGGCGGCGGGAGTCGCCAAGCTCCCTCTGGCGGTGGCGGTGGAGGAAACAGCGGCGGCAGCGAGCCCGATTACTACTCCAGCGGTGGAAACAGCGGCGGTGGAGGCAACAGTGGTGGCGGGGGAGCCCCGGATGACGATGTACCATTCTAATCGCGGGGCGCGGACCTTTGGGTGCCTCGATTCGAACGCGACACATCTTTCAGATGTCACAGGCAGGCTTGATCGCCTGCCTGTTGGCTTTTGAGGTGATTTAAAATACGTATCGAACCCTTCATAAGGGCTTTAGTGTCTCTTCCTCCGCCGCACCCACTCAAACATCTCGATCCGAACAAGCCAGGACCAGTGACAAAACAACTTCCCTGTTTGACCTCTCGAAGTTGAACATAAGATCACGAAGGAAACGAAGAGTTGAGTTCGTAGACTCTTCCATTACGACGGATCCAAATCAAATCGGGAAGTGGTTTTTAAACAACCATCCGGAACTGGCTTGAGACAAGTCCCCGGAATTCACCGCAGAGGTCGCGGAGGTTCGCGGAGGGAAATTCCGGAGATCAATCGAGCCTCTGCGTTTCTCTGGGCCCTCTGCGGTGAATCCTCTTCCAGACTTTCGGGAAGTTGTTTCGAACCACACCCTCCACCTACCAAAACACTTTCCGCCGCAACCGTAGACTATTGAGGACCACCGACACGCTACTCAGCGACATCGCAGCCGCTGCGAATAGCGGTGGCAGCAGCCAGCCGGTCCAGGGGTAGAGGATGCCCGCCGCGAGAGGCACTCCCATCAGGTTGTATCCAAACGCAAAGCCCAGGTTCTGACGAATCGTGCGTAGCGTGGCCCGCGAGAGATCGACTGCTCGCACGACCCCCCGTAAATCGCCGTGCATGATGGTCACATCGGCGGCGGAGATGGCAATGTCGGTCCCGCTGCCCAGCGCGAACCCAATGTCGGCCTGCGCGAGTGCGGGAGCATCGTTAATGCCGTCGCCGACCATACCGACAAGGGCCCCGGCTCGCTGTGCATCACGCAGGTGATCCAGTTTCTGCTCGGGACGGAGTCGTGTTTCCACCTGATCGATGCCGACCTGTTCGGCCACGGCGCGAGCGACATCGGCTCGATCTCCCGTCAGCAGGACCGTCTTCAACCCGCGCTCATGCAGTGCCAGAATTGTGCTGCGAGCCGATGGGCGGAGCGTATCGATGAAGTCGAAGCGTGCCTGTGGGACTCCGTCGACGAACAATGCCGTACGGGTCACCGGCGGCGAGCCTCCAGCGGACTCCTCCCTCGCAAGTTCGACCTTACGGCGTCCAATGATCGCGGAGACGCCGCGACCCGGAATGCTGCGGAAGTCCTCCAGCGGCAGCGGCTGGGGCACGGTCTTTTGCCTTGATGCGAACTCCGTGATGGCCCGCGACAGCGGATGCTCGGAGAGGCGAGCCAGGGCAGCTGCCACGCCGAGGGCCTCCTTGTGATTGAGTGATCCCTCGACGGACATGGCCGACACGCGCGGCTGCCCTTGAGTGAGCGTCCCGGTCTTATCGAAGGCGATCATGGTGAGTTTCCCCAGCGTCTCCAGCGCGGCCCCGTCACGAATCAGCAGTCCATTCTTCGCCGCCTGCCCTATCGCCACCATCACAGCTGTCGGCGTGGCAAGCCCGAGAGCACACGGGCAAGCGATCACCAGAACACTCACAGCGGCCTGGATCGCGAGTTCGACCCGTTTGTCGAACGGACCGAGTCCCAGCCAGGCCAGCGCGGTGACAGCGGCGATGCCGAGGATGATCGGGACAAAGATGGCAGCGACCTGGTCGGCCAGTTTGGCGATGGGGGCCTTGGTCCCTTGAGCATCGCGGACGAGACCGACGATTTTCTGGAGCGTGGTCGCGTCGCCCACCCGCTCGGTCGTCAACGTGACGCTACCCCCGTGGCAGAGCGTGCCAGCCGAGACGCTGTCGCCGATCCCTTTGGGAACCGGCATCGCTTCGCCGGTGAGCATCGACTCCTCGAAGTCGGCTCGCCCGCTGAGTATGACGCCATCCACCGGAACACGGCTGCCGGGCCTGAGCAAGACCACATCGCCGAGTCGGACTTCGGACAGCGGAACCGCTTGCTCCTTCTCCTCGCGGATGACGACCGCCTCATGCGGGGCCAGCTGAATCAATTCATCAATCGCCGCTGAGGCTTGCCCGCGCGCCCGGTCCTCCAGCCAGCGACCGAGCAGCACGAACGTGATAATCATCACTGCGGCATCGAAGTGCATGCTGGAGTGCTGACCATGCCCCGCCATCAGCTCCCAGGTCCCCGCGAAAAACGCGATCCCCGATCCGAGCGCGATGAGCGTATTCATGTCGCTGGAGAACTGCCGCAGTCGAACAAACGCCCCGACAAAGAACCCTCGTCCGAGACCAAAGACGACAGCTGCGGAACTCGCGACGAGGACGACCCGCCAGCCGGGGAACCGCCACGAAGTCATGCAGAGCAGCATCACCAGCAGCGAGACCGCTGCGCTGCTGATCCAGGCCCGAGGACTGGCCGGTGCGCGAACGGCCAGCAAGGCTGCGTCATCAAGTCCGACATAGCGATACCCGATCCCGGCCAGCACCGGCCCCCAGTCGGGGGCTGGCTCACCGCTGGCCGTGATGACGGTGGCCTCGCGTGTGGCGAGGTTCACCCGCGCAGCGACCACTCCGGGAACCTCTCTCAGCCCCGCCTCAATCCGTGAGACGCAGGCGGCACAGTGCATCCCTTCGACCAGGAACCGCGTACTCTTCCCAGCGGGCAGCAGGGGGGGCACTGGCTCAGGCGTTGGAGAATTCAAGATCGGGAGCTCATACATCGCGGGTCTGTCCTCGACCTCACCTTACCGCAGTTGTCGCTGAGCCGCCAACGGAAGTCACTGGGGTGGCCGGTTTCTCCCGCCTGCCCTCGCGGCGGGCCTGATGGACAAGGACTGCTTGACCGCGTAATGAAAGGGCCACCGAAATGCCCCTGCGGATCCCTTCATCCCGGCCGACTCCCTACAGCTATGTCCGCACCGAAAGCGGCGTCGCCAGTCGGGAGTTGGTGGCAGTCTTCGTACAACCGAGAAGTCGCTCGATCACATCATTCCGGCGGGGCGCAGAAGAGGGACTTGCCCCTCAGTTCCCGGACTGCCGTAAGCCAAGGCTAAGGTAATGAACTCGCAGTGTCAGGCAGAGACATTCATCAAGATCCGGGCGACTCGATCAGCTGCATCGGGTCGGGAAGCTCGATAAATCTCCCGACTGAGTCGGTGCCGAGTCGAGAGATCCGACAAGAGTGGAACGACCGCAGCGGCGAGTGTAAGGGCTGTCTGAGGCGGCGTTGCGTGTTGAATCACCAGGCGGGCCGCCCCTCGATCCGCATACCAACGAGCATTGGCGGTCTGGTGGTCGCGGGCCGCTGTCGGCAGCGGAACGAGAACAGTGGGGGCTGCGAGGCAGGCGAGTTCGGCCAGCGAGGTCGCCCCCGCGCGGGCGATGACAAGCGTGGCGGAGCGGTAATAGACGCTGGGGTCGGCGATGAACTCGACCGCCTCGGCTCGGAGAAAATCAGACACCAAAGAGTAACACTTGGCGATAGCGGGCTGGTCGCCCGTTCCGGTTTGGTGGATGAGGTGCCAGCCCCGGAGTTCAGCGGGGCGAGTCGAGACCCAGGCGGCCACAGCCTCGTTGAGGTGCCGTGCGCCTTGGCTGCCTCCGAGGATCAGTAGCTGGTTCGGTAGTCGTGCGGGCAGCGGCTCGATCGGGAGCATCGACCGCCGAACGGGGTTGCCCGTGATGGTGACAACGCCTGCTCGGCGCTGGACCGAGCTTGGGAGGTACGTCCGCGTCTCCTCAAAGCTGAGGCAGATGCGCATGGCCCAGCGGCTGAGCCAGACGTTGGCCCGACCGGGGATCAGGTTCTGCTCCAACAGAACAACCGGGACGCCCGCGCGGATGGCAGCGAAGACCAACGGGGCGCTGGCGAAGCCTCCACAGCCGATGACGACTGATGGGGATTGCTCGCGAATGAGCTGTCGGGCGGCGCGCCAGGCGTGCCAGTTCTCGGAGAGGACCGTCCACGGCTGTCGCCAGATGCGACCAGGAGAGACTGAAGCGAGATGATCTCGCTCGAAGGAGGTGGGGGCGAGGATCGACCGGTCGATCTCTTTGTCTGAGGCGACGATCCCGATGCGCAGGTCGCTGTCCTGGCGTTGCAGTTCCTCAGCGACCGCGATCGCCGGGAATAAGTGTCCCCCGGACCCGCCCGCAGCGAAGAGAATTGTTCGGCGGGACATGTGAGGACTCCGGTCACTGTTGGAAGGGCGGGAGGGCGAGGCCAGTGCTGTGAACATGAGGGAGCGTAAGCGATGTCGCTCTGCGACTCGCATTCCGCCGGATGAAGGACTCGACCCGGAGGTTCCCCAGAAATCGAAGGGGGGCGGGTGGGAGGAATCTCAGTCGCGGAGCGACATGAGCTACGGTCGGAGAGGCGACGGGCCCGTAGCAAACGTGCCCCACAGTGAACGACTGGGCCACGATCGTGTTCACAGCACTGGGGCCAGGCTCCTGCCCAGCCGCAGCTGCGAAACCGCTTCGAGTCTGGCTTGCAGCTCAGCAGGAGCTTCGCCCTCCCGAGCCATGAACGCAGAGAGTGTACGCCCCTCAATGCCAAGAACGCGACAGGGATCTGTCGCGTTCTCGGGTGCATCGAATTCAGAGACTCGGCCGTTACTCGGCTTTTGGCTCATCCGCAGGCTTCTCGTCGGCTGGCTTTTCTTCCGCAGGCTTGTCCTCAGCGGGCTTGTCGCCTTCTGGCTGGTCACCCTCGGGCTTCTTGTCGTCTTCCGGCTTGCCATCTTCTGGCTTGGCGGGAATCATCTTCTTCAACTCTTCGATCTGCTTCTGCTGCTCCTCGTCCTGCTTCTTCTGAGCCGCGAGGTCTTCGGCAGCCTTGGTCAACGACGCTTGAGCGGCCTTCAGTTCTTCGCCCGCCTTGGTGGCGGTCTTGGTAGCTTCTTCCGCAGCGGCGACCGCCTTGGCCTTGTCGGTGTCGGCGACCTTCTTGGCTTCCTCTGCGGCGGCCTTGGCGGTATCAGCGGCAACCTTGGCCTCATCGGCGGACTTCTTCTCGGCGTTCGCCTTCTCGGCAGCGGCCTTGGATTCCTTGGCCGACTGAGCCATCTTGGCGGCGTTGTCGTCGGCAGTCTTCTTGGCGGCGATATTCTCTTCCGAGACCTTCATGGCGACATCGCGTTCGGCCACGGCCTTGTCGGTCGCCGCCTTCGCGTCCGCGAGTTGCTTCTCCATCTCAGCGATGCGAGCTTCCGCACCGGTCAGCTTGTTCGAAGTCTCCGCCAGAGCGGCCTCGGCCACGTTGGCCTGCTCCGCACGCTCCAGCGCTTGGGAGTAAGACAACATACGGCCATAGCTACTGCCGCACGGGTTATAAGTCACACAGCTGTTCGGAGCACAGGGAATCGACGGAGCACAGCATCCACGACGTCCGCCAGCGAGCAAGTCACCGGTCCATAGCGAGGCAGCTGCTGAGGCAGCCAATAGAATCTTGTTCCAGTGCATGGTCATTCTCTCCGCGATCTTCTGTAGTGAAGGGCCGACTTACGTCGGGAGTGGGGGCACACCGCGAGGCAATTGCGGCGCGATTGGGGGTGTATACTATTATCATGACCCCAGTATCCTACTGATTCAACCCAGTTTTACTGATCCGCAAAGTCTCTCGCAAACAGAGCCTCCGAGTCAGGCATGATGCAAAAAACCACCGTGACCGTCAGATTGCACACGGACAGATTCACCCCTTCGATGGGAATAATGCGGAGGCTAGGATCGCGACCATCGTCAAACCTGCCACCAACTTTCCGACTGTACCTAGCAAGCGGGTCACGAGGGATGTGTGGATGCTGAGGCGGCTCCACCCTTTCCGGTCGCTATAAAGAACCTCACCAAAATAGGCCCCGCCCGCCACTCCCGCCAAGGTGCCAATCAGCAGCGAGAGTGAACTGCCAATGTAGGGGATCGGCAGCGTCAATACCGAGCCGATCAAGGCTCCGCTGATCCCTCCAATCATGGCAATGACCAGGCTGCGACGATGAACCCCGCCCGCGTGTCCAGCGGATCGCCCGGCGAAGTATTCGACCAGTTCGCCAATGACTGCCACGCCCGCCAGTACAGCCACGGTCGTCCACGTCAGGCCGAGTTGATCGTTCTTCTGCGGCAGGAAATAAGCCGAAACAGCGGAGAGAGCGACCACCACCCAGTTCCCCGGGAACCGATAGAACGAGCCAATCCAAGCCGCCACGCTGGCCACGATCAACCCAATGCCCGCTGCGTAGTACACCCAGTCAGGTTGTGGCATGGCTATTGGCTTGTCGGAGACGGATTCATGAGGAGAGTTAAAGAGTACTACGGTTGCTGATCCTGCCATGAGCATCGGGAAGTTGGACCGGATGCATCAAGCGACTGCTGTCGGATCGTGGTGGCCTCGTCCAAGGAATGTACACAGCCGGTTCTCGCCAGAGAACCGGCTGTGAAAGAGGTCGCGAAAGTTGGAACCGAGGGTTACTGAATCGAGTCCGTCCACAGTTCAGAGGATTCGACTCCCAATGCCGCTGCAATCTTGGCAATAGTTCGTCGTTGTGGTCGGCATTGCCTCGCAAGCATGTTCGCAATTGCCGGTTGACTCACTCCGGTCATCTCAGCCAGATACTCCTGCGTGATCGATTTCTCCGCCATCAGGACGCGTAGTCGTTCCGCAAATGTTACTTCCTCATGGTCCAGATCCATCTCGATCTGCTGCGATTCCCTCGACCGCAATAGAATCTCATCCTGGTCATGCACGTCGGCTGTGAGAGCCGGAAACAGCGCCTCGATCAGCGTTTGAGACGCCAATCGCTTCTCATCCGCCGTGGCTTCCGGGTCGGCTGCGATAGCCGTCATGTCGTGAATGATCTCCTGAATCTCAGGGCTGCATTCCCGATAGGCATTGAAGAACATCGCAAACTGCGAAGCTCCGGCTGCCAGAATCTCATTGGGTGTGGTGATGGTTGACATTGGAATCTTCGCTCCTAAATCGAAGAATGAGGGAACCCGCTAGGCTTGTGAGTCTCCGCCGTAATGGCGGTAGACAATCAGGTCTCTCATGGCCTTGAAAGCTCGGATCTCTGTGTTGGTGAATTGCTGGCGTTTTTTCTGAAAGACAGTCAGAAGCCAGATGCGACACAACGTCTCACCCGGCAAAGGCTTGTTGGCCTTGAAGAAAATCACTCGCACGTTGTTGTGGCCGTTGATGTGCTCATCGATTCGCAATTCACCGACTCGCTTCCCCTCCAGAGACTTAATCCAGTCCCAGTCGATGTCACTGGCATGCTGTTCGCTCTCATCCGCCCCAGTCGGCCAACAGATCAGCTTGAATGCGAGTCTTCGGAGCAGTTGGTACTCGCGTCTCCGATTTTCACACAGGCTCCATGCAGCTGTTCTTGCGGATGCCGTAGGCATCACAATGTACTGGCCACGAGGAGCCGTTGGACCCGCTCCCACATTTCACCATTCCCTTCCGTGCCGAAATGATGGACATGTCGCTGAATGAGCATCGTCTTTAGCAGCGGATGTGTATCACACAAACACCACCGACTGGAAGAAGTATCACATATTTTTGTGACTTGTCACCTGTCTTTTTGTAAAAGTATCACAGAAAATCCCTCGCCAGTTCAGTGCGCCCCAGAAAACGCCCACAACCTGTTCTCGCATGAGAACAGGCTGTGGGTGAGGATTGAGATCTTCAGTTTCGGGAGAGTCTACTTACTGGAACGCGCCGCTTCGGGCACCCCGACCCGTTCCGTCTTGCGGTTCGGGCTGTCGTCGGCCCCGAGCGGCTCATCGCTGGGTAGCACCTGCGCAACATCAATGCGGTTCTCTTCGCCGCCGAAGGCCGAGAGGTAGCCCAGGATTTCCTGGTAGTGGCCGTAGACGCGCATCGAGTCGAAACGTGTGATGAATCGGGTGCGATCGCGGCTGTTCAGGCGGGTCCAGGCGACGATCGCCTTGTCGATCGCTCCGGCCAGGACCAGAGCGTGCGTACTCTTGAGCTTCAACTGAGACTGGAGCGGGATGTCAGGGTCGCTGCCATCAAGGGCGAACGGCAGCGACAACAGGCCGCCCGACTGGTTCTGAATGTCATCGCCGCCGAACGGCTTATCGCCGATGTCGATCGTGGCTTTGGAGTCGATGGCCTTCTCAATCTTGTCACCCAGCGGAACGTTGTCCGGGTTGTGAGTCACCCGCCGTCGCCAGCGATCACAGTACACCAACAGCTTGACCAAATGGTCGCGGGTCGGATCGTCGAATCCGCCGCGATCCGACAGCTCGTCATTCGCGAGCAGTTCGGACCGCATCGTGAACAGGGGGGACAAGGCAGCTGCGATATGCAGGTTGCGGAGCGTCACGATCGCTCGTCGGAATTGTTCGTGACCGGGGTCGCCGATGGGCATGGGGGGGGGCCTTGTGAAGGGGGGAGTGGAGGAGTGGGGGGAGGAGACTCTTCACTGACAACTGATGACTGAACACTGACGACTTCTGCTTTGGCTGACTGCAGACCGCTGATGGCTGACAGCTCACCCGAGTCACACTTTGGTCGTCAGCGGGGCTGCCTCATCGACGCGGTGGTTGATCGCGGCAAAGATGCGGTCAACCACTTGACGGGTGCGAGAGTCGGGATCGTCCTTCAACTTTTCGAGTTCGTCGTCGAGGAACATGCCGCGCAGTGCGTCAAGTGTTGCCACACGTCCTTCTGATTGGCGGAGTCCAAGTAGCTCACTTGCTTCATCCAGCTGGCGGGGAAAGGGGGCGCGGGCTGCTGGCACAGCCACACCGCCTTCCACTGCGGGTGGCGTACCCTGAGTGGTCCGGGTTGCGCGGCGTTGCAGAATTTTGAGCAGCAACATCAGCGCGACCCCGCCGATACCTCCGGTGACAGCTGTGCCGCTCAGGACTCCCAGCGAAGTGAGGACCGTCAGCGCGACCGGAGCCAGGCCGAGGATGCGGCTCCATAGAGATGGTTCTACTGAGGTCGCAACGGGCGCTGCGGGTGCGATGTGGACTGGTTTGGGCGGTCTGGTGAGGGGAGTCTCACGAGGGAGGACAGGCGGGGGGGCGATGAGTCGTGGCACCACCGGCTCGCGGGGAATTTCAGGCGGTGTCACGGGTGGTGTGACCGGCTCCTCCAGCCCGAGTTGCCGCAAAAGCCATTCCGGCCCAAGGTAGCCCTCGACTCGCTGACCGGGAGCCGTGAAGACTGGGACGGTGCGGATGCCCTCTTGGGCGGCCAGCGATAGAGACTGGTCCAAGTCGCGGATGACCAGTTGAAACCGAGACTCCAGTCGCGTGCGGTAATTCGGCTGGTTCGCGAGGTCGCGGTGAAACTGCTGGCACGGAGTACACCAACTCGCGGTCCAGATCGTCAGTGTCGGGCGGGAACTTGCTGTCGGTGATGATGGGCCAGATGGGATGTTCGGACGGCGATGCCAAGGACAGTTCACACAGTCGCAGCGTGTCCCCGTGGTGAGCCGCCGCTGCTCCCATATCTGCCATCCCGACAAGAGTTGCGGTAGCTCCGTGCGGTAGACCTGGACCAGTGAACGCGACGGCGGCTCGGTGGCCAGTTGCACTCGGAGTAAGTCGTGCGGCGTACCGCGCGAGAGCAGATACTCGACCAGCGAGAACCCCTCGGCATAGAGTCGGGCCGTATCGTCGGCGGAGGTGGGATAGCTCAGTCGGTCGATAGTGGTCGGGGTCAGCCGGGTCGCCGTGGCAGTCTGGCGTTGACGACGCAACAATTCGTGCGAGGTCTCGGATTCAACCAGCGAGGCACACCCTTCATCGAGCCAGCGCGGGAGTGGGCGGCGGCACAAGCTGGCGCGGACGGCATGGTCGACCTCGTGCGGAATGACATCGTACAGCACCGTATTGCGGTCGCCTCGAAGCGTCATCTGCCAGCCGAACACCTCGCCGTTTTGAATCTGAAAGCCGGTCAGCCCGCTGCCAGGACCAGAGCGAGTCGACCATTGGACTGGGCAGGGTGCCGACCAGCTGCCGGGCAGCGATTTCCCCGACCAGAACTTCGCCGAGCGCTCGCGGGCCGCCTCCGCGACGGTCCGCAGCTCGGGTTCGGCCACGGAAAAATTCTGCGCCCAGACGCGGGGGGCTTGCAGCAACAGCATCGCGAGGAGGAGTTTTGCAATCGCGCGGACCGCAACGCGTAGGGTGGGACAAGCCGCTCTGGGCGCCGGCCCACCATCCCCATGATGGACCACGTCGCACATGGTGGGCCTGCGGTCGAGGCGACCTTGTCCCACCCTACGCATTTTCAGACTCCAATCATTCATGAGCCAGTGCCTCCCCGTCGGACAACCGATCCCAGTGGGCAACGCGGTGGTACTTTCCCAGCGTGACCAGCAACCGCAGCAGGCGGGCGGGCGAGAACCCGGTCGGGTTCGCATGGTTCAGGCGATTGAGCCGCATCAAAATCGCGGCCACCAGCTCCGAACAGAACAGCGAGTGCAGGTCCGCACCGGGCAATAACCCCAGCCAGCGAATCGCCCGCGTTCCGGAGAGAATCGCTCCCCCCAAGTCGTACCCGACGGGGTCTGACAGGAAATGCCTGAACAGTATCCCGCGCAGAAGCAGCCGCTCCTCGCGATTCAGTTGATTAATTTCGGTGAGGCGATACAGCTCAACATGCCCACCCGCTGCGAGGTAGTCCC
The DNA here is from genome assembly GCA_031431195.1 of Planctomycetota bacterium. Classification (GTDB taxonomy): domain Bacteria; phylum Planctomycetota; class Planctomycetia; order Planctomycetales; family Planctomycetaceae; genus TH-plancto1. The sequence continues at coordinate 2,872 of JANPCU010000131.1, read as the reverse complement.
GCAGGCGAGTCTCGGGTGCATGAGCCTGACACCCCGAGACGCGCTCACCGCGAATCAAACAGGGATGCGGGCAGAGCGTCGTCGACTCGACCCACAACAGGCCACGATCCGACTCGGAGATGATCGCGACATGCGACGGACCGAAGCGCAGTCCTGCCGGTGCCAACGGAGACCAAGTGGCCGCGCGAATGAACCGGCTGACTCCGTCGGCCCCGTAACAGGCGACCAAATCACCGGGCAAGAATGAAACAGAACTCGACCGCACGACAGAACCCCGAACAGTTTCGAGTCCGCTGAAGTGCAGGCTCGTAACCTCAGCAGGAGCGGTCGCGCGCGGGGAGGGTCGGAGGCAAGAGGGCAGGCCACTGTTTGATCAGGCTTCCGTTGATTCGGGAACCCTTCGGCGATTGCGGCTCACCCAAGCCCGAAGCAGAATGAACGCCCCGAGCAGGAGTCCGGCAGCCACGGGAATGACGAGCAAGAGGTTGACACCCCGAACTGGACCTCGCTGCGGAATGAGGTGGGTCAGGTCGACGACCTTGGGGTCTGTGGCATAATTCGCGGTGTAGGTGGCCTCGGGATCGGGACTAGAGGCCAGCCAGGTTTGTTCGTCACTGGCCAATTTTTTGTTCCAGGTCACGGCGTCGGTGAGTTCCTTCTGGAACAGCGGTTCCAGATCGCTCAGTTGCATCTCATCGTTCTGGCCGGTGCCTCCGATCTGAGAGCGAAGAACATGTTCTGCACGAAGGCGATATTTTGCTGAAAGTTCCGGCTGATCGGCGGTGACGTACGAGGCCTGCAAGAAGGCCCTGGAGGCCAGTTGTTGATTGCCGGTATCGTATTCCATTTCTGAGAGGAGGTCTCCAAGTGCTTCGAGCAGAACGGGGGAATCAAACGTTCCAAATCGCATCATGCCAAGAACTCCCTGCACAGCTCGCTGGGCTTCTGGTCTTTGCTCTTTGTGAGGCCAATCTCCGACGATGAAGTCACGAAACCCGTCTTGATAGATGCCACCGTACTTATCGATCTCGGCGAGTGGCAAGGTCGTCTTCCCATCGACCTGTTTCGACAGCACATACTTCACCAGTAGCAATTGGTACTTCTCTCACCCAAAATGAGCGTGCGGGTTGATCTGGAGAGCCCGCTCGATGTGCGGGACTCCTTCCTCCAATCGCTTCGCATGAAAATAGAATGTCCCCAGGTTTGCAGCTGTCTCGTACCGCCCGGGAAATTTCTGTTCGGCCAGCTCCATCGTGGCGATCGATTGGTCGTGGTCGCCGATCTTGTCGAATGCCACCGCTAAATCATCAAGCAGTTCCGGAGTGGGGCCAGTCTCAGCGATCTTCTTCTGCCGGTCCTTCAGCCGCCACTCGTAGAACTCTTTGATGTGGCGTGGAAATTTTCCGGTGATCAGTTCGAGAGCCGACGGGAACCGGCTGCGCTCCTGTTGGAGGGTGTCATAATCCCAGAGGCAAGCCATCGCAAACGATGGCAAGTTGAGTGCTATCGCGATTAGCGGAATCCAAGACAGGCAGCACCGTGAAAGGCTGGTGGGCTGAGGCATGGCTGAGCTCAGTGAAGGGCGAGTGATCTGGGTATGGATACGACAGTTCTGGGGTAGACTGTTGGAACAAAGAGGAATGACCGCCCAATGTTCCACTCAAATGCGAACAGCCCTCGATGAATCGAGGGCTGTGGCAAAACAGGTAGAGTGTGTTCAGCGGGAACTACCAGCCGCGAACGCGAGTCACGTTGCGGTAGGGAGTGGACCGCTCGTGAACCGAATAGCCAGGGCCGTAGGTATGGCTATGAAGGGTCGATGGAAACAGGCCCGTTCTGTAGGACGTGTAGCCGTACGAAGGAGCGTAAACCGTGCTGGAGACCACCACAGGGGCGGGAGAGACGTAGACCGGAGCTGGAGCGTAGTAGGAAGTCGCTGGCTCACTGTAGACCGGTGTTGGCTCTTGCGAGTACGACACCGTCGAAATCGATGACGTGTAAACGGGAGCCGAGTAGACCGTTCGCACCACCGGAGACACATACACTGGACGCGACACAATCACCGGAGCGGCGTAGTATCGCGGAACCACGCCGACAACCACTGGAGCCGAGTAGACCGGGCGGACCGGGTAATAGCCGGAGTAGGAATATCCGACGGGAGAGTAGAAGTACTGCGCCTGGGCCACGGTCCCGGACATTCCCGCAACCAACCCCAGTACACTCAACACAGCTGCTTTGAACATGACGGCACTCCTGATCAAGCCCAGGCCCCCTCGCCAGACAGGCTCTATTTGGGACAGCAGCTGGTGACCCACTCACCCACCGCCGGGGATTCTGCGCAATTGGTAAGTGAAGCATAATCGGCAATATGCGCAATGTCACCCGTGGAGCGGCGAATTTTGCCGGTCGGGGAGTGCTGGGCGGGAGACTCACCTCAGTGTTAAGAACACGATAGAGATCGATCCGCTCGCCGTGGGGCACGTTTCCGACGTGCCCGTAGACCGGCGAATCGTGAGCGAGACTCCTGAACGAGAGCGTGAATCCCGAGAGGAGGGGGAGCCGCAAGGAACTAAAAAAACGCAAAGAGGAGAACTCTTCCTGTTGCGTTTTTTGAGTTCTTTGCGGCCACCACTCTTCCACAACGCCCCTTGAATACCGTCGACACTGTCCCCGCGTGATTTTTCTGCACAGGGCATGACGCTGGAGTACGGGCACTTCAGAGATACTTCTCGCGGCAATAAATGAGGCATTTCGTAGGACGGACGTCCTCGTCCGTCCGTGTGGAAAACCTGAGAGAACGACGGACGAGGACGTCCGTCGTACGTGTCAATCTGGCCCGCGCCAAGTCTAACGTGCCCCACGAGAAAAGCGG